>NZZG01000083.1 GCA_002698575.1 Pimelobacter sp. | reverse complement strand
TGGTCATCGTCAACGCGCGCGTCGGGCAGGCCTCGATGCACAGCCCGCACAGGATGCAGCGCAGGTAGTTGATCTGGTAGACGCGGCCGTAGCGCTCCCCGGGGCTGTAGCGCTCGCCGTCGGGGGCGTCGGAGTTGCTGTCGCCCTCGACGTAGATCGCGTCCGCCGGGCACGCCCAGGCGCACAGCTCGCAGCCCACGCACTTCTCCAGGCCGTCGGGCCAGCGGTTCAGCTGGTGTCGGCCGTGGAAGCGCGGTGCGGTGGCGAACTTCTCGTCGGGGTACTGCTCGGTGACGACCTTCTTGAACATCGTCCGGAACGTCACCCCGAACCCTGCGACGGGGTCGATGAACTGCTCCTTGAAGCTCTTGGGCTCAGCCATCAGGCGTCCTCTCCTGGCACGGTGGACATGGGGGTCGATCGCTCAAAGGAGATCGGCTCGGCCGAGCCCCGGACAGCGCCTCCGACGGGCATCGGCGGGGTCGGGTAGGCACCCGGCAGGTCGGCTGCCGCGTCGCCGCCGATGGGTCGGGTCTCGTCCTCGGTCTCGCCGTCGCCGCCGAGGAAGAAGAGCAGGAGGAAGGCCACGAGCACGACCCCGATGATGATCGGCAGGTTGTCGCCCTCGAACCAGCCCTCGGTGCGGGCGACCCGGAGCGTGGCCACCGCGACGATCCACGCCAGCGAGATCGGGATGAGGTACTTCCAGCCCAGCTTCATGAACTGGTCGTAGCGCATCCGCGGCAGGGAGCCGCGCAGCCAGATGAAGAAGAAGATGAAGGTGAGCATCTTGCCGAAGAACCAGATCACCGGGACGTAGCCCTCGTTGGCGCCGGCCCAGAGCTCGTCGATCCAGAACGGGGCGGACCAGCCGCCGAGGAACAGCGTCGTGGCCAGCGCCGAGACGGTCGCCATGTTGATGTACTCGGCGAGGAAGAACAGCGCGAACTTGATCGAGGAGTACTCGGTGTGGAAGCCGCCGACCAGCTCGCCCTCGGCCTCGGGGAGGTCGAAGGGCGCCCGGTTGACCTCACCGACCATCGAGATGATGTAGATGACGAAGGACGGCAGCAGGATCAGGCCGAACCACAGGTCGTCCTGGGCGGCGACGATCTCCGAGGTCGACAGCGACCCGGCATAGAGGAAGACCGCGACCAGGGCCAGACCCATCGCGACCTCGTAGGAGATCATCTGCGCGCTCGAGCGCAGGCCGCCGAGCAGGGAGTACGTCGACCCGCTCGACCAGCCGCCGAGCACGATGCCGTAGATGCCGATCGAGGCGACCGCCATCACGAACAGCACCGCGACCGGCATGTCGGTCAGCTGCAGCTGGGTGCGGGTGTCGGTGAACGGGATCGTGACCTCGGGGCCGAACGGGATCACCGAGAAGGTCACGAAGGCCGGGATCACCGCGATGATCGGCGCCAGAACGAAGACCGCCTTGTCGGCCGCCTTCGGGGTGAGGTCCTCCTTGAACATCAGCTTGGCGCCGTCGGCGAGCGACTGCAGCAGGCCGAACGGACCGTTGCGGTTGGGCCCGATGCGGTGCTGCATCCGCGCCACGACGCGGCGTTCCCACCAGATGTTGAAGAGCGTGAGCAGGACCAGGATCACGAAGATCAGGGCTGCCTTGAGCAGGATGACCCAGAACGGGTCGTTGCCGAAGCCTGCGACGGAGTCCATCAGGCATCCCCTCCGGTGATCGTGACACGTGCACCCGGCGGCGCCAGGTCGGTCAGCAGGCCCAGCCCGCTGGAGTTGGTGGGCACCCACACGACGCCGTCGACGAGGTCGTCGACGGGCTCGGCCGGCAGCGTGACGGAGCCCCGCTCGCCGGTCAGGGTGACGGTCGGACCGACGGCGTCGTACACCGCGCGGCTGACCTTGGCCACCGCCGGGCGGGCGGTGGCTGCCAGGTGCTTGTCACCGGCCTGCATCGTGCCCTGGTCGAGCAGCTGCTTCCAGGTCGAGAGCACCAGTCCCCCGGCCGGGTCGCCGAGGTGGTCCTTCTGCGCCGCCGCGACCGGGGTCATCGTGGCGCGGGCGCCGTCCCAGGGACCGATGTCCTCCATCTGCGACCAGACCTCGGCGACGGTGCGGAAGCCCAGCGTGGTGCCGAGCTCCTCGGCGATGCCGGCGAGGACGCGCAGGTCGGGCAGCGAGGAGGGGCTGCCGAGCACGGCCTCGAACGGGCGCGGGCGACCCTCCCAGTTGACGTAGGTCCCGGCCTTGTCGACGACCGGCGCGACGGGGAAGACCACGTCGGCGGCGCGGGTGACGTCGCTGGCGCGGACGTCGAGGGCCACCACGAACCGGGCGCGCTCGATGGCGTCGCGGGTCGCGGCGGAGTCGGCGGTGTCGGCGGGGTCGACCCCGCCGATCACCAGGCCGGCAAGCTCTCCGGCGCCGAGCGCGGCCACGATGGCGTTGCCGTCGCGGCCGGCCTTCTCGGGCAGCGAGTCGACGCCCCAGGCGGTGGCGGCGTCGACACGGGCCTGCGGGTCGGCGACCGGACGGCCACCGGGCAGGAGGGTCGGCAGGCAGCCCGTCTCGAGGGCTCCTCGGTCGCCGGCCCGGCGCGGCACCCAGGCCACCTTGGCCCCCGACTTGGCCACGAGGTCGGCCACGGCGCTGAAGCCACCGGGGACCGTCGCCAGACGCTCGCCGACGAGGATGACGGAGGTGGCGTCGAGGCCGTGCTCGGCGTGAGCGAGCAGCGAGGCGACGGCGGCGGGCTCGTCACCGGGCGCGGTGGGGATCAGGGTGCCGTGCATCTTGCTCAGCCCACGCGTGGTGAAGGGCGCGATCGCCAGGACGCGGGTGCCGCTGTGCAGGGCCGCCTTCCGCAGGCGCAGGAAGATGGCGCCGGCCTCGTCCTCGGGCTCGAAGCCGACCAGCACGACGGTGGCGGCGCTCTCGAGGTCGCCGTACGTCACGCTGCCGCCGTCCGGTCCCTCGGGACCGGTGGCCACGACGTGGGCTGCCAGGAAGTCGGCCTCCTCGGCGGAGTGGGGGCGGGCCCGGAAGTCGATGTCGTTGGTGCCGAGGGCGACGCGGGCGAACTTGGAGTAGGCGTAGGCGTCCTCACCGGTCAGGCGTCCACCGGTGAGCACCCCTACTCCCCCGGCGGCGCGGGCGTCCGCCAGGCCGCGGGCCGCGACCGAGAACGCCTCGGGCCACGAGGCGGGTCGCAGCTCACCGTCCTCGTCGCGGACCTGGGGATACGTCAGGCGGTCGGTCTCGGTGGCGTAGGTGAAGGCGAAGCGGTCCTTGTCGGTGATCCACTCCTCGTTGACCTCGGGGTCGTTGCCCGCGAGGCGACGCATGACCTTGCCGCGCCGGTGGTCGACCCGGATCGCCGAGCCGCACGCGTCGTGCTCGGCGACGGCGGGGCTGCTGACCAGGTCGAAGGGGCGCGAGCGGAACCGGTAGGACTCCGAGGTCAGCGCTCCGACCGGGCAGATCTGGATCGTGTTGCCGGCGAAGTAGGAGAGAAACGGAGCGTTCTCGGCGATGCCGATCTGCTGCTGGGCGCCACGCTCGACCAGGGCGATGAACGGGTCACCCGGGATCTCCTCGGCGAAGCGGGTGCAGCGCTGGCACACGATGCACCGCTCGCGGTCGAGCAGCACCTGCGGGGAGAGGTTGATCGGCTTGGGGAAGGTGCGCTTGACGCCGCCCGAGCCCGAGCCCACGAAGCGGGACTCGCCGCGGCCGTTGCTCATCGCCTGGTTCTGCAGGGGGCACTCGCCACCCTTGTCACACACCGGGCAGTCGAGCGGGTGGTTGATCAGCAGGAACTCCATCACGCCCTGCTGGGCCTTGTCGGCGGACTCGCTCGTGGCCTGGGTGTTGACCACCATGCCGTCGGCGACGGGCAGGGTGCAGGAGGCCTGCGGCTTGGGGAAGCCGCGACCGTTGCCCGCGTCGGGCACCTCGACGAGGCACTGCCGACAGGCTCCGGCCGGAGCGAGCAGCGGGTGGTCGCAGAACCGCGGGATCTGGACGCCGATCTGCTCGGCGGCCCGGATCACCAGCGTCTCCTTGGGGACGTCGACCTGGACACCGTCGATGGTGACGCTGACGGTCTCGACGGCGCCCTGGGTGCCGGCCTTCTCGGGGGTGGTCGTCATGTTCGTGTCACGCTCCGGAGCGGGTGAGGGACGAGCCCCACACGGTCGAGGCGGCGGGGTCGAGGGGACACCCGCCGTGGGTGAGGTGGGCGACGTACTCGTCTCGGAAGTACTGGATGGAGCTGGAGATCGGGCTGGTCGCGCCGTCGCCGAGGGCGCAGAAGGAGCGGCCCAGGATGTTCTCGCACTGGTCGAGCAGCAGGTCGAGGTCCGCCTCGGAGCCCTCGCCCCGCTCGATCGCCGCCAGGGTCTGCACCAGCCACCACGTGCCCTCGCGGCACGGCGTGCACTTGCCGCAGGACTCGTGCTTGTAGAACTCCGTCCAGCGCAGGACCGCTCGGACCACGCAGGTGGTCTCGTCGAAGAGCTGGATGGCGCGGGTCCCGAGCATGGTGCCGGCGCCGGCCATGCCCTCGAAGTCGAGCGGCAGGTCGAGGTGCTCGTCGGTCAGCAGCGGGGTGCTGGAGCCGCCGGGGGTCCAGAACTTCAGCCGGTGGCCCTCCCGCATCCCGCCGGAGAGGTCGATCAGCTCGCGCAGCGTGATGCCGAGGGGTGCTTCGTACTGACCCGGGCGGGTGACGTGGCCCGAGAGCGAGAAGATGCCGTAGCCCTTCGACTTCTCGGTGCCCATCGAGGAGAACCACTCGGCCCCGTGCTCGATGATGCTGGGCACCGAGGCGATCGACTCCACGTTGTTGATCACCGTCGGGCTGGCGTACAGCCCGGCGACGGCGGGGAACGGCGGGCGCAGGCGCGGCTGCCCGCGGCGGCCCTCGAGACCCTCGAGCAGCGCGGTCTCCTCGCCACAGATGTAGGCGCCTGCTCCGGCGTGGACCACGACGTCGAGGTCGTAGCCCGAGCCGTGGATGTTCTTGCCGAGGTGACCGGCGGCGTAGGCCTCGGCGACCGCCGCCTGGACGCGGCGGATGACGTGCAGGATCTCGCCGCGGATGTAGATGAAGGCGGTGTTGGCCCGGATCGCGAACGACGAGATGATCACGCCCTCCACCAGGACGTGGGGCGAGGCCATCATGAGCGGGGTGTCCTTGCAGGTGCCCGGCTCGGACTCGTCGGCGTTGACGACGAGGTACTTCGGCTTCGGGTTGTCCTGCGGGATGAAGGACCACTTCATCCCGGTCGGGAAGCCTGCTCCTCCGCGCCCGCGCAGGCCGGAGTCCTTCACGGCCGCGATGATGTCGTCCTGCGCCATCGTCAGCGCCTTCTTGAGCGAGGCGTAGCCGCCTCGGGACTCGTAGACCGGGAGCGTCCAGCTGCGGTCGGTGCCCCAGTCCTTGGTGAGGACGGGAGTGAGGGTGTTGACGTCACTCATCGGCTGCCTCCTGCTGCTTGGTCTCGGTCTCGGCACGAGCGGTGTCCGCCTCCTCGGCAGCACCCTCCGCCGTGGTCGGCTCGGTGCCGGTCTCGCCCGATGCGTCGGCGCTGGGCGCCGTCCAGCCGCGGTCCTCGGCGATGCGCAGGCCCAGCAGCGACGCCTCGCCCGCGGCCGGTCCCTCGTCGACCCGGCCGTCGGGGAACCCGGCGAGCACGCGCTCGGCCTCACGCCAGGTGCAGATCCGCGGGCCTCGCGTGGAGGTGACCTCCTTGCCGGCCCGGAGGTCGTCGACCACCGTGACCGCCGAGTCCGGGGTCTGGTTGTCCATGAACTCCCAGTTGACCATCATCACCGGGGCGTAGTCGCAGGCGGCGTTGCACTCCAGGTGCTCGAGGGTGATCGACTTCTTCCCCGGCGCCTCCTCGGTGGTCTCGTCGTTGCCGACGTCGAGGTGGTCCTTGAGCCTGGCGAAGATCTCGTCGCCACCCATCACGGCACAGAGCGTGTTGGTGCACACCCCCACGTGGTAGTCGCCGACGGGCTTGCGCTTGTACATCGTGTAGAACGTCGCCACGCCGCTCACCTCGGCCGGGCTGATCTCGAGGATCTCGGCGCAGGTCTCGATCCCCTCGGGCGTGACCCTGCCCTCCACGGACTGCACGAGGTGCAGCATCGGGAGCAGCCCCGAACGCTTCTCGGGGTAGCGGGCCGCGATCTGCTCGAGCTCGGCGACGGTCGTTTCAGGCAGCATCGGCGACAGCCTTCCGGAGTCTGTGCGGCGTTGTCCGCGAAGGAGCGGAGCGGCGGGTGGTGATCATCGGTCGACTCCCCCCATGACGGGGTCGATGGAGGCGATCGCGACGATGACGTCGGCCACCTGGCCGCCCTCGCTCATCACGCTGGTCGCCTGCAGGTTGGTGAAGGACGGGTCACGGAAGTGGGTCCGGAAGGGGCGCGTGCCCCCGTCGGAGACGACGTGGGCGCCGAGCTCGCCGCGAGGCGACTCGATCGGCACGTAGGCCTGCCCCGGTGGGACCCGGAAGCCCTCGGTGACCAGCTTGAAGTGGTGGATCAGTCCCTCCATCGACTCCCCCATGATGTGGCGGATGTGGTCGAGGGAGTTGCCCATGCCGTCGCTGCCGATGGCCAGCTGGCTGGGCCAGGCGACCTTCTTGTCGGCGACCATCACCGGCGCGCCCTCGAGGCCGGCCAGCCGGTCGGCGGCCTGCTCGATGATCCGCAGCGACTCCCACATCTCGTTGAGCCGGACCCGGAAGCGGCCGTAGGAGTCGGAGGTGTCCCAGGTCTGGACGTCGAAGTCGTAGTCCTCGTAGCCGCAGTACGGCTCGGTCTTGCGCAGGTCCCAGGGGTAGCCGGTCGAGCGGACCACCGGTCCGGTGAGACCGAGCGCGAGGCACCCGGCGAGGTCGAGGTGGCCCACCCCCTCGAGGCGGCCCTTGAAGATCGGGTTGGCGTTGCAGAGCGCGGCGTACTCCGGCAGGCGCTTCTTCATCAGGGCGATGAAGGCGCGGATCTCGTCCAGCGCTCCGACCGGGAGGTCCTGGGCGACCCCACCGGGGCGGATGAACGCGTGGTTCATCCGCAGACCGGTGATCAGCTCGAAGAGGTCGAGGACCAGCTCGCGCTCGCGGAAGCCGATCGTCATCACGGTCAGCGCGCCGATCTCCATGCCACCGGTGGCGATGCAGACCAGGTGGGAGGAGAGGCGGTTGAGCTCCATCAGGAGCACCCGCATCACGTTGGCCTTCTCCGGGATGTCGTCCTCGATGTCGAGGAGCCGCTCCACGCCGAGGCAGTAGGTCGCCTCGTTGAAGAACGGGGAGAGGTAGTCCATCCGGGTCACGAAGGTGGTGCCCTGCACCCAGGACCGGAACTCCATGTTCTTCTCGATGCCGGTGTGCAGGTAGCCGATGCCGCAGCGGGCCTCGGTGACGGTCTCGCCGTCGATCTCGAGGATCAGGCGGAGCACCCCGTGCGTCGAGGGGTGCTGCGGGCCCATGTTGACCACGACCCGCTCCTCGACGCCGTCGGCGCCCGAGAGGCCCTCCACGATGTCGTCCCAGTCGCGGCCGCTGACGGTGAAGACCTTGCCGTCGGTGGTCTCGGTGCTGCCGGCGTAGATGTCCTCGGTGGTCATGAGTAGCTCCTGCGCTCGTCGGGCGGCGGGATGGTTCCACCCTTGTACTCGACGGGGATGCCGCCGAGCGGGTAGTCCTTGCGCTGCGGGTGACCGGGCCAGTCGTCCGGCATCAGGATCCGGGTCAGCGCGGGGTGACCGTCGAAGACGATGCCGAACATGTCGTAGGTCTCGCGCTCGTGCCAGTCGTTGGTCGGGTACGTCGCGATCGTCGACGGCAGGTGGGGGTCGGAGTCCGGCACCGACACCTCGACCCGGATCCGGCGGTTGTGGGTCATCGAGAGCAGGTGGTAGACCGCGTGCAGCTCGGCGCCGGTGTCCTCGGGGTAGTGCACCCCGCTGACGCCCGTGCAGAGCTCGAAGCGGAGCTGGGGGTCGTCGCGCAGCAGCTTCATCACCGCCAGGAGGTCCTCACGGCGGACGTGGAAGGTGATCTCCTTGCGGTGGACCACCACGCTCCACGGTGCGGTGAAGGCCGGCTCGAGAGCGTCGGCGACCTCGTCGTACCAACCACCGAAGGGACGCTGGGCCGCACCGGGGAAGACGATCGGGGCGACGAGGCCACCGAAACCGCTGGTGTCGCCGGTGCCGCGGGCGCCGAACATGCCGGTGCGGGTGCCGACGGTCTTGACCTCGGGGTCGGTGGTCGCCGGGACCTGGGGGTCCTCGGGGCCGGACTGGTCGGGCCCGGTGGTCTTGTCCTCGTCGCTCATCGCGGTCCCCTCACGATGGTCGGGCGGAGGAGCGAAGCGGGGGAGGTCGAGAATCGGGTGGGGTGGTTCATCGCAGAAGGCCTCGCTGCTCGGAGGTGGGCAGGGCGCGCAGGGCCTCGTTCTCCAGGTCGACGATCTGAGCCTGGCGGTTGGCGCCGAACTTGGTGTGCTGGACCTGGTCGTGGAGCTTGAGGATCGCGTCGATCAGCATCTCGGGCCGCGGCGGGCAGCCGGGGAGGTACATGTCGACGGGCACGACGTGGTCGACGCCCTGGACCACGGCGTAGTTGTTGAACATCCCGCCGCTGCTGGCGCACACGCCCATGGCGAGCACCCACTTGGGCTCGGCCATCTGGTCGTAGATCTGGCGCAGGACCGGGGCCATCTTCTGGCTGACCCGGCCGGCGACGATCATCAGGTCCGCCTGGCGCGGGGAGGCGCGGAAGACCTCCATGCCGTAGCGCGCGAGGTCGTACCGCGGCCCGCCCGAGGTCATCATCTCGATCGCGCAGCAGGCCAGCCCGAAGGTGGCCGGCCAGAGCGACGCCGACCGGCTGTAGTTCACCAGCTTCTCGACGTTCGTCAGCAGGATCCCCGACGGGATCTTCTCCTCTAGGCCCATGCGTCCGACTCCCTCCGGCATTCGATCGTCGATGCATCCCGTGTCGCGGCGTTGCCGCGCGCCCGATTCCACCCAGGAGTC
>NZZG01000082.1 GCA_002698575.1 Pimelobacter sp. | reverse complement strand
TGCGCGACCTGGCGCGGGAGCGCGCGGTGCTGACGCAGGAGCACGTGGTGGCCTTCCCCTTCCTCGTCGGCGAGGTGGTCCGGATGGGCCGCTCGCCCTGGCGCAACCGCCCCGAGGAGGACCACGACGACCTGGTGGTCGCGGAGGCGATGGAGACCACCGACGTGACCCACCTGTCGTACCGCCCCTTCGGTCTCCTGTCCGGCGGCGAGAAGGGACGCACGTCCTTCGCACGGGTCCTGGCCCAGGCGACCGACGTCCTGCTGCTCGACGAACCCACAGCGGCTCTCGACATCGGGCACCAGGAAGCCGTCCTCGAGCGCGCCCGCAGACGCGCCGACGACGGCGCCGCCGTCGTCGTGGTCCTCCACGACCTCAGCCTGGCGGCGGCCTGGTCCGACCGGGTGTCCCTGCTGCACCGCGGCGTCGTGGCTGCCGACGGCCCTCCCGCCGAGGTCCTCGTGCCAGGACTCCTCAGCGAGGTCTACGACCATCCCATCGATGTCCTCGCCCATCCCGTGACCGGTGAGCTGCTCGTGCTCGCCGACCGGGTGTCCCCTCGGAGGGTCGCGCCATGACCAGCAGCCGTGTCCGGCACCGCCCCGGGCGCCGGTCTGGGCGCTTCCTCGCCGTCGCCGGGCTCCTCGGCACGCTCGGGGCACCGCTCCCGGCCGCACCGGCCCGGGCCGAGGGCCGGGTGACCGTCGCCAACGAGATCGGCACGGCTCAGGCCGACGTCCGCTACCGCACCGAGCTGACCGTCCGAGGCTCCGGCTTCCAGGTGGTCCAGGGCGGCTTCGGCGGCGTGTACGTGATGTTCGGCTGGGTCCGCGACCCCGCCGGCGGATCGTGGCGGCCCTCCCGCGGCGGACTCACCGGTCAGGACTACCAGTACATCCCCGACAGCGAGGATGCCGCCGCCAACGCCGGCTACCTGCGATTCCTGGCCTTCCCGGGCGGCGCGACCGCCGCCGAGGCCAACGGGGAGCTCTCGGCGTCCGGCGGCTTCAGCGTCGAGCTGACCGTCCCCGGCCCGGTCTTCGAGAGCGTCGACCGGACGGGCAACCTGGCCCGGGTCGACTGTCGTGAGGTCCGCTGCGGCGTCATCACGATCGGCGCTCACGGGGTCGCCAACGCGCGCAACGAGTCGTTCACGCCCGTCGCCTTCGGGGAGGTCCTCGGGTCGGCACCGTCCACCCCCAGCCCGACCGGCCCGACCGCGTCGCCCGAGGCGTCCCCCACCAGCGACGTGACCACCGACGCGAGCACCGACACCAGCACTGGAAGGCGGACCCGGACGCCGGCGCGCCGGAGCAGCGCTCCCCTGCTCGCGGTCGACCGGGCGAGCGCCGTACCGGGCCGCGCGCTGATCTTCACGGCCCAGGGCTTCCGCGCCGGTGAGCAGGTGGTGGCCGTCCTCGACGACGGGCGTGCCGCGGTCGGACCGTTGACCGCCGGCGCCTCGGGCGAGGTCGCCTCCGCCCTCCAGCTCCCCACGGACCTCGCCCCCGGGACGCACGAGCTGCGGCTGAGCGGTGCGGCATCAGGCACCGAGGTCGGCCAGCGGTTCGCAGCGCTGCTCGATCCGGGAGCTGTCCCCACGTCGACCTCGGCGGCGGACGTCACGGCCGGCGGGTCGTGGGCCGCGACGTCGGGCGCCGTGTTCCTCGCGGTCGGCGCAGGTGCGTTCACCCTCGCCGCACTGCGGTACGGCGTGCTGCTCGCGCGCCGTCGGCGACGTGCTCCTGCGGCGGGGGTCGCATGACGCCCACCCGCGCGCTGGCGCTCCTGCTCGTGCTGCTCGTCATGACCGGCCTTCCCTCGGGGACGGCCACCGCCGACGAGGTCGACACCGAGACCTCGGCCGGCCTGGTCGTCGAGGACGCCGTGCTGACCTGGGGCCTCAACGACGAGAGCAACAACAAGGCCTTCGCCCCCGGGACCTTCAACTTCCTCTCGGCCGGAGCCGTGCCCGACCCGGGCACGGGCGGACAGAGCATCGTGGCGCCCGGGGTCTGGCGCGGCACCGACACCCGGGCCTGGCGGGCACGGCGTGGCTCCGTGGCGGTGGAGAAGCGCGGGACGGACGGTTCCTGGGCCCCGGCGACCTTCGCCGGCCTCGGTACCGCTGCCGACGGCTCCGCGCTGACCAGCACCGCCGGACCCTTCTCGGGCCACCGGATCGTGCTGGGTGGGGGTGCGGGCACCGTCGACCCGGACGACGGCACCGCGATGCTCACGTGGCCGGGCTCGTTCTCGGTCGTCTACTACTCGGGCTTCACGTTCTTCACCCTCGCCGACATCACGCTGAGCAGCGCCGACGGGGTCACCCAGCTGCTCGCGACGGTGTCGGGCTTCGCCGCCGACCGCGACGACCCCGACACGTGGGCGGCGGTGCCTGCCGAGCGGGTCGTGCTGGCCGACCTCCCCGACGCGACGCTGGACTCGCCCGCAGGATTCACCGCGCAACCCGCCTACCGGGGCGTTCGCTACACCGGCGAGGGTGCGTCGCAGGTGCGCAGCGGCCCGGACTGGGGTGCCTTCCCGGCATCGTTCCTGACCTACATGGACCGGGTCGGATCGTCGTCGTTCTGGTACTCCTCGGGCGGCAGCGCCGACCCGCACAAGGTGCCGCAGCCGATCACGATCAGCTACGACGCAACCGCCCCGGTCCCGGAGCCGACTCCCGAGGCAACGCCCACGCCCGTCCCGCAGCCGACGACGCCGGTCAACCCGACCCCGCCACCCCCGGCACCGACCCCGGCCCCGACCCCGGCCCCGGTCCCGTCCACCGCCGTTCCTGCCTCCCCCGCCGCCGCTGCGCAGGAACCGGCCCCACCGGTCGCCGACGGCCCCGTCGTCTCCGCTCCTCCCGCGGCCGCCCCGGTCGTCGTCCTGGCGGCCACCACCTCGTCCGACCAGACCGCCTCTCCCGGCTCGGTCGGTCCGCTGTCCGCACCCACCTGGACCTGGTGGGGCGGCTCCATGCTGCTGCTCGGCGCAGCGGCGCTCACCCTGCTCACGACCCGAGCGAAAGGAACACCATGAGAACCCCTCTGCGCCTCGGCGCCGGCGCCCTCACCGGACTCGCCCTGGCGGTCTCCGGACTGACCATGGCCGGCACCACCGCCGTGGCGGCACCGGCCGCTGCCCCTGCGGTCCCCCGTGCCGTCCCCGATGTCCCCGACATCGCGGGCGCCACCCTCACCTGGGGGATCAGCGGCTACGCCCAGGACGGCATCTTCGGACCCTGGGTCATCAAGGACCTGGCCGGTGACGCCACCCTCCTCGAGGGCACCGTGTCCGGCGGCGACCAGACGCAGTACGTCGTCGAGCCGATCCCGGCCACCTCGATGTCCCCCAGCGAGCCCCAGGACACCCCCAACGTCGTGCATTTCGCCGGCGGGAGCGGCAGTGCCGACCCCGGGACCGGAGCGGCGACGCTGACCTGGACCGGGTCGTACACGGTCAACGCCTATCCCACGACGTTCGGCGCCCCCAACGAGGTCTACTCCGACCCTGCCCTGAGCATCGCCGAGGATGGCTCCGGGAGCCTCACCATGGACGTCACCATCGGCGCGGGTCAGGACATGCTCGGCCAACCCACTCCCGCGGTCGACCTCGGCCGGCTCACGATGATGACGTTCGGTGCCGAGTCCGACGACCGGATCGGCAGCGACGCCTTCCGCTACACCCCCGACTACCAGGGCGTCGAGGTCGAGGTCGCCAGCGGGTCCGAGCAGACGCGCAGCTGCAGCACCGACGACGGCGCCACCGGCTGGTGGGGCGCCTGGCCCGAGGAGCTCGTCAACGCGATGCCCGAGTCGGTCCGGCCCCACTTCTACTCCACCGGGTGCGCCGGCAAGCAGGACAACAAGCCGCCGCTGCCGGTCGACGTCGACCTCGGCCTGGGCTCGACCGTGAGCGTCGCGCAGACCGACTTCCTCCCGTCCGGCTCCTACGAGGTGACGGTGGAGGGCAGCGGCTTCGACCCGGCCGACGCGACCGGCACCCGGCCGCCGCTGGCCGGCAAGGCCGCCGGGACGTACGTCGTGTTCGGCAAGTTCGCCGACCAGTGGCGTCCCTCGACGGGAGCCGCCTCGAGCACCCGCAAGATCTCCAGCCAGCGCTGGGCCGTCCTGGCCGAGGACATGGCCACCATCGGGGGCGCACCCGCAGCGGTCGAGCTCACCGACGACGGCACGTTCTCCACCACCCTGACGGTCGACAAGGCCGCGATCGACGAGATGGCCACCGAGGAGTCACTGGTCAACTACGGCATCTACACCTATCCCGGCAGCGGTGCGGTCAACGCCGCCTACGAGACCTACACCCCGATCACCTTCACCAAGGCCGCTCCGAGGCTCGAGCTCGTCGCGCCGACGGTCCGCTACGGGGAGTCGGCCCGGCTCGGCATCGCCGTCACCGCCGGCGCCGAGGCAGCGACCGGCTCGGTCGTCGTGACGCAGGGCGAGACGGCGGTGGCGACCGTCGACCTCCTCGACGGCACCGCCGTGGTGGCGCTGGGCACGCTGGACGCCGGCTCGTACCCGCTCACTGCGACCTACTCCGGTGACGAGGTCACCACGGAGGGCACCGCGTCGACGACCGTGAGGGTCGCCCGGGCGAGGACGACCACCATTCCTCGGCTCAAGCGCGCACCGCAGCCGGGAAGGGCCGGCAAGGCGGTGGTCAAGGTCGTCTCGGCCGACACGACGGTCGCCGGGCAGGTCAAGGTCGTGATCAAGAAGCTGGGCAAGAAGGGCACGAAGGTGCTGAAGCAGAAGACCACGCTGCGCCGGGGCAGTGCCGGGATCAGGATCCGCAAGCTCGCCGGCGGCCGGTACCAGCTCACGGCGACGTACCTGAACGACGCCAACTTCCAGAAGTCCTCGCAGAGGATCCGGTTCCGGGTCTGACCCCCCCCCGGCCCCTCTGCTCGCCCCGGGTCGCGGCGCGCGAGACTTGTCTCGAGCGCCGCGGCCCACCCGGCTCCACCAGCTCCACGTCCAGCCGCCACCTCTCACTCCCACGGAGACCCCCGATGACCATCGCTGACCTCACCCCGCCGCCGACCGCCGAGCCCACCTTGTCGGAGGCGATGCGAACCGGGTCGCGCGCCGAGCACGAGGCCGCGGAGAGCTCGACCTTCATGGCCGAGCTCCTCGACGGCCGGATCAACGAGCGCGGGTACGCCGCCTACCTGCTACGACTGCGCACCGTCTACGCCACGCTCGAGGAGTGCCTGCGGTCGCGCGCCGAGGACCCCGTCGTCGCCGCGGTCCACGACCCTGCACTGGAACGCCTCGCCGCCATCGACGCCGACCTCGACCACTGGGCCCCGGGGGCCGCCCGGGAGGTCGACTCCCCCGCCGCCGACGCCTACCGCGACCGGCTGCTCGCCGCCGGAGCAGCCGAGACCGGCGGCGCACTCGCCGCCCACCACTACACGCGCTACCTCGGCGACCTCTCCGGCGGTCAGGCCATCGGACGGATCCTCGACCGGTGCTTCGAGCTGGACGGCGCGGGCATCGGCTTCTACGGCTTCGCCGAGATTCCCAAGCCCAAGCCCTACAAGGACGCCTACCGCGCCCGCCTCGACGCACTCGACCTCGACGCCGACTCCGTCGCGGAGGTCGTCGCCGAGGTCAAGGTCGCCTTCGGGCTGAACCAGGCTCTGTTCACCGAGCTCGGCTCGCACCTGGAGGAGTTCCGTCGGTGAGCGCTAGCCCCTCCCGCTGCTGGATCGGGCCCGCCGGGAGACCGAGTCGATCGCCACGGCCAGCAGCAGGACACCGCCGGTGACCATGAAGCGCACCGACGAGTCGACGCCGATCAGGTTGAGGCCACTGGAGATCGAGACCAGCACCAGGATGCCGAGCATGGCCGAGTACGCCGAGCCTCGTCCGCCGAACAGGCTGGTCCCGCCGATCACCGCCGCGGCGATGGCGGTCAGGTTGGTGTCGGTCGTCCCCGTGGCCTGCGAGACCGACGTCAGCTGAGCCGCGCCGAGGATCCCGCCGACCGCGGCCAGCGTCGAGCACCCGACGAAGACCGACAGGTAGATCCGGGTGACCTTGATGCCGGAACGCCTCGCCGCCTCCTCGTTGCCGCCGACGGCGAAGACGTGGCGACCCCACCGAGTGCGTCGCAGCGCGAAGTCCATCGCCACGACGAGAGCGGCGAAGAAGAGCCACAGGTAGCTCCAGCCCCGCCCGATGTTGAGGTAGTAGGTGAGGTAGGCCAGACCGCCGGTGAGCAGGGCGGCCTTGACCAGGATCGAGACAGTCGACGGTGCACTCAGCTCGGCCCTGGTCCGCGACCGCTGACTGAGCAGCCGGGAGGCCAGGAACGCCAGGCCGATCAGCACCACGAGCACGTACGACGCCGCACCGGTGAGGAACTTGAACCGGGCGAAGTCCAGCAACCAGCTGTCCGAGGGGAGGTTGATGGTGCCGTCCGAGCCCAGGACGTAGAGCAGCACACCCTGGAAGGCCAGCAGCCCCGCGAGGGAGAACACGAAGCTCGGCACGCCGAGCTTCGTGTACAGGAACGCGTAGACCAGCCCGACGACGACTCCCACGAGGATCCCCGCGATGATGCCGACGATCACGGGCCGACCGCTGTTGACGATCTGGACCGCCATCACGGCCGCCGAGGCCCCGCTGACCGAGCCGACCGAGAGGTCGATCTCGCCCAGCAGCAGGACGAGGACGATGCCGAGCGCGATGATGCCGACCGGCGCCGCGAACTGCGTGATGGTCACCAGGTTGCGCGAGGAGAGGAAGACCGGTTCCTTGACGTAGAACACGATGCTGATCACGACGAGGCCGAAGACCACGGGCAGACTGCCCAGGTCACCACCCTTCAACCGCGCCCAGAACGCCCTGAGGATCCCCAGCGGGTCGCTCGCGTTGGCGATCAGCCGCTCGTCCAGCTGGTCCGCGCTGGTCTTCACGACGGTGGACTCAGCCATGCGCCTGCTCCTTGCTTCGTGCCGCGCGGCTGGCGACGACGTTGTCCGACGCGCCGGTGATCGCGGCGACCAGATCGGTGGTGGTGACCTCGTCGGTGTGGAACTCCGCCTCGTTGCGGCCGAGTCGGAGCACGACGATGCGGTCGGCGACCGCCTGGACGTCGGCCATGTTGTGACTGATCAGGATCACGCCGAGACCGTTCTCGCGCAGCCGCTCAACGAGGTTGAGCACCTCGGCGGTCTGGGCCACTCCCAGGGCGGCGGTGGGCTCGTCGAGCATGACGACCTTGGGCTTGCCGACCAACGAGCGGGCGATCGCGACGGTCTGCCGCTGCCCGCCCGAGAGCGCCGCGATCGGGATCCGGACAGACGGGATCTTGGCCGAGAGGCTGCGGAGCAGCCGCCAGGCCTCGACCTCCATCGCCACCTCGTCGATCGCGCCGGCCTTCAACCGCTCCTGACCGAGGAACAGGTTGGCCACGACGTCGAGGTTGTCGCACAGGGCGAGGTCCTGGAAGACCGTGGCGATGCCGAGGTCCTGCGCCTGGCGCGGACCCGCGACCTTCACCCGACGACCGGCGAGCTCGATGTCGCCGGAGTCGGGCTGGTAGACACCGGCGATGACCTTGACGAGCGTCGACTTGCCGGCGCCGTTGTCCCCCACCAGGGCGACCACCTCACCTGCTGCGACCTCGAGCCGCACGTCGGTCAGTGCCTGGACGGCGCCGAAGCGCTTGTGGATCCCGGACAGGGAGAGCACGACCTCCCGGGGCTCGCCGGGCGCGACGCCCTCCCTGGCCGGGGTGTCCTGGTGGGGGGCGGTCGTCACTGGAGCCCGGCCGCCTTGCACGCCTCGGCGTAGGCGCTGGTGCAGATGTCGTCCGCGGTGTAGAAGCCGTCGGCGATGACGGTGTCGGCGACGTTGTCCTGGGTGACGGCGGTCGGGGTGAAGATGTACGAGGTGACGCCCTCGAAGTCGGACTGGTCGACGCCGGTCACCGACGTGGTCGGCACCTCGTTGCCCAGGGCCAGGTCGACGGCGACCTCGGCCGCGGTCTCGGCCTCGATCGGGATCGGCTTGTAGATCGTCACGGTCTGCTCGCCGGCAACGATGCGCTGCACGGCAGCCAGCTCCGCGTCCTGACCCGTGATCGGCGGCAGGTCAGCGGCCTTCACACCGGCACCGAGCAGCGCGGCGACGACGCCGCCGGCCTGGCCGTCGTTGGCGGCGTAGACGCCGTCGATCTTGTCGGCACCGAGCTTGTTCACCTGGTCGGTGACGTAGGACTGGGCGTTCTCGGGGCTCCAGTCCGGGTTGTCGTACTCGGCGGAGAGCAGCTCGAGACCGGACTCGTCGATCACCGAGTGGGCACCGGCCTTGAACTGCGCGGCGTTGGGGTCGCTCGGCGCACCGTTGAGCATGAGGATGCCGCCGGAGTCGCCCATCGCCTCGACCAGGGCCTCGCCCTGCATCTGCCCGACGGTGTTGTTGTCGAAGGACATGTAGTAGTCGGCGCCCTCGATGAACCGGTCGTAGGCGATGACGGGCACGTCCTCGGCCTGGGCGTCGGCGAGCATGCCGCCGGCACCGGCGCCGTTGACCGGGTCGAGCACCAGCACGTCGGCACCCTGGGTGAGGGCCGAGGCGACCTGCTCCTGCTGCTTGGCCTCGTCCTGGTCGGCGTTGAAGTAGGCGACCTCGCAGTCGCTGCACAGCTCGGCGACCTTGGCCTCGAACAGAGGCTTGTCGAACGCCTCGTAGCGCGTGGTGGCGGACTCGGGGAGCAGCAGCGCGATGGTCGCGCCGCCCCCGGAGCCGTCGCCGCTGCCGGCGTCGGAGCCGGAGCCGGTGTCGTTGGCACCGCAGGCAGCCAGGCCACCTGCGCCGATGAGCACAGCAGCGCCGATGGTCGCGACGCGGTGAAGGGGTGTGGGCACGGAAGTCTCCTCGACTGGACGTTCAGCCTCGTGGCTGAGAACTACGGACGAGTGTCCGCTGTCACACGCTTGTCGTCAAGATGTAGCGACAAAACTCTTGGCCACCGCTCGATGCAGTGATTTACGTACATCTCTTGACCATTAGACAGTTCGGGTGCAGGGTTCGTCCCATGTCCTCGCTCCCCCAGTCGGCCCCCGGGTCGACGTCGACGTTGCGCGTCGCCAACCAGCAGCGCGTGCTCGACCTGCTGCGCCGCACGGCGGGGGCCGCGGAGATCGACGAGACCACGGGCGGTCCCGCAGGCGATGCCGAGACCTTCACCCAGGCCGAGATCGCCCGCGGCACCGGCCTGGCTCCGGCCACCGTGTCCAACATCGTGCGCGACCTCGCCGCCGCCGGCCTGGTGGCGGCCGACCCCGGGAGCGGTCGACGGGGATCGGCGGTGCGCCTGGCTCCGGGCGCCGGCACGGTCGCGGGGGTGGACTTCGGGCACAGCCACGTCGCCGTCGCGCTCGGCGACCTGACCGGTCGCGTCCTCGCCGAGGAGCGCCGCAGCCTGTCCCGCGCGCACCACCACACCGAGGCGCTCGAGATCGCCGCCGAGATGCTCGAGCGGATGTCGGTCGACTACAGCACCGTGCGCCACGTGGGGCTCGGCCTGCCCGCGCCGGTGACCAGGGAAGCCGTGGGCTCCCCCTCGATCTTCCCCGGCTGGGAAGGCGTCAACACCCGCCAGGTGGCCGAGGAACGGTTCGGGGCACCTGTCGTGGTGGAGAACGACGCCAACCTGGGCGCGCTCGCCGAGCACCGCCACGGCGTCGGCCGCGGCCACGACAGCTCGGTGTTCGTGAAGATCTCGTCCGGCGTCGGCGCCGGGATCATCATCGACAACCGGCTCTACCACGGCTCCGGAGGCACCGCCGGCGAGATCGGCCACCTGACCCTCGACGAGCAGGGACCCCTCTGTCGCTGCGGGAGCAGGGGCTGCCTCGAGGCCTACACCTCGTCCGGGCCGGTGCTGGACATGATGGCCGCCCAGCTGCCGGGAGCAGGCCTGGACGAGATCTTCGACGCCGCCCGCGACGGCCACATCTCGGCCCAGCGCGCTCTCGAGGACGCCGGCCTGCACCTGGGCTGGGCCCTGGCCAGCATCGTGAACCTGATCAACCCCGCGATCGTCGTCGTGGGCGGGGACATGGCCCGGGCCGGTGAGCTGCTGCTCGCCTCGGCCCGGATCGGGTTGCGCCGGCACGCGCTCGACTCCGTCGCGATGACCCCGGTGCTCGGCTCCCTCCTCGGCGAGCGGGCGAGCCTGGTCGGCGCCGTCCTGATGGCCGCGGAGCGGACCGAGCTCGTCGTCGACGGGACCTGAGCCCGGACTTGACCCGGAGTCCACTCCAGGCTGGGATGGCCCGGTGCACCCCCCTCTCACCGTCGCCGAGGCCGCCGAGCACCTCGGCCTGAGCGCCGACACCCTGCGCTACTACGAGCGCGACGGGCTCCTGCTGTCCCCGGTCGGACGAGCAGCCAACGGCCATCGCCGCTACACCGCCGACGACCTGCGCTGGATCACCCTGGTCACCAGGTTGCGCTCGACCGGGATGGCGATCCGCGACGTACGCCGCTACGCCGACCTGGTGCGCGCCGGCGGGGGCAACGAGCGGGAGCGTCTCGCCCTGCTCCAGGAGCACCGGGCCAAGGTGCTCGCCCAGCTCGCCGAGGTCCAGGCGCACCTCGGCGCCATCGACCACAAGATCGGGATCTACACCGACGCGGTCGAGGGCCGACCGCTCGCCGGCTGAGACGGTCGACGTCTCGGCCTTTACTTGGAGCGCGCTCCAGGTTGTTGAGTGGTCCCATGACCACACCGACCCTCCAGACCCGCACCCTCGGACGTACCACCCCCCTGACCGTCTCGGCTCTCGGCCTCGGCTGCATGGGCATGTCGGAGTTCTACGGCTCCCCGGCCGAGGAGTCCTCCGCGATCGCCACCATCCACCGGGCCCTCGACCTGGGAGTGACGTTCCTCGACACCGCCGACATGTACGGACCCTTCACCAACGAGCGCCTCGTCGGGGCGGCACTGAAGGGGCGTCGCGACGGGGTCGTCGTCGCCACGAAGTTCGGCAACGAGCGGCTCCCCGACGGCACCCGCGTCGGCATCAACGGTCGACCCGACTACGTCCACGCCGCCTGTGACGCCTCCCTGCAGCGACTCGGCGTGGACCACATCGACCTCTACTACCAGCACCGGGTCGACCAGTCCGTCCCCATCGAGGAGACCGTCGGCGCCATGCGCGAGCTGGTCGAGGCCGGCAAGGTGACCCACCTGGGCCTCTCCGAGGCGTCAGCCGCGACGATCCGCCGCGCGCACGCCGTCCACCCGATCACGGCCCTGCAGACCGAGTACTCCCTCTTCACCCGCGATCTCGAGGCCGACATCGCGCCGACCCTGCGCGAGCTGGGCATCGGCCTGGTCCCCTACTCGCCCCTGGGTCGCGGCCTGCTCACCGGCCGCATCGCCCAGGGTTCGCTGGACGAGAGCGACTCCCGCAGCAGCGCCTACTTCCCGCGCCTCAACGGCGAGGCCCTGGACGCCAACCTGGTGCTCGTGGATCGCATCCGCCGGCTGGCCGACGCCAAGGGCTGCACGCCGGGCCAGCTCGCGCTGGCCTGGGTCCTGGCCCAGGGGGACGACGGGCTCGGGGTCGTCCCGATTCCCGGCACCAAGCGGATCGCCTACCTCGAGGAGAACCTCGCCGCCGCCGCCGTCGTCCTGGACGCAACCGACCTGCGCGACCTCACGGAGGCCGTTCCGATCGACGCGGTGGTCGGCGACCGCTACGGCGACATGTCCCACATCGACGGCTGACCCGAGACGACGAAGCTCCTCGGCAGTCCACGGGGCTCCTCGTCCTCTGGGATGTGGCCCAGGTCACCGCCGCCGTGCTTCGCTGGAGACCTTCGACGAAAGGATCAGCCAGTGTCCTACGAGAAGATCGAGCACGCCGACAACCCCGTCGTCGACCCGGGCGGTGATGACGAGGTCGCCGCGATCGACGAGGAGCGCAAGCGTCGCCTCGATCCTGCGAACCGCGCCGACGGCACCGAGGTGGACAACACCCACGCCACGTTGCCGACCTTGGAGGCCTGGGAGGCCGAGCACGGTGACGACGGCGCCACCGGGGGCACGTCCGACCCCAGCAGGACGTTCGCCGAGATGGAGGTCTCCGAGGAGGAGCGGGCCGAGATCGCTGCCGAGCGCGAGCGCCGGCTCGATCCCGCCAACCGCCCGGAGGGCGCCGAGGTGGACAACACCGGGCGCACCGTCGTCGACGGCCGGTTCGTGGACTGAGGGTTCGGGGACTGACGGTTCGGGGCCTGACGGCTCGGGGACTGACGGCTCGGGCGCGCTCAGCGATCGAGGCGGCGCGCCAGCAGCTCCAGGGGGCGCGCCGCCCGTCGTCGTACGTCGACGTGGTCGTCGTCCAGGGCCGCCTCGACGACCGCCAGGTGCTCGCTGTCGCCGACGACGGCCAGGGCCCGCATGGCGTGGGCGCGCACCCGCGGCAGGTCGTGCCGGGCCAGCCTCGCGGCACCGTCGCCGGCCCCGGCGACGTCGTGGCGCGCCACGACCTTGAGACACATCTCGGCCGGGCGGTAGTGCTCGTCGGCGAGCCCGGCGACCACCGCCGGGGTCGCCCGCTCGTCCCACACGTGCAGCAGCCCCCGCGCGCCCCACGAGCGCACCCAGAAGTCGCCCCAGCTCGACGAGGACAGCACCGCGTCGCCGGGCTGCCAGGCGTGACCGGTGAGGCAGCGCAGCTCCTCGACGTAGCGCTCGCGCGGCGCTCCCTCGAGCAGGTCGACACAGGCCGAGACGTACGCCGTCGTACCGATCCGCTCGACGAGCTCGTCGATGAGCTCCGCCACCGGGCGGCGAGCACCTGCCATGACGCTACGGTGCCTCACATGAACACCCCGCGCCATTCTCCGCCTCCCCCGCTGGGCTCCCCCGGCGGACAACACCGCGGGGACCCCGCATGAGCCCCGACGTCGACGTCCTGCTCGAGCGCGCCCGCAGCTGGGTGGCCCAGGACCCGGATCCCCAGACCCGTGCCGAGCTCGAGCAGCTCGTCGCCGACGTGCTCTCCGAGGGCGACGCCTCGCTCGTCGCCGACCTGGCCGACCGGTTCCACGGGACCCTCGAGTTCGGCACCGCGGGCCTGCGCGGAGCCCTGGGAGCGGGCCCCAACCGGATGAACCGGGTGGTCGTGCTGCGGGCCGCGGCCGGCCTGGCGGCCTACCTGCACGACCAGGGTCACCGGGGCGGCTCGGTGGTGATCGGGTACGACGCCCGCCACAACTCCGACGTCTTCGCCCGCGACACCGCGGAGGTGATGACCGGGGCGGGGTTCACCGCCTGGGTGATGCCCCGAGCGCTCCCCACGCCCCTGCTCGCGTTCGCCATCCGGGAGCTGGGGTCGGTGGCCGGCATCATGGTGACGGCCAGCCACAACCCGCCCCAGGACAACGGCTACAAGGTCTACCTGGGCGACGGCAGCCAGATCGTCTCCCCCGCCGACAGCGAGATCTCCCGTCACATCTCCGCGGTGGGCACGCTCGACGCCGTCCCCCGTGGCTCGGCCGGCACCACGCTGGGCGAGGACATCGTCGACCACTACCTCGACACCGTCGCCGGCCTGGCCGGTGACGGGCCCCGCGACCTGGACATCGTCTACACGCCGCTGCACGGGGTGGGAGCCACCTCGGTCGTCCAGGTCCTGGAGACCGCCGGCTTCTCGGCTCCCCAGGTCGTGCCCGAGCAGGAGCTGCCCGACCCGGCGTTCCCGACGGTGGGGTTCCCCAACCCCGAGGAGCCGGGAGCCATGGACCTCGCCCTGGCGCTGGCCGAGCGCAACGGCGCCGACCTGGTCGTGGCCAACGACCCGGACGCCGACCGGTGCGCCGCCGCGGTCCCGGGCCTGCAGGGGTGGCAGATGCTGCGCGGCGACGAGGTCGGGGCGCTCCTGGCCCACCGCCTGCTCAGCACCGGCAAGCAGGGCACCTACGCCACCTCGATCGTGTCCTCGTCGTTGCTGGGCAAGCTGGCGGCCGCAGCCGGCCAGCACCACGAGGAGACCCTGACCGGGTTCAAGTGGATCTCCCGCGTCGACGACCTGGCCTTCGGCTACGAGGAGGCGCTCGGCTACTGCGTCGATCCCGAGCACGTGCGCGACAAGGACGGGGTCTCGGCCCTCCTGGTCCTGTGCGAGCTGGCCGCCGAGCTCAAGGCCGAGGGGCGCGGCCTGCTCGACGTCCTCGACGACATCGCCACCGCGCACGGCCTGCACGCCACCGGCCAGGTCTCCGTGCGGGTGGACGACCTCACGGTCATCGCCGAAGCGATGCAGCAGCTGCGCGCCACCCCGCCGCAGACCCTGGGCGGGCTGTCGGTGGAGTCCGCCGAGGACCTGCTCGAGGGTGCCGCCGGGCTCCCCCCGACCGACGGGCTGCGGTACCGCCTCGCGGAGGGCGGGCGGGTGATCGTCCGGCCGAGCGGCACCGAGCCCAAGATCAAGTGTTACCTGGAGGTCGTCGTCCCGGTCGAGCCGTCCGGCGGGGTGCCCGCCGCCCGCATCGTCGCGGCGGGGCGGCTGGACGCCATCGGCGCCGGCATCCGTGCTGCCGCCGGCCTGGACCACTGAGCCCCCCTCGGGCGGGCCGGGTCAGACGAGGGCGAGGACCATGAAGGTCACGAGCGAGGCACCGAGCACGGCGATCTCGGCGATCGCGGGCCTGCGCGTGATGTCCTCGGCACAGCGCGCCTGCTGCGCCGACCGCGCCTTGATGCCCGCCTGGGCCAGCGCGTCCGCGACGCGTGAGCGGATCCGCTCCTCGACGAAGAGCCCGTAGGACGTCTTGGCGGTCTCCGGCGTCTCCGGGGCGCTCGGGAGGTTCGGCAGGATCCCCATCATCCCGCCGCCACCACCGGAGGGGCCTCCCCGCTCGTCGCGGTGCAGCTGGCGCCGGGTCCTCCCGACCGCCGGCGAGGTGTAGCGCCTGTCGCCGGCGAAGACCACCAGCACCTGCCGCACCGCGACCGACTCGATCGCGGTCAGCGGCAGGGTCACGGTCGAGAGCATGTTGCGCACCACGAGGCGGGAGCGGTCGAGGGAGAGCTGGGGACGCAGCATGGCCGACCACACGAGCGCGGCGAGGAACACCGTCAGCGCAAGTCCGGCGTACGACGGATCCGCGCTGGTGAGGACCTGGATCGCGACGGCGGCCGCGACCACGATCCCGATGATCCCGAAGACCCGCGAGGAGGTGTTGCTGAACCGCTGCACGTCATCGTCCATCGCTCCCCCTCGGCCTGCACGTCGACTGCTCACTGACAACTTCGGATCCCGCTCGGACCAACCCTATGCTGGCCGCTATGCCTCCTTCACCCACGGCTGACCCGACGAGCCTCGCGGACGTCACCGCCTCCGAGTCGTCGCTCACCCGCTTCCTCCACGGACTTCCGGGGGTCGACCAGGTGGGCGCCGAGGCGCGTGCTGCCTCGCTGGCCACCCGCTCGATCAAGACGACGGCGAAGGCCCAGGCGCTCGACCTCGCCATCACCATGGTCGACCTCACCACCCTGGAGGGCCAGGACACGCCCGGCAAGGTCCGGGCGCTGGCCGCGAAGGCGATGCGTCCCGACCCCGCCGACCCGACCTGCCCCGCGGCGGCCGCGGTGTGCGTCTACCCGGACATGGTCGCGAGCGCCAAGCAGGTGCTCGGCGACTCCGGTGTGAACGTGGCCGCCGTCGCGACCGCCTTCCCGAGCGGCCGCGCGGCGCTGGACATCAAGCTGGCCGACACCCGTGACGCCGTCGAGGCCGGCGCCGACGAGATCGACATGGTCATCGACCGGGGCGCGTTCCTGTCCGGGCGCTACCTGCAGGTCTTCGAGGAGATCGTCGCGGTCCGTGAGGCCTGCGCCAGGTCCGGCTCGGAGGGCGCCCACCTGAAGGTGATCTTCGAGACCGGCGAGCTCCAGACCTACGACAACGTACGGCGGGTCAGCTGGCTGGCGATGCTGGCAGGTGCCCACTTCATCAAGACCTCCACCGGCAAGGTCCAGCCGGCGGCGACCCTCCCGGTCACCCTGGTCATGCTGGAAGCGGTGCGCGACTTCCGCGCCGCCACCGGCCAGATGGTCGGGGTCAAGCCCGCCGGCGGCATCCGCACCAGCAAGGACGCCATCAAGTACCTCGTGATGGTCAACGAGGTCGCGGGCCCCGACTGGCTCGACCCCGACTGGTTCCGCTTCGGCGCCTCCACGCTGCTCAACGACCTGCTGATGCAGCGGACCAAGATGCGCACCGGCCGCTACAGCGGCCCCGACTACGTCACCCTCGACTGAGACCGGCAGGAGAAGAGATGAGCATCTTCGAGTACGCGCCGGCCCCCGAGTCGCGTGCGGTCGTCGACATCACGGAGTCCTACGGGCTCTTCGTGAACGGCGAGTTCACCAGCGGCGCGGGCACCGCGTTCAAGACCGTCAACCCCGCCACCGAGGAGGTCCTCGCCGAGGTCGCGGAGGCCGACGCCTCCG
>NZZG01000081.1 GCA_002698575.1 Pimelobacter sp. | reverse complement strand
CCAATTATTACGTTTTGCGGATGTTCTTGTGGATTTTTGCCATCATGATGAGACTAGAATCTATCCGCATCCAAATTTTTATACTCAACAACGGAGTTGGATTCGCATCGAGCCCACTCAGCCCAGCAACCGCATCCCGTTCCCCCAGCACACGGCCCGCAACCAGTCGTCGCCGAGGTCCAGGCCTGCGAGACCGGTGAGCTGCTCGACGTACGGGTAGGGGATCGTCGGGAAGTCCGAGCCCAGCAGGATCTTGGGCTGCAGGTCCTTCAGCCGCGGCACCAGGTCGGCCGGGTAGGACTGCCCGAAGAACTCCGTGAAGACCATCGTGGTGTCCAGGTGGACTCGCTCGTAGCGCTCGGCCAGGGCAAGGAACTCCGCGCACTCGGGCGCACCCATGTGCGCCACGACCAGGCACAGGGAAGGGAAGCGGGACAGCAGCCGCTCCATCGAGGCGGGGCCGGTGAAGTCGTTGCCGACCGGTCCGGAGCCGGCGTGCACCACCACCGGCGTACCGGCGTCCGACAGCACCCCCCACACCGGGTCGAGCAGCGGGTCGTCGAGGTGGAACTCACCCACCTGCAGGTGGATCTTGAAGATCTCGACCCCGCCGCTGACCTGCGCTGCCACGTAGTCGGCCGCCTCCGGCTCCGGGTAGAAGGTGGCGGAGGAGATCACCTCCGGGACGCCGGCCGCGAACTGGCGCGACCAGTCGTTGAGATAGGTCGCCACGCCCGGCTTGTGGGCGTACGGCAGCGTCGAGAACCGGCGTACGCCGAAGTCCCGCAGGATCCCGACGCGTTCCTCGTGCGACTCGCGGTAGCGGATCGGCCACTCGCGACCGATCTTGGGACCGGCAGCGTCGAAGACCGCCCAGACCGCGCGCTGGATGTTGGGCGGCAGGAAGTGGACGTGCACGTCGACGAGCCCGGGCAGCCCGAGGCCCTCCCAGAACGACCGCACGGCGGGCGCATCCGGGTGGGCCGCGATCTCAGTCACGCATCCCCTTGGCCCGACGTCCGACCTCGACCTCGATCTCGCGGGTGGCCTGCCGCTCGGCGAGGGAGTGGCGCTTGTCCCACGACTTCTTGCCCTTCGCCAGGCCGATCTCGATCTTCGCGCGGCCGTCGACGAAGTAGAGCGACAGCGGGATGACCGTCAGCCCCTTCTCAGTGACCCGTCGCTCGATCTTGTCGATCTCGATCCGGTTGAGCAGCAGCTTGCGCTTGCGGCGCGCGGAGTGGTTGGTCCAGCTGCCCTGGGAGTACTCGGGGATGTGGACGCCGTGCAGCCAGGCCTCTCCCCCGTCGATGTCGACGAAGCCGTCGACCAGGGAGGCGCGCCCCTGCCGAAGGGACTTGACCTCGGTCCCGACCAGGACCAGGCCGGCCTCGAAGGTGTCGTCGATGGCGTAGTCGTGACGCGCCTTCTTGTTGGCGGCGATCACGGTGCGCTTGGGGGCGTTCGCCTTCCCTGCTTGCTTGGCCATCCCACGATTCTCGCAGGCCGGAGCAACCGGCTTTCACCGTGCCCGGTGGTACCGTCCAGTCCCAACTCGGAGGTACCAACCATGTGGCTGTTCCTGGTCGTCCTCGTGCCCGTCGCCGTCGTCCTGCTTCTCGCCGCGCGCTCCGACTACCGCACGAAGAAGCGTGGCAAGCGTCACGGCACCTTGTCGCGCGACGGCATCGGCAAGGCCCACGGCGACTCGACCCAGTACGGCGGCCCCTCGGTCTACAACCCCCAGGGCAACGACATGGGCGGCCTGCCGTGACCGACCCGGGGTTGCCCCGGCTGCCTCAGAGGTAGGTCATCGGGTTGACGGCCGTGCCGTTGGCCATCACCGTGAAGTGCAGGTGGCAGCCGGTCGACCACCCGGTGGAGCCGGCGTAGCCGACCACGTCACCTCGTGCCACCCGCTGCCCCTTCGTGGCCTTGAAGCCCGAGAGGTGGTTGTAGATGAGCACGAGGTTCTTGCCGTTGACGATGCCGACGTTGAGGAAGAGCCGGTTGCCGTAGACGTCGTCGTAGTAGGTGTCGATCACGGTGCCGGCCGCCGAGGCCACCAGCGCCTGGCCGCACGAGACGCCGAAGTCGGTGCCGTTGTGCAGGCCGTAGTAACCGTAGATCGGGTGGATCCGATAGCCGTACGGCGAGGTCACCGGACCGTTGGTCGGGTAGCCGAGGAAGCCCCCGGCCTTGCCGGTGAAGCCGCCCCCCTGCTGCGCCTGCTTGGCCGCCTCGCGCCGGGCCAGGCGGACCAGCCGCTCCTGGATCGCGGCCTCGCGCTCCTCCAGGGCCTTCAGACGGGCGCGGTCCTGGGCCTTGACCTGGAGCGCCTTCTTCTTAGCGGTCTCGGTCGAGGAGACCAGACGGGCGACCTTTGCCTCCGCGGCCTGCGCGTCCTGGTAGAGGTCACTGATCTTCGCGACCTGGCGCTCGGCCCGGGCCCGGTTGTCGGCGATGGCGTTCTTCGCCATCAGGACCTTCTGCTGCTTCTCCGCGAGCCGCTGCTCGGCCAGCTCGAAGGCGTCGAGCTGCTGGGTGCCCCGTCCGACGATGACCTTGTCGGCCACGTCCTGGCGCTGCAGGTCCTCGAGCGAGGCGGCGTTGAAGAACGCGCCGATCGCGCGCAGCTGCGGGTCGCCGTACGCGTAGAGCTTGAGGATGCTGTCGCGGACGTCGAGCCGCTGGTCGGCCACGTCCTGCTGTCCCTCGGCCAGGTCGAGGTCCGCGGCCGCGAGCGCGGCCTTGGCCTGCACCAGCTCCTCCTCGAGGCGCTGCTCGACCGCCCGCGCGTCGGCGAGCCGGCCGCGCACGGCGCCGAGGCGCGACTGGGCGTTGGACAGCTTGCCCTCGGCCCGGTCGAGCGCCCGGCCGGCCCGCACGGCCTCGCGGCTGGACTCCTTCAGGTCACCCGCAGCACGGGCGACCTGACCTCGGACCTCGCGGCGGCGGTCCTTGAGGTCGCCCTCGTCGTCGGCGTGAGCGAGGGGCAGGGTGAGTGTTGCCACCGACAGGACGCCGACCAGGAGGACGGCAAGAGCGTGTCGAGCGGCGCCGGGGAAGAAGCGCACTGGTGGGCCTTACTGCGTTCGGGGAAGTGAACGAGCCCAACGGTAGGTCCTCGAGGTCAGAGTCTGAGGTATTTGCGCGTCAGCAGGAGTGTCGGGACCACGGTGAGGATCGGTGCGACGACCACGAGCACCAGGGAGGTCTCGGCCCACTCGGCCCAGCCGATGAACGGCAGGGCGCGCACGACCTCCGACAGCCCGCCGATCAGGGCGAACTGGGTGAACGCCGCCACGGCGCCGACCGCCAGCGCGACGCCGATCAGAGCCGTCACCAGGGCCTCCAGCAGGAACGGCAGCGCGATGAAGATCCGCGAGGCTCCCACCAGGCGCATGATCTCGATCTCCTTGCGGCGGGCGAGGGCGGTGAGCCGGATCGTGTTGGCGACCAGCAGGATCGAGGCCAGCAGCAGGGCTGCCGCGGCGCCCCAGGAGCTGTACTGCAGGACGTCGATGAGGGTGAAGATGGGCTTGACCTCGTCCTTGGCCAGCGTGATGTAGCTGACCCCGTCGAGGTTGGCCACCGCATCCACGGTGCCGTCGAAGTCGTTGGGGTCCTTCAGCGTGATCCGCACCGCCTGCGGCGCGTCCTCCACGGTGAAGACCGGGTCCGGTCCCTCGAACTGCTCGGGGCCTAGCAGCGCCTTGAGCTTCTCCAGCGACTCGGCCTTGGACTCGAAGGCGAAGTCGGCGACCTCGGGGTTGTCGTCGATCGCGGTGGCGATCGCGGACTTCTGCTCCTCGGTGACCTCGCTGGTGCACGAGGCGTTCTGCGGGTCGTCGGGCAAGCAGAGCACGACCTGGATCTGTAGCTCGCTGCCGATGACGTCGACGGTCAGGTCGGCCTGCTTGCTCATCATCAGGCCGATGCCGGCCAGGCTCAACGAGACGAACAGGGTCAGGATGACAGCCAGGTGCATCGAGGCGTTGCGGCGCAGGCCTTGGCGCAGGTTGGTGCTCACGTGGCGCAGCTGCATGGGGCGGGGGTTCTTTCCAGACGAGGGGGCGTGGTGCGAGGAGGGGAGGTGCCGTGGGCGAGGCGGACTAGTGCTGGAAGCCGTAGACGCCGGTCGCCTCGTCGCGCACGACCCGTCCGTGGTCGAGCTCGATGACGCGCTTGCGCATCTGGTCGACGACGCCGTGGTCGTGGGTGGCCATCAGCACGGTGGTGCCGGTGGCGTTGATCCGGTCGAGGAGCTTCATGATGCCGACCGAGGTGGCGGGGTCGAGGTTCCCGGTCGGCTCGTCGGCGATCAGGATCATCGGGTGGTTGACCATCGCCCGCGCGATGGCGACCCGCTGCTGCTCGCCGCCGGAGAGCTCCTCGGGCATCCGAGTGGCCTTGCCGGAGAGGCCGACCAGCTCGAGGGTCTCCGGCACGGTGCGCTTGATGTCGCGCCCCGAGCGGCCGATCACCTGGAGCGCGAAGGCGACGTTCTCGCTGACGTTCTTGTTCTGCAGGAGCCGGAAGTCCTGGAAGACCGTGCCGATCTGGCGACGCAGCCGCGGCACCTTCCACGTCGCGAGTCGGTTGATCTCCTTGCCGGCGACGTAGACGCGTCCGGTGGTGGGCCGCATCTCGCGCAGCAGCAGCCGCAGCGCGGTCGACTTGCCCGACCCGGAGGCACCGACGAGGAAGACGAACTCGCCCTTGTCGACGTTGATGGTCACCTGGTTGAGCGCGGGCTTGTCCGGCCCGGCGTAGGACTTGGTGACTTTCTCGAAGCGGATCACCGGCCTGACGGTACGCGACGTACCTGGGATGTGGCTGAACGCCGGCCGCTGCCCGGGTCGTTACATTGGCGGGCGTGTCCTCCCGCCCCGATGTCGTACGCCGTCTCGCGCCGCTGGCGGTCGCGGCCGCCCTGGTCGTGGCCGTGGTCGCCGTGCTGCTGGTCACCCTCGGCGGCTCCGACGACACCGGTGCGCCCTCGGGTGGCGGTGCCCCCGCGGCGGACGTGACGACGTCGGGCCCGCCGACGCCGACCCCCCTGGAGGACGTCGACACCGGCGGGCTGACCGTGCCGCGGGAGAGCTTCTGCGAGCTGATCGCGCCCGCGGGTCTCTCCGCCGCCCTCGGCGGGGAGCCGGACGACGTACGGACCTACGCCAACGGGGAGTCGACGGTGATCGCCTCGGGCGTCGAGGACATCGCCCACGAGTACGGCTGCCGCTGGAAGCGTGGGCGCACGGTCGCACGCGCCTGGGTCTTCGCTCCCCCGGTGACCCCTGAGGCGGCCCAGGGGCTCGTGAGGTCCGCCCGCCGCCAGGAGGGCTGCTCGGTCAAGCGCAGCGCACCCGACTTCGGCAACCCCTCGGTGGCGCTGACCTGCCCGGGGGGCAGGACCACCGAGGCGTCGTACCGCGGGCTTTTCGGCGACGCCTGGTTGGCGTGCTCGCTCCAGGCTCGCGGGTCGCGCGCGGACGTGCTCGCCCGGACCGGCGACTGGTGTGTCGCCGTCGCCGACGCGGCCTCCCAGCCCCCTGCCTGACCCGGTCGGCTCAGTTCTCGTCGGCCTTCTCGCTGTTGCGGCGCCAGCGGATGCCGGCCTCGAGGAAGCCGTCGAGGTCGCCGTCGAAGACCGCGGTCGGGTTGCCGACCTCGTAGCCGGTGCGCAGGTCCTTGACCACCTGGTAGGGGTTGAGCACGTAGTTGCGCATCTGGTCGCCCCAGCTGGCCTGGACGTCGCCGCGCATCGAGTCGAGGTGCGCCTTCTCCTCGGCCTTCTTGCGCGCCAGCAGCTTGGCCTTGAGGACCACCATCGCGCTGGCCTTGTTCTGCAGCTGGCTCTTCTCGTTCTGGCAGCTGACCACCGTGCCGGTGGGCAGGTGCGTGAGCCGGACCGCGGAGTCGGTCGTGTTGACCGACTGACCGCCGGGGCCGCCGGAGCGGTAGACGTCGACGCGGATCTCCTCGTCGGGCACGTCGATCTCGTCGGTCTGCTCGAGCACCGGCACGACCTCGACCGCCGCGAAGCTGGTCTGGCGCCGGCCCTGGTTGTCGAAGGGACTGATCCGAACGAGCCGGTGGGTGCCGGACTCGACGGAGAGCGTGCCGTAGGCGTAGGGGGCGTGGATCGCGAAGGTGGCCGACTTGAGACCGGCCTCCTCGGCGTAGGAGGTCTCGAAGACCTCGACCTTGTAGTCGTGCTGCTCGGCCCAGCGGACGTACATCCGCATGAGCGTCTCGGCGAAGTCGGCGGCGTCGACGCCCCCGGCGCCGGAGCGGATGGAGACCAGCGCCTCGCGCATGTCGTACTCGCCGTTGAGCAGGGTGCGGACCTCGAGGCCCTCCACGGCCTTGGTCACCCTGCCGAGCTCGCGCTCCGCCTCGGCGATCGAGTCCTCGTCGCCTTCCTCCTGGCCGAGCTCGATGAGGACCCCGACGTCCTCGATCCGGCCCTCCAGCTCGAGGAAGCGGTCCAGGGTGCCCTGCAGGAAGGAGAGCTTGCCGGTCACGCGCGTGGCGTTGTCCTGGTCGTCCCAGAGGTCCGGAGCGGCCACCTGGTCGCCAAGGTCCTTGATCTCCTCGCGCATGCCGTCGAGGTCCAGGACCTGACCGATGGTGTGCATCGTCGCCTGGAGCTGCTTGATCTGGGTCTCGAAGTCTGGGCCTGCCACATGCGCAGGCTACTCGGGGAGCCGTGCGGCACGACAAACGCGAGCTGCTGCCGACTGCCTGCGCGGGCCTCGTCGCCGTCCTACACTCGGTGAGCGGCCGGCCCAGAGGCACGCTCGCCGGCCGAACCCGACTCCTGGAGCACCCCACATGCACCTGAACCGCCTGCTCGCAGGTGTGAGCGCCGCCCTGCTGGGTCTCGCTCTCACGGGCTGCACGGACGACGCCGTGACCGCAGGAGCCCAGCGCAGCCTCACGATCGGGATCGACGCGGATGCACCCGGCTTCGCCGAGCTGGAGGGCGACGAGCTGGTGGGCTTCGACATCGACGTCGCCCGCTACGTCGCCACCGCGCTGGGGTGGACCGCGCAGGAGATCGACTTCGTGCCGATCGCGCCGGGAGATCGGGAGGAGAGCCTGCAGAACGGCGACGTGGACCTGGTCGTCGGCACCTACCGGATGACACCGGAGCGCAGCCGCCTCGTGGACTTCGCCGGGCCCTACCTCACCGGCAAGCAGGACCTGCTGGTCACCTTCGACAACGCCGGGATCACGGGCCCGCACAGTCTCGAGGGGCGTCGCCTGTGCTCGGTGCGGGGCTCCGAGGACAGCGCCCTGCTCACCTCGGACCGCTTCTCCCCCGGTGCGCGCGTCGTCAGCCGCGCGTCCCTGCGCGAGTGTGTCGAGGCGGTGCGCGACGGCGACGCCGGGGCGGTCAGCGCCGACGACGTCGTCCTGAGCGGGTTCGTCGCCGAGGACCCCCAGGAGCTGAAGGTCGTCGAGTCGCCGTTCGCCACGCACCGCTACGGCATCGGCCTCCCCCAGGGCTCGCCCGACGTCGCGGTGATCAACGACCTGATCGCCGAGTGGATCTCGTCGGGCAACTGGCGAGCCAGCTACGTCGAGCACCTCGGGGACGGCGGACTGCCGCTTCCCCGGCCGCCGTCACCGGGAGTCGGCTGAGAGCGCTACTTCTTGGGGGTCACGTAGAGCTTGATGACACCCTCGATGACCACGGTCCCGTCCTCGCGCACGCCACGCACCCGCACCGGCAGCTGCGGGTCGTCGCCGGTCCACTGCTCGGCGTCGGTCTCGGCGATGCAGGTGATGTCACTGGTCGCCTTCGCCGTGTAGGTGACGTCCATCCCCTGCGGGATCCAGCGCTTGTCCTGCGGGATCGAGGCCTCGGCCAGGGCGCCCATGGCCGCCTCGAGGCCGTTGCACAACGCGATCGCGTGCACGGTGCCGATGTGGTTGTGCACCCCGCGCCGCTTCGGGATGACCAGCTCGGCGTAGTTGGCCCGCAGCTCCACGAAGCGTGGGCGGATGGTGGAGAAGTACGGCGCCTTGCGGCTGAAGGCGATCGAGAACGCCTTCTTGCCCAGCGTCGTCCCGACCACGGGAAGGCTGCTGGCGGTGCGCCACAGCGAGAGGACCTGACTCATGGAGTGCATATTACCCATTGGTAACCAGCGTCCTCCGGCCGACCGTCACCCCAGGGAGAGGAAGAGCTTCTCCAGGTGGTCGAGCTGCTCCTCTGTCACCGCCCCGCCCGCGTCCACGCTGCCGCGCCACTCGGCGGCCACCATCGCGAAGCCGGCCCGGTCCAGGGCGCTCGTGACCGCCTTGAGCTGGTTGAGGACCGAGGAGAGCTCCCGCTCCTCCTCCATCATCCGCAGCACCCCGGCGAGCTGCCCCTGGGCGCGCTTGATGCGATTGAGCACCGCCGTGCGGTCGCTTCCGGCTGGCGACATGGCCCCACACCCCTTTGTCTGTCCGGCAAATCCCGGCCCCACGCCGAGACGCCCCCCATTGCGGGAAACCCACTGATTTCCCTTGCGGACGATCACTGGAACCGTCGGGCCCCGAGAGGCCCGGCGAGTCGCAGTTACAACGCTCCATTGAACCAGGGGTTACGCGGGGGTGGGTATCTCGTGGACTGGCTCACCGACCACCACCCGGCGGACAGGCGACCTGGACGTGGTGGAGCCTCATCGGGCGGCCTTCGGGACCTGCGCCACGACGAAGACGCGCCGGAACGGCAGGAGCACCCGACCCCGGTCCGACGGAGGGTAGGCGGCACGCAGGCGGACCTTGAGCTCGTCCTCGAACCGTGCCGCGAGCCCGGCGGACTCCGCGGCCAGGGCCTGCAGGGTCGGGCGGGCCCCGGTGCCGCTCACCCAGGTGAAGACGGGATCGGGGTCGGCGTACGTCGAGAGCACGTGCAGGTAGGTGGTCTCCCAGGCATCGACCGTGCAGCCGAGGGCCTCCAGGGCCTCCAGGTAGACGACCGGGTCGTGGCTGGCCGGCGTGGCCAGGTCACGGGTGTGGGCGGCGTACGGCGCCTCGTCGGCGAGCAGCCGTCGGATCTCGTGGCTGGGCTCGGCGAAGTTGCCCGGCACCTGGAACGCCAGCCAGCCACCCGGAGCGACCGACGCCACGAGGCCGGGCAGGAGGTCGAGATGACCGTCCACCCACTGCAGGGTCGCGTGGGAGAGCAGGACGTCGACGAGCGTGGCGGGTCGCCACGCCCGCAGGTCGGCGACCTCGAAAGGGAGCGCGAGGTGATCATCAGGGCGCGCGGCGTCGCGGCGGGCCACCTCGACCATCTCGGGACTGGAGTCGAGCCCCGTGACCTGCGCCCGTGGCCAGCGCTCGGCGAGCAGGCGGGTGAGGTTGCCGGGCCCGCAGCCGAGATCGACCACCGTGGCCGGCGCCGGGGCATCGATCCGGGAGACCAGGTCGACGAAGGGCCGCCCGCGCTCGTCGGCGAAGCTGAGGTAGCGCTCGGGGTCCCACGAGTGCGGCTGGGTGTCGGCCATCGAACACCTTTCTCTTGACGTCAAGACACTTACAGGGTGCGCCAGACTTATCTCGATATCAAGATTCTTGAGGGAGGCGTAGAGTGCTCGCCATGCGCGACGAGGTGGACGACCTGATGGAGGCCTGGGCCCGCGAGCGCGCCGACCTCGACCTCGACCCTGTCGCCGTGTTCAGTCGGATCTCACGCCTGGCACGCCACGTGGACCTGGCTCGCCGTACGGCGTTCAGCGCCCACGGCATCGAGTCGTGGGAGTTCGACGTCCTTGCCGCCCTGCGCCGCGCGGGCGCGCCGTACGAGCTCTCGCCGGGGCGACTGCTGCGCGAGACGCTGGTGACCAGCGGCACGATGACCAACCGGGTCGACCGACTGGCCGGGCGCGGCTTCGTCGAGCGCTCCCCCGACCCCGGCGACCGTCGCGGGGTGATCGTGCGACTGACCCCGGAGGGCAAGACCGCCGTCGACGGCGCCTTCGAGGCCCTCCTCGACGCCGAACGTGCCCTGCTGGCCGACTTCCCCGTCGACGACCAGACCCGGCTCGCCGGCCTGCTGCGGCTGCTGCTCTCGCCGTTCGGGTCGCCGACGGCGGCTGGGTAGTTCTGTCGGGGCGGTGGGGCATTCACCCCAGCCGACCCGTTCGTCGCTACTCGACGACCTCGGAGGCCTCGAGCCACTCCATCTCGAGGTCGTCCTTCTCGGCCAGGACCTGATGCAGCTCGGCGCCCAGCGCGGCCAGGCGCTCGTAGTCGTCGGTGCTCTGCTCGAGCTCGGAGTTGAGCTCGATCTCGCGCAGCAGGACCCGCTGGAGCTGCTTCTCGATCCGGGAGATCGCCTTGCGGGCGGCACGTTCCTCGGCGGAGCCGGGCTTCGCCTTCGTCGGTACGGCGCCCGGATCGCCGCTGCTTCCCGGCTCGCGGGGCCTCGTCTCGCCGCCACGCCCTCCTCCGTCGGCCGTGCCGCTCGCTCGACCTTCGGTCGCACTCGTCGGCAGTCCCGACGACCTCCGCTCCAGGTACTCGTCGACCCCGCGCGGCAACATCGAGAGCTGACCGTCACCCAGCAGCGCCCAGACGGAGTCGGTGACCCGCTCGAGGAAGTACCGGTCGTGGGAGACGACCACCAGGGTGCCCGGCCAGGCGTCGAGGAAGTCCTCGAGCACGTTGAGCGTCTCGATGTCGAGGTCGTTGGTCGGCTCGTCGAGGAGGAGCACGTTGGGCTCGGTCAGGAGCAGCTTGAGCAGCTGGAAGCGGCGCCGCTCGCCACCGGAGAGGTCGCCCAGGCGAGCCGTGAGCCGATCGCCGGTGAACCCGAAGCGCTCGAGCAGCGACGTCGCGGTGATCTCGCCGGACGCCGTGGTGGTGACCCGCCGGATGCCCTCGATGGTGGGCAGCACGCGTCCGTCCGGGTCGACGTCGTCCAGCGCCTGCGTGAGGTGCTGCAGCGCGACCGTGCGGCCGAGCTTCATCCTCCCCGCCCGGGGCGCCAGGGTGCCGGAGAGCAGGGAGAGCACCGAGGTCTTGCCGGCACCGTTGACGCCGACGATCCCGACCCGGTCGCCAGCACCCAGCCGCCACGTCGCGCCGGAGAGCAGCTGCCGCTCGCCGCGGAAGAGGTCGACGTTCTCGACGTCGATGACGTCCTTGCCGAGCCGCTGGGTGGCGAACTTCTGCAGCTCCAGGCGGTCGCGCGGCGGCGGCTCATCCTCGATCAGCTGGTTGGCGGCGTCGATGCGGAACTTCGGCTTGGACGTGCGGGCGGGGGCGCCGCGGCGCAGCCAGGCGAGCTCCTTCTTCATCAGGTTCTGCCGACGTGCCTCGGACGCCGAGGCCTGCCGTGCGCGCTCGGCCTTGGCGAGCACGAAGGCGGCGTACCCACCCTCGTAGACGTCGACCTGGCCGTCGTGGACCTCCCAGGTCCACTGGCACACCTCGTCGAGGAACCACCGGTCGTGGGTGACGACCACCAGCGCCGAGGTACGGCGGCGCAGGTGACCGGCCAGCCAGGCGACCGCCTCCACGTCGAGGTGGTTGGTCGGCTCGTCGAGGACGATCAGCTCGTGGTCGCCCAGCAGCAGCGCCGCGAGCGCGCAGCGACGACGCTCGCCACCGGAGAGCCCGAGCACCGCACGGTCCAGCTCGACACCGGCGAGGAGCTCGGTGACGATCTCACGCAGCGTGGAGTCGGCGGCCCACTCGTGGTCGGAGCGACCGCCGAGCACGGCCTCGCGCACGGTGTGGCTGTCGACCAGCTCGTCGCCCTGGTGCAGGTAGCCGATAAGCAGGCCGCGCTGCTGGGACACCCGGCCGTCGTCCGGCGCCTCGATCCCGCTCATCACCTCGAGCAGGGTGGTCTTGCCGTCGCCGTTGCGCCCGACGATGCCGATCCGGTCGCCCGCGCCGATGCCGAGGGAGACCTCGGCCAGCAGGGGTCGGATGCCGTAGGACTTGGAGACCTTCTCCAGGTTGAGGAGGTTCTGCTGCGCCATCAGGCGTGATCCTTGACGAGATGGGCGCCGGCGACGGCACCGTTGGCGACGAGCACGTTGTCGTGCCCGTAGCGGATGAGGGCGCCGGCGAGGTCGCGGGCGTGGTCGGCGGACTCGCACAGGAAGACGCAGGTGGGCCCCGACCCGGAGACCAGGCCGCGCAGGGCACCCTCGCTCTCGCCGCGACCGATCAGCTCGCCGAGCTCCGGGCGCAGGTCGATGGCCGCCTCCTGGAGGTCGTTGTGCAGCGCGCGGGCCAGGCTGACGGCCTGCCCGGTGCGCAGGGCGCCCAGGAGCAGGTCGGCGCTCGGCGGCTCCGCGGGAGCGTCGGGGAAGAGCCTGTCGAAGTGGCGGTAGACCTCGGGGGTCGAGAGTCCGGCCCGGTCGGGCACCAGCACCCACCACCAGGTCCCGACGTCGGCCACCGGCTCGACGAGCTCACCGCGGCCGGTGCCGAGCGCCGTGCCGCCGATCAGGGCGAACGGGACGTCGCTGCCCAGCTCGGCAGCGATCCGGAGCAGGTCGTCGTCGCTGGTGTCGAGGTCGAAGGCCCGGTCCAGGGCCACCAGCGCAGCGGCGGCATCGGCCGAGCCGCCGGCCAGTCCCCCGGCGACCGGGATCGCCTTCTCGATGTCGAGACGACCCTCGAGCTCTCGGCCGTGCAGGCGCCCCAGCGCGGTGGCGGCGGCGTGGGCGAGGTTGCGCTGATCGGTGGGTACGGCGTCCAGGTCGATCCAGTCGCTGCCGCCCACGACGACCCGCAGACCCCGGCCGCTGTCACTGCCGCTGTCGCTGTCGGCATCGCCATGGCGGGTGGCGGTGACGTCGTCGCACAGCCCGATCGCCTGGTAGACGGTCGTCAGGGGGTGGAAGCCGTCCTCGCGTGGTGCACCCACGCCGAGGTGGAGGTTGATCTTCGCTGCGGCGCGCACGGTCACCGGGAGTGACCGGCCGATCCGCGACGACGTCGATCCGGTCGGTGGCGGTGTCATCTCAGTCCTTCGGCGAGCACGGCGAACTGCTCGATGGTCAGCGCCTCCCCGCGGGTGAGCGGGTCGACCCCCGCGTGGTCCAGGGCGGCCTCGACGGCCTCGGTGGAGCCGAAGACCTCGCGCAGCACCCCGCGCAGGGCCTTGCGGCGGTGGGCGAAGGCGGCGTCGATCACGGCGAAGACCTCGTCACGGGAAGCGGTGGTGGGCGGTGGCTCTCGGCGGGTCCAGGCGACCAGCCCCGAGTCGACGTTGGGCGCCGGCCAGAAGACGTTGCGCCCGATCGCACCGGCGCGACGCACGTCGGCGTACCAGGCCGCCTTGAGCGAGGGCACGCCGTACGCCTTGGTGCCGGGACGTGCCGCGAGCCGGTCGGCGACCTCGGCCTGGACCATGACCAGGCCGCGCTCGAGCGAGGGCAGCAGCGCGAGCAGGTGCAGCAGCACGGGCACCGACACGTTGTAGGGCAGGTTGGCGACCAGCGCGGTCGGCGCCGGGGCCGGCAGCTCGGTGATCCGCAGCGCGTCGGCGTGGACGAGCGTGAAGCCGTCGGCCTGCCCGGGTGCGTACTCCGCGATCGTGCTCTCCAGCAGACCGGCGAGCCGGTCGTCGATCTCGACGGCCGTGACGTGCCGGGCCACCTCGAGCAGGGCCAGGGTCAGCGACCCCAGGCCGGGCCCGACCTCGATGACCACGTCGGCGTCGGTGATGGCGGACTCGCGCACGATCCGGCGGCACGTGTTGGCGTCGATCACGAAGTTCTGTCCGCGCTGCTTGGTGGGGCGCAGGTCGAGCACACCGGCGAGACGACGGACGTCCGCCGGCCCGAGATATCTCGGACCGGCGGACGACGTCATGAGGGAAGGCTATGCGGGGTGGTGTGCGGCCGGCTCACTGGCATCTGGCTACGCCGGTGGCTCGCGAGCGCGGCTATCGCGGCAGGCCGAGCTTGGCCGCGCACCCGGGCCAGGCGCCGTACCCGCCGCTGGCGTTGCGCAGGCGGGTGGCGACGGCGATCTGGGTCTCGCGCGAGTTGTTGCTCGGCAGCCCCGTGCCCCCGTAGGCCTGCCAGGTGCCGAGGTTGAACTGCAGCCCGCCGTAGTAGCCGTTGCCGGTGTTGATCGACCAGTTGCCGCCGGACTCGCACTGCGCCAGGCGGTCCCAGACGGTGTTGCCCCCGGCGAAGTTCGGCGCCGCAGCCGGCGGCGGGGTCGGCTTCGGCTTGGTGCCGACGCGGATGATCGCGTCGACCGGGTCCCGGGTGACCTTGGCCTTGAGGACCTTGCGATTGCTGAGCTCGCCGTTGACGTAGACCAGCCGGTACTTCACGTTGCGCAGTCCGGGCGTGCCGGAGCGCTCGGTCGTCGTGGTGCCGACGGTCAGCGAGGGGTCGTCCTTCTTCTGCGTGCTGAAGTCGATCTGCTCCCCGGCGACGGACGTGCGCTTCCAGCGCACGTCGGTGAAGACGATCGTGTCGCCGTCGGCGACCTCGGCGTCCAGCGCGGGCTTCGTGCGGTCGCGCTTGCCGACCTCGACGCCCATCTGCTCCAGGGCTCCCTCGACGGTCATCGCAGGGACCTTGCGGACCTTCTTCGTGCCGGCGACCTTGAAGGTCAGCTTCTTGGGCGTCACGACCTCCAGCTCGAGGCCGCCCCGGTCGATGCCGGCGCCGCGGCTGCTCGAGAGCCGCGCGTCGTCGTAGGTGGCGCCGATCTCGCCCAGCGCCGACTCGACGTCGGTGGACGTCACCCAGTGGGTGGTGGTCTCGCCGTCGACGGTCAGCTCGATCGGACGCCCGAGACGGACATTGATCAGGGCTCCCTCCTCGACGGGCTCGTCGAGGGCGGGGGCGACCAGGTCGTGCTCCCCGATCTCGATGCCCTCCTCGGCGAGCACGTCGGCCACGGTGGCGCCGCGGGAGGTGACCTCCCGCGCCTCGCCGTCGACCGAGACCGTGAGGTCGGTGCCCAGCGTCGCGTAGCCGTACGTCGTGCCCGCCACCGCGAGCAGGGCCATCGCGACCAGCGACGCCAGGACGGCCTTGCTGCGCACGAGCCTGCTCAAGCGGCCGCGGTCGTCGTCACCGGCCGCGGCGGGCGTGGTGGCTCCGGCGGCCCCGGTCGTGTGGGGGTCGAGATCGTCGTGGATCGGCACAGTGCTCCGAACGTCGTCCTACCCGGGCCTCGGGAGAGCGGCGCCGACCGCGCGCTCGCGGTGCGGTGCCGGACGGAACATCCCCGATCCCGGCCAACAGCGCCCCACGAGACCAGCGTTCCCGGGCGAAGTGCAAACTCAGCAAGCACCCTGCCGCGGGGCAGCGTGGGCAGGATCACGTAAGAGACTTCTCTACTTCACACGATCCTCACGGACGGGCCTTCACGGCGCCTCACCAGGATCCGCCGAACGCCGCGAACGTGTTCGCCTCCACGGCTCGGCACAGCTCCTCGAGGTCGTCACCGCGGGTCTCGGCCATCGAGCGCATCGTGAGCGGGACCAGGTAGGAGGCGTTGGGCCGACCCCGGTACGGCGTCGGCGTGAGGTAGGGAGCGTCGGTCTCGACCAGCACCCGGTCGCGCGGCGCCACGACGAGGGCGTCGCGCAGGGGCTGGGCGTTCTTGAAGGTGACGGTCCCGGAGAAGGAGAGGAAGGCGCCACGGTCCAGGCAGCGCCGGGCGACGTCGGCGTCGCCGGAGAAGCAGTGCATCACCCAGCGCTCGGGCGCCCCCTCCTCGTCGATCACGGCGAGCACCTCGTCGTGGGCGTCGCGGTCGTGGATCACCAGGGTCTTGTCGAGACGCTTGGCGAGGTCGATGTGACGTCGGAACGACGCGACCTGCGCTGCGCGTCCCTCCTCGCCGGTGCGGAAGTGGTCGAGCCCGGTCTCCCCCACGGCGCGCACGCGGTCGTGGGCCTGCGCCAACGCCTCGATCTCGCTCAGCGCCTCGTCCAGGGTCCCCTGCGCGGCGAGGCGCGGTGCCTCGTTGGGGTGCAGCGCGACGCCGGCGACCAGGGCGTCGTACGACGACGCGGCAGCGACCGCCCAGCGGGCGCCGGGCAGGTCGCACCCGATCTGGACGATCCTCGGCACCCCCACCGCCGCGGCCGTCGCGATCGCCTCCGCGACCGCCGTCTCGCCGGGGCCCTCGTGCGCGATGTCGAGGTGGCAGTGGTTGTCGACCACCGGGTAGGGCAACGGCTCCGGGGCCGCGGGTGCCTCTCCCTCGCGGCGCGGACTCACGAGACGGAGGCGCGACGCTCGAGGATCGCCGTCGCGAGGGCCTCTGCCGCCTGGGTGGGGATCCAGTGCGAGACCCCGCTGAGCTCGACGAACTCGTACGGGCCGCTCACGTGGGGCGGGGTCAGCTCGGTGCCGCGGCGACCGAGGGCGGCGTCCTCGTCGCTCCACACCAGGGTGGTGGGCACCGTGACGTCGGTGTCGCGCGCGGCCGAGCCCATCAGCGGGAGGGCGCGGTACCAGGCCAGTCCGCCCGGCAGCGCGCCGTACTCGAGGATCTCGCGGCGACACCGCGCCACCTCGGCCGAGGTCATCCCGATCTTCTTGAGCGACGACAGGAAGACCTGAGGCACGAAGCGGCCCACGAGGTCGACCAGCAACGGGATCTGGAAGAGCAGCATGTACCAGGACTTGAGGCCCTGGCTGCTCGTGGCGACGGCCTGGAGGAAGGCCATCGGGTGCGGCACCGAGACCGCGGTCCAGGTGCGCACCAGGTCCGGTCGTCGCGCCGCGACGCTCCAGCCGACGATGGCGCCCCAGTCGTGGCCGACGAGGTCGACGGGTCGCCCGATCTCCTCGATCAGCGCGATGACGTCGTCACCCAGGGCGCCGATCCGGTAGCTCCACCGGCCGAAGGGCCGCGCGCGCGGCGAGTAGCCGCGCTGGTCCGGGGCGTAGGTGCGCACGCCCTCGGCGTGCAGCAGCGGCGCGACGTCGCGCCAGCAGGTGGACCGCTCGGGGAAGCCGTGCAGCAGCACCGCCGGGGTGCCGTCGAGCGGCCCGTCGTCCAGGACGTCGAAGGTCAGGCCGCTGCGCTCGTACGACGTGATCCGCGCCGGGGCTGCGACCGGGTCGGGGGTCGGTGCGCTCATCGGACGTGCACCGCCTGGTAGACCTCACGCTTCGGCAGGCCCGCGAGGCGGGCGACGTCGAGGATGGCGTCCTTGCGAGTCATGCCCTGATCCTCTCGCGCCTGGACCTCGGCGCGCAGGGTGGCCTCGTCCGTCGAGACTGCCGCGGCCGGTGACACCCCGGCGACCACGATGGTGACCTCGCCGCGCACCCCCTCGGCAGCCCACGCCACCAGCTCGCCGAGGGGGCCCCGGCGTACCTCCTCGTGGGTCTTGGTGAGCTCGCGGCACACGGCCGCCGCGCGATCCTCGCCCCAGGCCCCGGCCATCGCGGTCAGGGCGGCCTCGGTGCGGTGCGGTGCCTCGAAGAAGACCAGGGTGCGCTGCTCGGAGGTCAGGTCGGCCAGGCGGCGCGAGCGCTCCCCCGCCTTGCGGGGCAGGAACCCCTCGAAGCAGAACCGGTCGACCGGCAGCCCCGAGACCGCCAAGGCCGTCAGGACCGCGGAGGGGCCCGGCACTGCGGTCACCCGCACGCCCGCGGCGACGGCGGCGGCGACCAGGCGGTAGCCCGGGTCGGAGACGCTCGGCATCCCGGCGTCGGTGACGAGCAGCACCCGGCGGCCGGCCAGGAGGTCGTCGATGAGACCCGGCGTCCGGCGTTGCTCGTTGCCCTCGAAGTAGGAGACGACGCGTCCGGTGATCGTGACCCCGAGGTCGGTGGTCAGGCGCTTGAGCCGTCGGGTGTCCTCCGCGGCCACCACGTCGGCCGTCGCCAGCTCGTCGGCCAGCCGCGCCGGCGCGTCGCCCGGCCGCCCGATCGGGGTGCCGGCCAGGACGAGCACCCCCGATCCAACCGATCCACCCGTCGTGCCCGTCACGTCCGCACGTGCGTCGTCGTCCTCGTTCTCGTCCACGGCCACGCCTCGATCATGTCAGTACAGTTTCGCCCCGTGACCGTGCTCGACGACCAACCCGCCGAGGGCTTGTCGTCGACGGCCGACTCCCGCGCCGTACCCACGGCGTGGGAGCGGGCCCGTCGCCGTGTCGCGGCGTTGGAGGACCGGGCCACCGGGTGGGCCGCGGCGGTCGCCGTCATGCTGCTCGCCTTCGGCATGCGGGTCTGGGACCTCGGCACGCCCCGCCGGTTCGCCTTCGACGAGACGTACTACGCCAAGGATGCCTGGTCGATGGCCAACCACGGCTTCGTGCGCAACTACCTCGACGAGGTCGGCGACCTCACGATCGACCGGGCGATCTTGGACGGCCGGACCCAGGGGATCTGGGACGACGGCCCGTCGATGATCGTGCATCCCGAGGTCGGCAAGTGGCTGATCGCGCTGGGCGAGAAGGCCTTCGGGATGGACCCCTTCGGCTGGCGGATCGCCTCGGCGGTG
>NZZG01000080.1 GCA_002698575.1 Pimelobacter sp. | reverse complement strand
GGACACCGAAGGTGCCGCGCAGCGGGCGCCGCAGGCGATCCTTGACGGCGGGAGCAGGTCGGCTACGCGCGCGTCCCCACCACCGCCACCACCAGGACCAACCCTGAAGAGTCTCAGCCGCCGGAGGTCGTCGGCTGCCCCGGGACGCTGACGTCGTAGACCTGCCCAGGCTGCTGCAGGAGCACCTCCAGCACCTCGGCCTTCTGCTCCGAGGCCTCGGCGCTCCCCCACCGGACCCGTCGGTCGTCGCGCAGGACGAGGTCGATCTCGTCGACGCCGTCCACCTCGAGGTGGTCGACGAGGAGGCGCACCTCGGTGGTGAGGGAGGCGAGGACCTCGGCTGCGGCCTCGAGGGCGTCGGAGTCGGTCAGGTCGGCCGCCTGGATCCTCGGGAGGTCGGCGGGCGCACGTCGATAGCTGTTGAAGACGACGCCGGTGTCGTCCACCGCACGGAAGACTCCCGCGCGGTCGATGACGGCGACCGGCACCCGTTCCTCGATCTCGATCTGGACGTCGTGCGGCCAGCGGCGCGACACGTCGACGGCCCCGACGGCGGCGATCTGCTCGACCCGGCGTTGGATCGCGGCCAGGTCGACCGTGGCCAGCGGTCCTCCGGTCGGGACCGCTGCGAACTCGAGGACCTCCTCCTCGGTGACCGTGTCCTCGCCGAAGACGCGGACGCCCTGCACCGACAGCGTCTCGGAGAAGTAGACGGCGTACACACCTCCGCCGACGACGCCGAGCAGCACGACGACCACGAGCACGTAGCGCCAGGTGAGCCAGCGCCGGGCCCACTGTCGCCGCGCGAACCGGCTCCGGCTCCGCTCCTGGGGACTTCGCCTGCTAGGCATCGAGGAGCCTCAGCACCTCGGGCCCGACCTGTGTGACGGTGCCCGCACCCAGGGTGAGCACGAGGTCCCCGGGACGGGCCCGCTCGACCAGGGCCGCGGGGGCGTCGGCCAGCGCGCACGTCGCCACGCGACCCTCGGGCAGCGTCACCGCGTCGGCCACCAGCCGCGAGGTGACGGCCGGGTCGGCCGCCTCCCGGGCCAGGTAGAGGTCCAGGACCAGCACCTCGTCGGCGGCGCTCAATGCCTCCCCCATCGCCGTACCGAAGATCCTCGTCCGCGAGACGAGGTGCGGCTGGAAGGCCACCACCAGCCGCCCCTCGCCGGCGAGCAGCCGCGCGGACTGCAGGTCGCCGACGATCTCCGTCGGGTGGTGGGCGTAGCTGTCGTAGACGCGCACGCCCCGCGCTTCTCCCTTGCGCTCCATGCGGCGCCGGGTGCCGGTGAAGCCGGCGATCCCGCGCACGAGCGCCTCGGGGTCGTGACCCAGCTCCACACCGGCAGCCAGGGCGGCCAGGGCGTCGGCGAGGAAGTGGTCCCCCGGCGACCAGAGCGTGACGCCCGCGAGCGCATCGGGACCGACGTCGGCTCCGGCATCGTGGCGGCTGGAGACGGTGATCACCCGCCGGCCCGCGTCGCGGTGCCGCCGAGCCAGGCGCGCGGCGCCCGGGTCGTCGACACAGCAGACCAGGAAGCCCGCCGCATCGATCCGATCCGCGAAACAGTCGAACGCGGCGGCGTAGGCCTCCGGGGTCCCCCACTGGTCGAGGTGGTCGGCATCGACGTTGGTCACGATGGCGGCCTCGGGCTCGTAGACCAGGAACGCCCCGTCGCTCTCGTCGGCCTCGGCGACGAAGAGGTCGCCCTCGCCCACGGCGGCGTTGACGCCGGTCGCGCTCAGGTCTCCCCCGATGGCGTACGTCGGGTCCGCTCCCGCCGACTGCAGGGCCACGGTGAGCAGCGACGTGGTGGTCGTCTTGCCGTGGGTGCCGGCCACGGCCACCACCCGGCGACCCGCCATCACCGAGGCCAGGGCCGCCGAGCGTGGAAGGACCCGCAGCCCCTGCCGGACGGCCTCGAGGTACTCGGGGTTGTCCTGGGCGATGGCGGTCGAGACGACCAGGGTGTCGACGTCGGCGACCTGGGACGCCTCGTGCCCCAGCGAGACGCGAGCGCCGAGGGCGCGCAGCGCGTCCAGGGTAGGTGAGTCGGTGCCGTCGCTCCCGCTGACGGCGATGCCGCGACCGAGCATGATCCGGGCGATGCCGGACAGCCCGGCGCCCCCGATCCCGACGAAGTGCACCCGACCCAGCTCCTCGGCCGGAGCGATCACCTCGGGGACCGGCACCCTCACCGGGAGGCCTCCTCGAGGACGATCGTGGCGAGTCGCTCGTCCGCGTCGTTCGGGATCAGCCCCGCCGCTGCGGCGCTCATCGCGGCGAGCCGCTCGGCATCGGCAGCCAGTGCGGGGACGTTGTCGGCGACCCACTCGGGAGTGAGCTCCCCGTCGGAGACGAGGAGTGCCCCGCCCGCGTCGACGACCGGCTGGGCGTTGAGGGCCTGCTCGCCGTTGCCGATGGGCAGCGGCACGAAGATCGCGGGCACCCCCGTGGCGGCTGCCTCGGTGACGCTGTTGGCCCCGCCACGACAGATCATCAGGTCGGCGGCCGCGAGCGCGTGGTCCATCCGGTCCACGTAGCCCACGACCACGTAGGGGACGCCGGTCGGCTCCGGGGTGGCCTCCCCCTTCGGGCCGACGACGTGCAGCACCTGGACCCCGGCCTCGGCGAGGGCCCGGGCCGCCGCCGAGACCGACTGGTTGAGCCGGCGCGCCCCCTGGGAACCACCGGTGACGACCAGGGTGGGCCGATCGGGATCCAGCCCGAAGGACGCCCGGGCCTCCGCGCGCAGCGCAGCACGGTCGAGCTGAGAGATCATCCGCCGGATCGGGAGCCCGACGTACTCGGCGTTGCGCAGCGGCGTGTCGGGAAAGCTCACCGCGACCCGGGCGGCGACCCGGGCCCCGACCCGGTTGCCGATGCCGGGCAGGGCGTTCTGCTCGTGCACCACCAGCGGGAGCTTGCGGCGGCGTGCGGCGAGGTAGGCCGGCACCGAGACGTAGCCGCCGTAGCCCACGACGACGTCGGGACGGATCCGGTCGACGATCGCGAGCGTCTCCTTCACCGCGCCGCGCAGGCGTGCCGGCACGCGCAGGAGGTCGCCGTTGGGCCTGCGGGGCAGCGGGACCGGTGGGACCAGCTCGAGCGGGTAGCCGGCCTCGGGGACGACCCGGGTCTCCAGGCCGCGTGGTGTGCCCAGGCAGGTGATCTCCACGGACGGATCCAGGCGCCGCAGGGCGTCGGCAGTGGCCAGGAGCGGGGACGTGTGGCCGGCGGTACCGCCGCCGGCGAGCAGGACTCGGGTCATGAGGGTGCAGACGCTACCGGCGGGATCAGCGGCGGGCGGAGAGCCCCGCCGAACGCAGTCGACGCCGCTGTGCCAGGGCCCGCGCCGCCTCCGGCTCCCGCCGTGCGAAGCCGATCAGCAGGCCGATCGCGGCGAGCGTCGGCAGGAGGCTGGAGCCGCCGTAGGAGACCAGCGGGAGCGGGATGCCGACGACCGGCATCAGCGCCAGCACCATGCCGACGTTGATGATCATCTGACCGATCAGCCACACCACGATGCCGAACGTCGCGTAGCGCACGAACGGGTCCTTGGTCTGCCGTGCGATCCGCAGCGCCGCGTAGGCGATCGTCAGGAAGAGCCCGATGACCAGCAGGGTGCCGACCAGTCCGAGCTCCTCGCCGAGCACGGCGAAGATGAAGTCGGTGTGCGCCTCGGGCAGCGTGCCCCACTTCTGCTGGCTGGCCCCGATCCCCTGTCCGAAGAGACCGCCGCTCGACATGGCGTACAGCCCGTGGGCCGGCTGCCACCCCGTGCCCTGGAAGTCCTTGAAGGGGTCGACGAACGTGGTGATCCGAGCCAGCCGCTCGGTGTCGGTCGCGGCCAGGGCGAGCGCGATGACGCCGACGACCAGGCTGGAGAGCAGGAACAGCCGCGCCGGCGCTCCGACGACCCACAGCATCCCGATCATGATCCCGAACAGGATCAGGGCCGTGCCGAGGTCGCGGCCGAAGATCACCAGTCCGGTGGCGAGCAGCATCCCCGGTACCACCGGCACCATGATCTGGTGCAGGCTCCCGAGCCGGCGTTCCTTGTTGGCGTAGATGTGGGCGGCCCACACGACGAGCGAGAGCTTGGCGATCTCCGAGGGCTGGATCGTGATCGGGCCGAGGACCAACCAGTTGGTGTTGCCGTTGCGCTCGACCCCGATGAAGGCGGTCAGCAGGAGCAGGGTGAGCGAGATCGAGAACGCCGGGTAGGCCAGGCGCCGGACCCACACGAGGGAGACGCGGCTGGCCAGGAAGGCGGCCGGCAGGCCGATGACCGTCCAGGTCAGCTGACGGCGCACGACGCTGTAGGAGTCACCGGTCTCGCGGAAGGCGAAGACGCTCGAGGAGCTCAGCACCATGACCAGGCCGATGGTCAGCAGCAGCCCCGCGGCGCTGAGCAGGAGGTAGTACGACGTCAGGGGCCGCTCGAGTGCCTCGCGCACCGCCTTCAGCCAGGCGCCGGGGTGCAGCCGCACCGGTCCGACCAGGGGACGGGAGAGACCCGGTGTGCGCTCGGGATCGGCGGTGGTCACCCGGTGTCTCCCTCGCGGTCGGTGGCGTTGGTGCGGCTAGCTCTTGTCGACGATGTCGCGGACGGCGTCGGCGAACCTCTCACCGCGGGCTGCGTAGTCGCTGAACTGGTCCTGCGAGGCACATCCCGGAGCCAGGAGCACCGCGTCGCCGGGAACCGCCACCGAAGCGGCCGCCTCGACGACGCGCCGCATCAGGGCCTGCCCACCGTCTACGGGGCCAGTCTGGTCGGCGTCGATCATGATCACCGGCACATCGGGGGCGTGTCGCGAAAGCGCTCTCGCGATGACGTCGCGGTCCCGACCGATCAGCACCGCGGCGCGCAACCGCGAGGCGACCGACCGCACCAGCTCGTCGAAGCCGGCACCCTTGGCCAGTCCCCCGGCCACCCAGACGACGGGCTCCAGCGCCATCAGCGACGACTGCGCAGCGTGGGGGTTGGTGGCCTTGGAGTCGTCGACCCAGGTCACTCCGCCGGCGGACCCGACGACCGCGATCCGGTGGCCGTCCAGGCGGAAGCCCCGCAGTCCGTCACGCACGGCGGCCTGCTCGACGCCGTGGGCCCGGGCGAGCGCCGCGGCGGCCAGGGCGTTGGCGATCACGTGGGGTGCCGGCGGATGGCCGTCGGCGGCGAGGTCGTCGATGGTGCACAGCTCGGCGGCACTGGTGCTGCGCTCGGCGATGAAGGCCCGGTCGACCAGCAGGTCCTCGACGACCCCGAGCATCCCGACGCCGGGCATCCCGAGGGTGAAGCCGACCGCCCGGGCGCCCTCGACGACCTCGGCGTCGCGCACCAGTGCCTCGGTGGCGGGATCGGCGACGTTGTAGACGCAGGCCTTCTCGACCCCGGTGTAGATCCGACCCTTGTCGGCGCCGTAGGCGGCCATCGGGTCCACACCGGGCGTCCCGCCGTACCAGTCGAGATGGTCCTCGGCCAGGTTGAGCACCGCAGCCGCTCGGGCTCCCATGGTCTGGGTGTAGTGGAGCTGGAAGCTGGAGAGCTCGACCGCGAAGACGTCGTACGGCGCAGGGTCCATCACCGCCTCCACGATCGGGAGACCGACGTTGCCCGCCGCCACGCTGCGCAGCCCGGCGGCGCGCAGGATGGCGTCGAGCATCTGCACGGTCGTCGTCTTGCCGTTGGTGCCGGTGACGCACAGCCACGGGGCCGGGGCGCCGCTGGGGCCGGCGGCACGGAGCCGCCAGGCGAGCTCAACCTCGCCCCAGACCGGGATGCCGCGGGCCGCCGCCTGCTGCAGCAACGGGGTGTCGGGGCGGAAGCCCGGCGACGTGATGACCACGTCGACGTCCTCGGGCAGCGAGGCCGTGGCTCCCTCGCGGATGTCGACGCGAGCACCGAGCACCTCGAGGAGCTCGGCCTTCTCGAGCTGGGCGGGGGTGGCGGAGTCGGCCAGCGCGGTGACCGTCGCACCGAGGTGGGTCAGGTTGTCGGCGGCGGCGAAGCCGGAGACGCCGAAGCCGGCCACCGCAGCACGCACGCCGTCCCAGGAGTCCTCGCGCCCGAGCGCCGTGGGGTCTGGACGACTCACAGCCGGGCGACCCACTCGGCGTAGAAGACGCCCAGGCCGGTGGCGACGAAGAGGCCGGTGATGATCCAGAACCGGATCACGACCGTGACCTGCTCCCACCCGAGCATCTCGAAGTGGTGCTGCAGCGGAGCCATCCGGAACACCCGGTGGCCGGCCTGGATCCCGAAGACCCGTCTGACCAGGCCGCTGGAACGACTGACCTTGAAGACGCTCACCTGGATCATCACCGAGAGCGTGATCAGGACGAACAGCCCACCGAGGATGATCAGCAGCAGCTCGGTGCGGGTGAGGATGGCGAACCCGGCCAGGGCGCTGCCGAGTGCGAGCGAGCCCGTGTCGCCCATGAAGATGGCCGCGGGTGCGGCGTTCCACCACAGGAAGCCGAAGCAGGCACCGGTGAGCGCCGCCGCGATGATGGCGAGGTCGAGGGGGTCGCGCACGTTGTAGCACTGCGAGCTCGGGTCGTCCTGGCAGAACTGGTTGTTCTGCCAGATGTTCATCAGCGTGTAGGCGGCGAAGACCATCGCGCTGGCGCCGGTGGCGAGCCCGTCGAGACCGTCGGTGAGGTTGACCGCGTTGCTGGTGCCGGTCACGATCAGCCAGATCAGGATCACCGCGAGGATGGTGGGCAGCACCAGCCAGTCGATCTCGCGCAGGAAGGAGATCTTGTGGCTCGCGGGGGTGCGGCCGTTCTCGTCCTCCAACCACGGGGAGAGCGCCAGGGCGCCGAACACGACCGCGATGACGGTCTGGCCGACCATCTTGGCCTTGCTCCGCAGCCCGAGGTTCCGCTTGTTGGAGATCTTGATGTAGTCGTCGAGGAAGCCGACCAGCCCCATGCCGACGACGAGGAACAGCAGGAGCAGGGCCGAGGCCGAGGGAGCCGTGAGCGTGATGAGCTTGGCGGCGAAGTAGGCCACCACGGTCGCGGCGATGATCACCAGGCCGCCCATCGTGGGCGTGCCCTTCTTCGTGTGGTGCGAGGCCGGGCCGTCGTCGCGGATCTCCTGGCCGTAGCCGCGCCGGGTGAAGTAGCCGATCGCCACGCGGGTGCCCAGGAGCGAGATGAGCAGCGACAGTCCGCCGCCCAGCAGGATCGCTCTCATGGCGTGGGCTCCTCTTCTCGGTCGGGACTGGTCTCGGGCGTGGTCAGGGGACAGTCGGGGGTACGTCGTCCAGCAGTCGCTCGGCGACCTGCTCCAGGGCGGAGGCCCGTGAGGCCTTCACCAGGACCACGTCGTCGGCTCCAGCATTCTTCCGCACCCAGTCGAGTGCTTCGTGCTGCCCCGCCGTGACGATCGCCTCACTCCCCTGCTCGCGGACTCCGCGGGCGATGCCCTCCGCACCCGCTCCCACGACCACCACGGTGTCGATCCCGGCGGCCACCGCGGCGCGACCCACCTCGGCGTGCGCCTCGTCGTGCTCCTCCCCGAGCTCCAGCATCTCTCCCAGCACGGCGATGGTGTGCCCGGTGCGGGCGACCCCGAGACCGGCGAGGGCCTCGAGCGCAGCGAGCATGGAGGCGGGGTTGGCGTTGTAGGCGTCGTTGAGCACCAGGAGCCCGTCGGTGCGCTCGCTCAGCTCCATCCGCCAGCGCGAGGCGGCGGTGGCGCTCGAGAGCGCGTCGGCCACGGGGGCGAGGTCCACCCCCGCGGCCAGGGCCATCGCGGCTGCGGCGGCGGCGTTGACCACCTGGTGCGCGCCGGTCTGCCGCAGGACGACCGGCTCCCACGCGCCGTCGTGGCCCAGCTCGAAGGAGGCGCGGCCGAGCGGGTCCTGCGACATGTTCCGCCACCGCACGTCAGCGCCCGGGCCGAAGGTCGACACGGGCGCGACCGTGCGCGGAGCCATCGCCGCGACCAGGGGGTCGTCGGCGTTGAGCACCGCCGTGCCCGAGGGCGACAGCGCCTCGATGATCTCGCCCTTCGCCCGGGCGATCGCGTCCCGTCCCCCGAACTCACCCACGTGTGCGGTGCCGACGTTGAGGACCGCGGCGATCGTCGGCGGGCAGATTTCGCACAGGTAGGCGATGTGGCCGATCCCGCGGGCCCCCATCTCCACGACCAGGTGCCGGGTGCCGGCGTCGGCACGCAGCACCGTCAGGGGCACCCCGAGCTCGTTGTTGTTGTTGGCGGCGGTCGCCACCGTCGGGGCGTGCGCGGCGAGCACCTGGGCGAGCAGGTCCTTGGTGCTGGTCTTGCCCTGGGATCCGGTCAGCGCCAGCACGTCGACGTCGAGGCGGTCGACGACGTGGCGCGCCAGCCGCCCCAGCGCCACGGTGGGATCGCCCACGACGACGGTGGGCGCCGGGGTGGGCCGACTGCCGAGCACGGCGTGGGCGCCGTCGGCGAAGTCGTGGCCGTCGACCCGCTCCCCCGCGATCGCCACGAACAACCCTCGTTCCTCGCCACGGCGGTTGTCGACGTACGCCGGTCCCTCGACCACGACCTCGGGCCTGGTGGTCGTCCCACCGACGATCGCGGCGATCTCGCCGAGCGTGAGCGGGATCATCGGAGCTCCCCGGTGCGCGCGGCCAGGGCGGCCTCGGCCACCTCCTGGTCGTCGAAGGGATGCACGACGCCGTCGATCTCCTGCCCCTTCTCGTGCCCCTTGCCGGCGATGAGGACCACGTCGTGCTCCCCGGCACGGGCGATCGCGGTCGCGATGGCCTCGCTCCGGTCGCCGATCTCGAGGACCTCCGCACCGCCGGGGGCGACCCCGGCCCGGACGGCAGCCCGGATCTGTGCGGGGTCCTCGCTGCGGGGGTTGTCGTCGGTGAGGATGAAGACGTCCGCGAGCCGCGCCGTGATCTCCCCCATCACCGGGCGCTTGCCGCGATCGCGGTCACCGCCGGCGCCCAGGACGACGACCAGGCGCCCGCCCCGCGCGGCAGCGACGGGGCGCAGCGCGGCGATCGCCGCCTCGACGGCGTCGGGCTTGTGGGCGTAGTCCACCACCACGGTGAAGGACTGTCCGCACACCAGGCGCTGCATGCGCCCCGGCACGTCCGCCCGGCGCAGGCCCGCCGCCACCTGCTCGGCGTCGTGGCCGGTCTCGGCACAGGCGGCGATCGCAGCGAGGGCGTTCTCCACGTTGAACTCGCCGGGCAGCGGTACCGCGGCCGCGACGTCGGGCGCCTCGGTCTCGCGGCCCCGGCGGATCACGAAGGACGAGCCGGCGTGCTCGAGGTCGTCGACGCGGACGTCCACGGCACACCAGTCGGCAGCGCGCCCACGGGCCGAGAAGGTCCGGACGGGCAGCGACGTCTCGCCGGCCAGGCGCCGTCCGTGCTCGTCGTCGACGTTGATCAGCGCCAGGCGGGCGTGCTCGGGCTTGAACAGCGACGCCTTGGCCTGGTAGTAGTCCTCGAGGTCGCGGTGGAAGTCGAGGTGGTCGCGACCCAGGTTGAGGAAGACCGCGACGTCGAAGACGACGCCGTCCACGCGACCCATCACCAGGGCATGGCTGGAGACCTCCATCGCGCACGCGTCGACACCTCGCTCGCGCATCAGGGCGAACAGGCCGTGGAGGTCGGGCGCCTCGGGAGTGGTCAGGGAGGTCCTCACGTCCTGACCGGCGATGCGGGTGCCCACGGTCCCGACCACGGCCGCGCGGACGTCGGCACCGAGCAGGCCGGCCTCGGCCAGGCGGGTCGTGGTCGTCTTCCCCTGGGTGCCGGTGACCCCGATCATCGTCATCGACCGGGTGGGCTCGCCGTAGATCCGGGCACTGAGCCGACCGAGCACGGCTCGCGGGTGCGCCACCACGACCACGGGTACGGCCAGCGCGCTCCGGGCGCACAGGTCGGCACCGGCCGCGTCCGTCAGGACCGCCACGGCACCCGCCGCCACGGCCTGCGCCGCGAACTCGGCTCCGTGAGCCCGGGTGCCCGGCAGGGCGGCGTACACGTCACCGGGCTCGACGCGCTGCGTGCTGAGGCTGATCCCGGAGACCTGCGCGGCGGACGACCGCGCCCGCGCGTCCTCCGGGAGCACGACCCGTGTCGCGTCGTCGGCGTCGCGCAGCCAGCCCACGACCACGTCGAGCGGGGTCAGGGGCGGCGAGGCGGGACGGGTGGACGACACGAGGGGATCATCCTGACCCATCACCACTCGGCCGGCAGCCGGGAGGGGTTGGTCCCCGTGGGCTCGACCCCGTAGCGACGCAGTGCGTAGCCCATCAGCTTGGAGAAGGCCGGCCCCGCGACCGACCCGCCACCGCCGCCGTTGCGCGGGTTCTGGACGACGACGTAGATGGTGAAGCGCGGGTCGTCCGCCGGGGCGAAGCCCGCGAAGGAGACGGTGAAGGTGCCGTCGTAGCACCCGCACTCCGCCCCGACCCGCTGGGCGGTCCCGGTCTTGCCGGCGACGCGGTAGCCGGGGACGGCGGCACCGGGAGCGACACCGACCTCCGGGTCGATGACGCGCTCCATCATCTCCATCGTCTGGCGCGCGGCGTCCTCGCTGACGACCCGCCGCTCGGTGGCGACCCCGCTGCCGACCTCGGTGCCATCGTCCAACGTCGCGGTGCCTCGGATCAGGCTCGGGTCGATGCGCACGCCGCCGTTGGCGATCGTGTTGACCGCCGCCGCCATCTGGAGCGCGTTGACCGAAAGCGACTGCCCGAACGCGATCCGGTCCGCCGTCTGGCTGGTCATCAGGTCTGCCGACGGCAGGATGCCCTTCGTCTCCCCGGCGAGACCCACATCGGTCTTGCGTCCGAGCCCGAAGGCGGTGAGGTAGTCGTGCATCTGACCGGGCTCGAACTCGTCGGCGGCCATCACGGTGCCGATGTTGGAGGACTTGGCGATGATCCCCGCCAGGGTCAGTCGAATCGTCCCGTGCTGGAAGTAGTCGTGGATCGGCCGGTCCTGGCGGTTGAGGACCGGAGGCACCTCGAAGCGCGTCTTGTTGGTGACCTTGCCCGCGTCGATCAGCCCGGCCACGGTGAGCACCTTCTCGACCGAGCCCGGCTCGTAGACGTCGCTGAGGGCGCGCGAGGTGTAGGTGCTCTCCGGGTAGTCGGTGGGGTCGGAGGCGTCGTACGTCGGGTAGTCGGCCTGGGTGAGCACCTCCCCGGTCTGGGTGTCCATCACCACGGCGTAGCCCGAGTCGCCCCGGGCGCCGCGCACCGTCTGGCTGAGCACGCGCTGGGCGTACCACTGCAGGTCGCGGTCGATCGTGGTGGTCAGGTCGTTGCCGTCGCGAGCCTCCACGACGGTGTTGTCGCCCAGTGGGATCCGGGCGCCGGCCCCGACCTGGTAGCGCGCCTCGCCGTCGGTGCCGGCCAGGTAGTCGTCGAAGGAGTCCTCCAGGCCGGCCAGCGGCCGCGCTGACCCGTCGTTGCGCGGGGTGCCCAGGAACCCGACCACGTTGGCCGCCACGTCGCGCGAGGGGTAGAAGCGCACCGGGTCGTCCTGGGTGGTGAGGCCGACGAAGCCGGCCTCACGGGCCTCGGCGACGACCTTGCTCGCCTCGGCGGCCGGGACCTGGCGGGCGATGTACTGGAACTGGCTGTCGCGGGCGCGCAGGCGCTCGAGCACCGCGAAGTAGTCCAGGTCCAGACGCTTGGAGAGCAGGTCGGCGAGGTCGGGGGCGTCGTCGGTCGTCAGGGACGGGTCGGCGACGATCATCAGGCCGTCGGCGGAGGCCGCCAGGGGTTCACCGGTGCGGTCCAGGATCTCGCCGCGCTCGGCGGGGAGCACGACCGACTGCGACCCCTCGGCGGCCGCCATCTGGGCGTACTGCTTCGGGTCGATCCCCTGCAGCTGCACCAGCCGGCCCGCGAAGACCGAGACCACGATCGCGATCGCGATGAAGCCGATCCGCAGCCGCACGGTCGAGACACCGCGCTTGGCAGGCCTGCGCCGCCGGGTCCGCACGCTCCGCGCCGGCGGTCGGGCACGACGTACCTGGCGCACGGGTGGTCGGCGCGGGGTGTTTCTGGGTCGACTCACCGGCAGTGCCCCATCCTCTTGAGCCTCATCAGCCGCGTCCCCCTCGGGACCCTGGTGCCCACTATCGGCCGGAGCCCTGCGTCCGGCCCCGCGCCGCGCCGGAGCGCTGCCCGGGAAGCACCGGCACGTCCTCGGCCACCGGACGCACCGGTCGGACCACCGGCTCGAAGCCGCAGGGTCCGGCGACGGCCGGGGTCGGCGTGCCGGTCAGGGCGCCGGTCTCGATGTCGAGGAAGGCGGCGGTCGGTCCGACGACCATGCCCAACGCGCACGCCTGGGCGGCCAGGCGCTGCGGGTCGCGCAGCTGGTCGAGCTCCATGGCCAGCGCCTCCTGGCGCGCCGAGAGGCTGGTCGCCTGGTCCTCCAGCTGGGAGGCGGTGAACGACGCCTGCTGCATCGAGGTGTTGAAGAGCAGCAGCCCCACCACCCCCGCCAGCAGGATCAGGCTGACCAGGGTGACGAAGGGGACCCGCGGAGCCCGGGTCCGCAGGCGCGGCACGACCGAGAGCCGGGCCCGGTCGACCGCGGCGCGGGCGTTGCGGGGCAGCGAGGTGCGGCGCTGGGGAGAGGTACTGCTCATCACGCGGCTCCTGTGGTCGACGGGGCGATCCGTTCGAGTGCCCGCAGGCGCACCGACGCGGCGCGGGGGTTGGCTGCGGTCTCGACGTCGTCGGCCTGCTCGGCGCCGCGGGTCACCAGGCGCAGGGCCGGCTCGCTGCCCTCGGGGACGAAGGGCAGGTCGATGGGCACCGTGCTCCGGGTCGCTGCGGTGAAGGCCTGCTTGACCAGGCGGTCCTCGAGGGAGTGGTAGGACTCCACGACCACGCGGCCGCCGACGGCGATGGCGTCGATCGCCGCCGGGATCGCGCGCCGCAGGACGGCCAGCTCGTCGTTGACCTCCATCCGCAGGGCCTGGAAGGTCCGCTTGGCCGGGTGCCCGCCGGTGCGTCGGGCCGGCGCCGGGATCTCGGCGTACAGCAGCTCCACCAGGGCCGAGGAGGTCGTGAAGGGGACCGTCTCGCGCTGCCGGACGACGGCCGCGGCGATCTTGCGGGCGAACTTCTCCTCGCCGTACTCGCGCAGCACCCGGGTCAGCTCACCGGCGCTGTAGGTGTTGAGCACGTCGGCGGCACTGGGGCCGGTGGTCTTGTCCATCCGCATGTCCAGCGGCGCGTCGACGGCGTAGGCGAAGCCACGCTCGGCGACGTCGAGCTGCATCGAGGAGACACCGAGGTCGAACAGGACCGCGTCCACCGCGGCGAGTCCCTGGTCGGCCAGCACGTCGGGCAGCTCGTCGTACACGGCGTGGACCCCGACGAACCGGTCCCCGAAGGGCGCCAGCCGCTCGCCGGCGAGGGCGAGCGCGTCCGGGTCGCGGTCGATGCCGATCACCCGCGCGAGCGCGCACCGGGACAGCACCGCCTCCGTGTGGCCACCGAGGCCCAAGGTGGCGTCGACGAGGACGGCACCGTCATGGTCGAGGGCCGGGGCCAGGAGGGCCACGACCCTGTCGAGGAGCACCGGGTCGTGGGAGACCATCAGCGCCCCAGGTGGGTGAGCAGCAGCAGGGCCGCGGCGCAGGCGACCGAGACGACGCCGGAGAAGGCCATCACGGCCACGACGTCCTGCGCCTGGTGGCGCACGCGTCGCTCTGGTGTCACGCGTTGGGTGGTGGGTGTGCTGCTCATCGGATCGACCCCTGATGTGCGTGCGGCCCGGGCCGCGGGTGGTTGCTGGGAAGGCGCGCTGCTGGTGGTGCCGGCGATCCGTAGGGCCAGGGCTCCGCCCGCTCCCCGATGACTTGGGGAAGCGCTGTCTTCTGGGGCCGGGGAAGGTGTCCCAGACGACAGCAGGGAAGAGAGCGGGTCGGAGACCTCGTCCTGCGGATCGCTGTTGAGTTGTGGTGGGGCCCCGGTGGGGCTGGGTGGTGGGGCCCGGTGGTGGGCGTGGCGCAGGGTGGTCAGTCGTCGTCCTCGTCGTCGTCGAGCTCGGCGAAGCGACGTACCTCGTCGGCCTGGTAGGCCGCCCAGGACGTGGGGTTCCAGATCTCCAGGCGGTCGCGGACACCGATGACCACGACCTCCTTCTCGAGTCCGGCGTAGTCGCGCAGCGGTGCGGGGATGCCGATCCGTCCGGACTTGTCCGGGGTGGCCTCCTCGCCGCCGGAGAAGAACATCCGGGCGTAGCCACGGGCCGCCTTGCTGGTCAGCGGCTTCTCGGAGGCCCGGTCGGCCTCGCGGTCGAAGACGGCGGGAGGCCACACGACCAGGCAGTTCTCCTGTCCCTGCGTCACGACGACCCCCTCGGCCAGCTGGTCCCTGAACTTGGCGGGGAGGAAGAGGCGGCCCTTCTCGTCGAGCTTGGGGTGGAAGGTGCCCATGAATCGCATCGAGCACCTCCTGCTTCAAGCCACAGAGCCCCACGGTGGTGGTCTCTCGCTCCACTTTGCCCCACCTTACGCCACTTTGCCCCACCGTCAACCACATTCACTCCCCCATCCCCCACGACGCCCCCCGGGGATCCCTCCCGAGCCCCGCACCGGGCCACGCCGGCCGGAGCACAGCAGCCGGTCCCACGGGGAGTCGGTCCCGCGAAGGGGCACCGCCGAGCGGCAACCAAATCGTGATCCGCGACGTCGCACCCAGGACCGACGCTCCGCGTAGGTTGCGGGGACGCCCTACCGTGGGGCTCCACGGCGCCCACGACCTGGGCGGACTGGTGGGCGACGAAGCTGGAAGGACCGGACGTGGACAATGCGACTGCGGGAGCAGCCGACCTCGAGACCGTGGCGCGCGTCGTGGGGCGCATCCGCGCCAACATCGAGCGCGTGATCGAGGGCAAGCCCGACGTCGTCACCTCGACGCTGGTCGTGCTGCTCGCCGAGGGGCACCTGCTCATCGAGGACGTCCCGGGCGTCGGGAAGACGATGCTCAGCAAGGCGCTGGCCCGCAGCATCGACTGCTCGGTGCGACGCATCCAGTTCACCCCGGACCTGCTGCCCTCCGACGTCACCGGGGTGTCGGTGTTCAACCAGAACACCCGCGAGTTCGAGTTCCGCCCCGGCGGCGTGTTCGCCAACATCGTGGTGGGTGACGAGATCAACCGCGCGTCCCCCAAGACGCAGTCCGCGCTGCTCGAGTGCATGGAGGAGCGCCAGGTGACCGTCGACAACGCGACCTACTCCCTGGAGTCGCCGTTCATGGTGATCGCGACGCAGAACCCGATCGAGATGGAGGGCACCTACGCCCTGCCCGAGGCGCAGCGCGACCGGTTCATGGCGCGGGTCTCGGTGGGCTACCCCGTCGAGGCCGCGGAGATCGCGATGCTCGACTCCCACACCTACAAGCGCCCCCTCGACGACCTCGAGGCCGTCACCGACGCCGGCGAGATCCGCAAGCTGTGCGCGATCGTGGGCCAGGTCCACGTCTCCCCCGCGGTCCAGCAGTACGTCGTCGCGATCACCGGGGCCACCCGTCGTACCGAGGACCTGATGCTCGGCGCCTCGCCGCGCGCCACCCTGCACCTGGTCCGCGCGGCCAAGGCGTACGCCGCGATCCACGGCCGCGACTACGTCCTGCCCGACGACGTGTCGCTGCTGGCGCGGCCGGTCCTGGCCCACCGCCTGCTCCCCAGCGTGGAGGCCACCATGAACGGGCGCACCGTCGGGGCCATCGTGGACGGCGTCGTCGGCTCGGTCCCGGTACCGTCGCCGCACCAGCCCAGCCACCGTGCGTGAGGCGCTGCGAGGCCTGACCGTCCGCGGCCGGGCGTTCCTCGCCGCCGGGGTGACGGCGATCGTGTGTGCCGTCGTCCTCGGACAACCGGCCCTGAGCCGCGTCGGGGTCCTGGTGGTGCTGCTGCCCCTGGCGACCGCCGCCCTGCTGGGACGAGCCCGCTACCGACTGGCGTTGGTGCGCACCACGTCGCCCCAGCTCGTCGCCGCCGGGCAGCCGGCACGCGTCAACCTGTCGCTGACGAACGAGGGCCGCACGCCCAGTGGGGTGCTCCTCCTGGAGGACCACGTGCCGTACGTGCTCGGCACCCGCCCCCGCTTCGTGCTCGACGGGGTCGGTCACGGGTGGCGGCGCCAGGTCTCCTACCAGGTGCGCTCCGACGTGCGCGGTCGCTTCGAGATCGGGCCGATGACCGTACGGGTCAGCGACGCCTTCGGGCTGGTGGAGCTCGGCCGTGCCTTCCGCACCACCGTCCCGCTGACCGTCACCCCGCGCATCTCCCCGTTGCCGGCCATCCCCCTCGGCGGCGGCTGGACCGGCTCGGGCGACAACCGACCCCGCGCCTTCGCCTTCGGTTCCGCCGAGGACGTCACCGTCCGCGAGTACCGGCAGGGCGACGACCTGCGTCGGGTGCACTGGCGCAGCTCGGCACGCACCGGCGACCTGATGGTGCGCCGCGAGGAGCAGCCCTGGCAGTCGCGAGCCACCCTGCTCATCGACAACCGGCTCCTCTCCCACCGCGGCCAGGGCATCGCCAGCTCGCTCGAGGCGTCCGTCAGCGTGACCGCGTCGGTCGCGGTGCATCTCAGCCAGCGTGGCTTCGCCGTACGGCTGGTGAGCGCCGGCGGCGAGGACCAGGCCAACGCCTGGCACCTGCGCGACTCGACCCTCAACACCGGCCCGCTCCTCGAGGCCCTGGCGGTGCTGCAGACCGACAACCGGTCGCGGATGGACTCGACCTGGATGGGCGAGGCCTCCCAGGGAGGCCTGACCATCGCCGTCTTCGGCGCTCTCGACCAGCACGACGTCCCCCTGCTGCGACGGATCGCCCACCACACCACCTCCGCCATGGCGTTCGCCCTCGACGTCGACGCCTGGGCAGGAGGAGGACGGGCGACGGGCGGGTCGGCTCCCGTGCTCACCTCTGCCGGCTGGCGCGCCGTGACCTTGGGCCCGCAGGACAGGATGGACAACGCCTGGGAGGAGCTAGGTCGGATGGGCGCCCGCGGTCCGAGCATCCCCGTCGGGCAGGCGTGAGCATGTCGGACAACCGCAGCACGGGTCCCGAGGAGGCGATCTCGCGATGAGCACCGGTCGAGCACGTGATCGCGCCTCCCTCGGCGCGGCCGTGCGCCTGTCGGTCACCGCCGCGGCCACGACCTGGGCCGCGATGCTCTCCTGGCGTGGCTTCACCGAGCTCGCCTCGCAGTTCCTCTTCGCGCTGGTCGCCGTGGGGGCGGTGATCGCCGTCTCCGGAGCCCTCGGGCGATGGCGCCGCCTGCCCGGTCCGGTGGTCTTCCTCGGCCAGGTGGTCGCGGGCTCGATCGTGACCTGCTGGTACGTCGGGGGCCGCCCCTGGCCCGACACCGCGTTCTGGACGGCGATCGACGAGGCCTTCTCCGCGGCCCAGACCTATGCCGCGCCGGTGCCGAGCACCGGCGACATCAGCGTGCAGCCGTTCCTGGCGATCGGCGGCCTCGCCGCCATGCTGCTGGTCGACCTCCTGGCCTGCACGCTGCGGCGCGTGCCCCTGGCCGGTCTGCCGCTGCTCACCGTGTACAGCGTCCCGGTCAGCATGCTCGACGGCGGACTGTCCTGGTGGGTCTTCGCGCTGACCGCCCTCGGCTTCCTGATGATGCTCTTCCTGCAGGAGCAGGAGCACGTCGGTCGGTGGGGACGATCCCTCGATCCGGCCCAGACCTCCTCCCACCGCAGCGAGGCGGTGCGGGGCAGCGCCCTGCTCGTGGGTGTGCTCGCCACGGCCGGAGCCGTGGTGGCTCCCCTGGTGATCCCGACCTTCAGCCTCGAGGTCTTCGACCTGGGCGCCGGGCCCGGTGGGAACAACCAGATCACGATCGAGAACCCCCTCACCGACCTGCGCCGTGACCTGCGTCGCGGTCCCGACATCGACCTGGTGGAGATCACCACCGACGACCCCACCCCCGACCACCTGCGGATCTCGGTCCTCAACCGGTTCTCCGACAACGAGTTCAGCTCCGGGGATCGCGACGTCCCGGCCGCCAACCTCGCCGACGGGCCGCTCCCCGCCCTGCAGGGCGTCAGCGAGGACGTCCTGGCGGCCGCCACCAGCTATTCCTACGAGGTCCGCATCGATGAGGACTTCGAGTCCCGCTGGCTGCCCACCCAGGCGCCGATCGGGGCGATCGACGCCTCGGGCGACTGGCGCTACGACGATGCGACCCGGGACTTCCTGGCCAGCCAGGACGACCTGACCACGGCCGGGATGGCCTACTCCATGACGGCGCTGGAGTACGACTTCCGGGCCGACGACCTGAGGGTGACGCCGCAGCCCGGGGACGAGGTCGACGACGAGGTCACCGCACTTCCCGACCGGTTGCCCTCGCTGGTCAGCCAGCTGGCTCGCGGAGTGACCGCCGGGTCTCGGACGAAGTACGAACGGGCCGTCGCGCTGCAGCAGTGGTTCCGCGAGGACGGCGGCTTCCGCTACAGCCTCGAGGACGCGCCGGCCGGCGAGGTGGGCACCGACGAGCTCGAGGCGTTCCTGCGTGACGACGAGAACGGTCGCGTCGGCTACTGCGAGCAGTTCGCCACCGCGATGGCGGTGATGGCGCGGGTGCTCGACATCCCCTCGCGCGTCGCGGTCGGGTTCTTGAAGCCCGATCGCACCGACCGTCCGAACACCTTCGTGTACAGCGCCCACGACCTCCACGCCTGGCCCGAGCTGTACTTCCCCGGCGCCGGGTGGGTGCTCTTCGACCCCACGCCGAGCGCGCGGGTCCCCGGGGACCGGCTGCCGGCGTACACGACGCGCGGCGCCGAGACCCAGGTGCCGACCACCCGGCCGAGCGCCGAGCCGACGCAGGCTCCCTCCCCGCGGCCGACGGCTCAGGACCCCGCCGTGCCCACCCCCACCCCTGCGCGGGAGGACACCGCTGCCGACGGCACCGGGGGCGGCTCGTCGATCCCGTGGCTGCCGATCCTCGGCCTCCTCGCCCTGCTGCTGCTGGTCGCGGCGATCGTGCTGGCCCCCCGCACCGTGCGGGAGCGGCAGCGGGTGCGTCGGTCGGCAGGGGGGCCGGAGTCCGCGTGGGAGGAGCTGCGGGCGACCACCCTCGACCTGGGACGGTCCTGGCCGGAGGCCCGTTCACCGCGGGAGACGCAGGTCCTGCTGCTCTCCCGCCTGGGACGCCCGGGCGAGGACGACCAGCGACCCGCGCACGGTCCTGAGCAGGCCCCCGAGGCCGTCGAGGCGTTGGGCAGGATCGTGACGAGTGTGGAGCGTGCGCGCTACTCCGCCGGCGTGGCCGACCCGGCCGGCTCCCTGCACGACGACGTCGTGACCTGCAGGGCGGCGCTGATGGCGGGAGCCACTGCGCGTGCGCGACGCCGTGCGACGTGGCTGCCCCGCTCGGTGACGCAGCGGCGCCGGGTCGTCGAGGCGCACCAGGACGTCGACGAGGACCGCTCCGGCGAGCTCGTCGAGCACGTGTAGCCGGCCACGCCCGGGCAGGAGGGGCCGACCCTGGTGCCTGCTGGCGCCGGTGGCGCTCAGTGGCGCCGGGGGCTCAGTAGCCGCCGTTCTCCCGACGACGACGCCAGCGGGCATCCATCCGCTCCATGAAGGTCCCGGAAGCCCGCGACTTCGTGCGACCGCGCTTGGCGCGGCCGCTCTTGCGTCCGCCCTCGATGACCGAGAAGCCCGACGGGTGTCCCGCGGTCTGCTCCTCCGAGCCGGCCTGCTGCTGTCCGCGCATCGCTCCCAGGGCGATGGTCGCGGAGCCCAGCATCAGGACGAAGCCGATGATGCCGATGTACCAGCGGTTGTAGATCGCACCGGCCATCAGGATCGTGACCCCGGCGGTGAAGGCGACGCCGGCGATGATCGCTCGGCGCCGGGCGCTCTGGCGCAGCGTCGCGCCGCGCAGGGTGGAGGCGAACTTGGGGTCCTCCTCGACGAGCGCGCGCTCCATCTGCTCGAGCAGTCGCAGCTCCTCCTCGGAGAGTGGCACCGGGTCCTCCAGGTCGTACATGACGGGCGTGTTGCACGTGCGGTGAGGTCAAGGATAGGCAGGTGCTCGGCGTCACGGTAGGCGGGAGCCGAACTTTCATCGGCCAATCTTGTCCCCGCCCCGTGAGGAGGCTCAGCCGAGCAGGCTCGCCGGCCGTACGGCGGCGCTGCCGAAGCGTCGGGCCGCCCGGTCGACGGCCCGATCGGCCTCCGACCAGCCGTGCTCACGCTCTCCCAGGACCCCCTGCCGCTGCACCTGCTCGCGGGGCAGCAGGCCCTCCACCCGGACCCCCACCAACCGGACCCGGGCCCGCTGCAGCCCGAGGGCGTCGTAGAGGCGGACCGCCGCGGCGTAGATCTCCTGGGTGACGTCGGTCGGCTCGGCGAGGGTGCGACTGCGGGTGATAGTGGTGAAGTCGGCGAAGCGCACCGTGATGGTGACCGTGCGACCGGCGACCTCCGCCGCCCGCAGCCGGGTGGCGACCTTCGCGGTGAGCTTGAGGACCTCGCGCAGCACCACCTCCCGGTCGTCGGTGTCGCGCCCGAAGGTCTCCTGGGCTCCCATCGACTTCTCCGGGTCGGCCTCACCGCTGCGACCGCCGTGCCCGAAGGCACCGGTGCTGCGTGGCGCGACCTCGCGCCGGTCGGCGCCCCAGGCGAGGTCGTGCAGGTGGGCGCCGAGGTGCACCCCCACCGCACGCTGGAGGGTCCGCACCGGGGTGTGGGCCAGGTCGCCGACGGTGATCAGCCCCAACCGGTGCAGCATCGCCTGGGTCTTCTCCCCCACGCCATACAGGTCACCGACGTCGAGGGGGTGCAGGAAGGAGGTGATCTCCTCGGGAGGCACGACCACGACCCCGTCGGGCTTGGCCCGCTTGCTGGCCAGCTTGGCGACCGAGATCGAGGCGGCGATGCCGACCGAGCAGGTGATCCCCTGCTCGTCGTGGATCGTGGCCCGCAGGTCCTCGGCGATCTGGAGCGGGCTGCCGAGCCGGCGCACGGCGCCGGAGACGTCCAGGAAGGCCTCGTCGAGCGAGATCGCCTCCACCAGCGAGGTCGTCCGACGGAACAGTGCCATCACCGCGGTCGAGACCTTGGTGAAGGTGTCGTAGTCGGGCTGGAGCACCACGGCGTGCGGGCACAGCCGGCGGGCCCGGGTCGCGGTCATCGCCGAGCGGACGCCGTACTCCCGGGCCGGGTAGTTGGCGGCCAGCACCACCCCGCGGTGACCGCCCCCGACGATCACGGGCAGGTGCTGCAGCTCGGGCCGGTCCCGCAGCAGCACCGACGCGTAGAAGGCGTCCATGTCGACGTGCAGGATCGGCGTGGACGTGCCGGCTGCGGTCGGGGCGCCGGCCGTCACCACCGCGGTCCTGCCGGGGAGCTACCGCGCGAGCAGGTGGACCTGCGTCGCGAGCGGGAGGTACTCCGCGCGACCGGCGACGGCACGCTCGAGCTCGACGAGCGCGCCCGCCGCACCGGGCTCGAGGTCGAGCAAGGACCCGGGGACGAGGTCCGCGAAGACCCGGACCCCGTGGGTCGAGACGACCTCGAAGTCGGCGCCGAGCAGCAGCGCGGTGGCCTCGTCGCGGGTGAACCGACGTCCGGTCCGGCCGTGACCCTCCCGGCCGGTCGACCCGTCGAGCAGGGACCTGGCCTGGGCGAAGTGCCCGGCCATCGCCCGGGCCACGACGGCGGCATGGTGCTGGGCGAGGAGCAGGCTGAGGTGGCCGCCGGGACGCAGGACCTCGCGGATCCTGGCCACGGCGCTCGCCGGGTCGTCGACGACCTCGAGCACCCCGTGGCACAGCACGAGGTCGACGCTGTCGGGCTCCACGACGTCCAGCAGGTCGGACAGGTCGCCCTGTCGTCCGGACACCTCCACCCCCTGCTCACGGGCCCGGCGGTCGAGCGAGGCCAGGGCATCGGGGCTGGGGTCGATGACCGAGACCCGGTGGCCGAGCGCGGCGATCCGCACCGCGGACCCGCCGGTGCCACCACCGATGTCGAGCACGTCGAGCGGACCGCCGGCGAGCAACGGGTCGAGGACGTCCCACACCACGGCGGTGCGGGGAGCGGCACGGCGATCGGCGGACATGACGCCCACCCTAGACAGGTCGACGGGAGAGCCCCGGAGCGAGTGCTCATCCGGGACTGCCCGGGGAGCGGTGCCAGAGCTTGCGCGCGACCTGCTTGGGATCCTCGCCGGCCGGCTTGATGTCGGAGTAGGGGGACATCGCGAACCCGCTGCTGTGCACCAGGACGCGACGCTGGGAGGGCGCATCCGTCGCCGCGGCACCGGGCGCAGCATCGTGCGCCGGGCGGTCCCCCGGGCGTGGGGCCGCGGCGATCAGGTCGTGGACGGCGTCGATGCCCTCGCGACGCCAGAGCCCGTGCAGCTCGGAGAGCTCCCAGGCCCCGGTGGCACGCAGCGAGACTCCCCGGTGGCCGGTGCGCCGCAGCTCGCCGCGCACGACCAGCAGCCAGGAGCCGAAGACCGTCTGGGCGTAGGGGCCCTGGGCGTCCTCGAAGAAGGTGGCGTCAACCGGACCGGTGGAGTCGTCGAGGGTGAGGAAGACGACGCGCCGTCCACTGCGGATCGGAGGGGTCTGGGTGGCCACCTTGACCCCTGCCACCAGCAGCTCGCTGCGGCTGCGCTGCTCGAGCAGGTCGCGGCTGTGGGTCGTGCCGAGGGCCGCCAGGAAGCGGGCGTGGCCGTCGATGACGTGGCGGCTCACGTCGAGGCCCAGGATCTCCAGCTCGGCCGCCATCGACTCGGCGGCGCTCATCTCGGGCAGCCCGGAGACCTCACCCTCCCGGGGCGCGTCGCCGAGGTCGAGGCTGAGCTGCACGGAGTCGACCGGGGCAGGCTCGGCACTCACCCGGCTCTGGGCCGAGGCCCTGGCCCAGACTCCCGAGGCTCCCAGCGCGTGCCGCTCGGGTCCCGGTCGGGCTGCGGCACCCTCGCGGGCGCCGGGGTCGGTGCTGTTGCGGGCGACCGCGTCGTCGACCCGGACGTCAGCCGGACGGGACCGGGCCGGGGACTGACTGCCGTGACGCGCGACCCGGCGGCCGGCCAGCCCGCGCCCCCGCCCGGCGCGCTCGACCGCCTTGCCGAACCGCTCCAGCTCGGCCACCTGCAGCAGCAGGTCGCGACGGGTCACCCGGCTGCGCGCGGACACCTCGCCGCGGGAGCCCCGCAGCCCGATCCCGTAGACGGAGTCGAAGGCACCCGCCAGGACCAGACGCTCGACGATCGGGCGCGAGACCCGGGCACGGTGCCAGAAGTCGGTCAGCGAGGCGTAGGGACGGGCCGCGACGATGCGGCCCACCTCGCCGGCGTTGATGCCCTTGACCTCCGACAGCGAGAGCCTGACCCCGTAGGTCCGGGGCGCTTCGCTCCCCGAGCCCAGCGGTTCCACGACGTAGGTGGCCTCGGAGGCGTTGACGTCGAGGCCGAGCACCGCGATGCCGAGGCGGCGTACGTCGTCGAGGATCAGGCGCTTGGGGTACATCCCCGGGTCATGGGTCAGCACGCCGGCCAGGAAGTGGGCAGGCCAGTGGGTCTTGAGCCAGGCCGACTGGTAGGTCGGCAGCGCGAACGCCGCGGCGTGGGCCTTGCAGAAGCCGAAGGAGGCGAAGGCCTCGATCACCCTCCAGATCTGCTCGACGACGCCGAGCGGGTAGCCCCGGCCCAGCGCACGGGGGTAGAACCACACCTTGACCTGCGCCATCCCGTCGACGCTGCCGAGCGCTCGACGCCTCTCGTCGGCCTCGGCATAGGTGATGCCGGTCAGCTCGCCGATCATCTGGATCACCTGCTCGTGGAAGACCACGACTCCGTGGGTCTGCTCCAGGATCGGGCGCAGGTCGTCGTGGAGGTAGGTGGCCTGCTTCCAGCCGTGCTTGACGTCGAGGTAGGGGCTGATCATGTCGCTCTTGACCGGACCGGGCCGGAAGAGGGAGATGTCGGTGATGATCTCGCCGAAGTCGTCGATGCCGGACTTGCCGATCAGCTCCCGCTGGCCCGGCGACTCGATCTGGAAGACCCCCAGGGTCTTGGCGCTGCTGATCATCGCGTAGGTCTCGGGGTCGTCGAAGGGCACCTGGGCCTGGTCGTCGAGGTCGATCTCGACGTCGTCGACACGCTTGATCTCGGCCACGGCGTGCGCCATCGAGGACTGCATCCGGATGCCCAGCACGTCGAGCTTGAGCAGCCCGAGGTCCTCGACGTCGTCCTTGTCGAACTGACTCATCGGGAATCCGGCGAAGCTGGCCTCGACCGGGGTGCGGTCGAGCAGCGTCGCATCCGAGAGGAGCACCCCGC
>NZZG01000079.1 GCA_002698575.1 Pimelobacter sp. | reverse complement strand
TCGTACGACGTGCGCACCGCGATCATGCCGCAGCCGATGCCCACGCCGACCGCCGCCGGCATGATGGCGCCGAGGGTCGGGATGACCGAGCCGACCGTCGCCCCCATCCCCAGGTGCGCGTCGGGCATCAGCTCACCCCACGACGTTCTCCGCATCCCCCGCTTCGCTCCTCCTGCGGACAACGTCGCGGGGACCCCGAGACGCAAGGTGCGGGTGGATGAACGGCATCGTCGCTGCCGTCACCGCCTGCTCGCGGGTGTTGTCCTCGAGGATCGAAGCCCAGTTCATGAGCTTCTTGCTGATCTGCTCCATGGTCCTTTCGTCTCTGTGTCCTCGTGCTCCCGAGTGGAGCACGGCGGCCGACACTAGGGACCGGCAATCGGCTTGCGCGAGGAGTTTGTGCCGTGCTGGGGCCGGGTCGCCTCGGCGAGGAACCGGTCGAGGCGAGCCATCGCGACGGCCCCGGCGACGGGACCGACCGCCAGCATCGCCATCGCCCCGCGCCAGCCGATCCAGTCGACGACGTACGGCACGGCGTTGATCGTCACCACGGTCAGCAGGAAGCCGACCGCGGTCTGCATGGTCAGCGCGGTGCCGACGTAGCGACGGTCGGCGACCTCGGTCATCAGCGTCGAGAACAACCCCGAGTCGGCGATGATGGAGATTCCCCAGAGCACGAGGATCGGCAGGAGCAGGTACGGCGACGCGCCGTACGCCGCGGCGGCGAGCAGGCAGCAGGACGCACTGATCGCCATCGCTCCGCCGGCCACCCGCGCGCGGCCGACCCGGTCGCCGAGCCACCCGCCACCGAGCGCGCCGACCACCCCTGCGACGCCGATGACGCCGAAGGCGACGAGCCCGATCGTCGCGCGGGACTCGTCCCAGGTCCCGGAGACGGCGAAGCTGGCGGCGAGGTAGGCGGGCAGCCAGGTCCACATCGCGTAGAGCTCCCACATGTGGCCGAAGTAGCCGAGGTTGGCCAGGCGAGGACCGCGCTCCTTCGCCAGGCGCAGCAGGTAGCGCGGGTCGAACGGTGGGGCCGGCGCGGCGAGCGGCCCGAGTCGGACCCAGCACAGGGCGGTCACGGCAGCGACCAGGCAGAGCGTCGAGGACGTGAGCAGGACCGAGCGCCAGGGAAGGTCGCCGAGAGCTCCGGCCAGTCCGTCGAGCAGCTGGGGGAGGGCGCTGCCGAGGGTGAGCGCGCCGACCAGGACGCCGATCGCGAGCCCGCGGCCCTTCTCGAACCACGAGGCCATCAGCTTGATCCCGGTCGGGTAGACCCCGGCGAGCGCGACGCCGGTGACGAAACGTAGCGGCAGCGCCGGAGCGAGGGAGTCGACGGCGAGGGCGATGGTGGCCGTCGACAGGGCCGCGACCAGGGCCGACCCGGCCGCGAGGACGTGCGCGGGCCACCGGTCCGCGAGGCTGAGCACCGCGCTGATGACCGCGCCGGTGACGAACCCCAGCTGCACCGCGATCGTCAGCAGCGTGCCCTGCTGACCGCTGATCGCCCAGTCGTCACGCAGGCTCGGCACCACGGCTGAGGCCGAGAACCAGCTCGACATCGCCAGCACCTGCACCAGCGCGATCAGGGCGAGCTGGCGGCGCGCGGTGGTGGCTGCGGGCACGGTTCAGCCCGTCGAGCCGCTGAGTCCCAGGTCCTCGGCGTCGATGATCCGGTAGGCGTAGCCCTGCTCGGCCAGGAAGCGCTGGCGGTTCTGCGCGAAGTCGGCGTCGACGGTGTCGCGCGAGACCACGGTGTAGAAGTGCGCGGACTTGCCGTCGGCCTTCGGCCGCAGCAGCCGACCGAGTCGCTGGGCCTCCTCCTGGCGGGACCCGAACGAGCCCGACACCTGGATCGCGACCTCGGCCGAGGGCAGGTCGATGGAGAAGTTGGCGACCTTGGAGACCACCAGCATCCCGATCTCCCCGGTGCGGAACGCCTCGAAGAGCCGCTGGCGCTCCTTGACCGGGGTCTCGCCCTTGATCACCGGGGCGTCCAGCTTGTCGGCGAGCTCGTCGAGCTGGTCGATGTACTGCCCGATCACCAGGGTGGGCTGGCCTGCGTGCTGGGCGACGAGGTCGCGCACGACCTGCACCTTCTGGTGCGTGCAGGAGGCGAGGCGGTAGCGCTCCTCGGGCTCGGAGGTCGCGTAGACGATGCGCTCGTCGGTCGGCAGGCTCACCCGGACCTCGACACAGTCCGCCGGGGCGATCCAGCCCTGGCTCTCGATGTCCTTCCACGGGGCGTCGTACCGCTTGGGACCGATGAGGGAGAAGACGTCGCCCTCGCGCCCGTCCTCGCGCACCAGGGTGGCGGTCAGGCCGATCCGTCGCCGGGCCTGGAGGTTGGCGGTCATCCGGAAGATCGGCGCCGGCAGCAGGTGCACCTCGTCGTAGACCACGAGACCCCAGTCGCGGGCGTCGAGCAGCTCGAGGTGGCTGTAGACACCCTTGCGGCGTGTGGTCATCACCTGGTACGTCGCGATCGTGACGGGCCGGATCTCCTTGACCGTGCCGGAGTACTCGCCGATCTCGTCCTCGGTCAGGGTGGTGCGCTTGATCAGCTCGTCCTTCCACTGCCGCGCGCTCACGGTGTTGGTGACCAGGATCAGGGTCGTCGCTCGGGCCTGCGCCATCGCCGCGGCGCCGACCATCGTCTTGCCCGCGCCGCAGGGGAGCACCACGACGCCGGAGCCGCCGTGCCAGAACGAGTCGGCCGCGTCGCGCTGGTAGTCGCGCAGCGCCCAGTCGGACTCGTCCAGGTCGATCGGGTGGGCCTCGCCGTCGACGTAGCCGGCGAAGTCCTCGGCCGGCCAGCCGAGCTTGAGCAGCGCCTGCTTGAGGTTGCCGCGCTCGGAGGCGTGCACCGCGACGGTGTCCCCGTCGGGTCCGCCGATGCGGGCGCCGATCATGCCCTGCACCTTCTTGGCGCGCAGGACCTCCTCGAGCACGGGACGGTCGGTGCTCGCCATCACCAGGCCGTGCACCGGGTGCTTCTCCAGGCGCAGCCGGCCGTAGCGGGCCATCGTCTCGGCGACGTCGACCAGCAGCGAGTGGGGGACGGCGTAGCGGCTGTAGGTGAGCAGGGTGTCGACGACCATCTCGGCGTCGTGGCCGGCTGCGCGCGCGTTCCACAGGCCGAGCGGCGTCAGGCGGTAGGTGTGGACGTGCTCCGGCGAGCGCTCGAGCTCGGCGAAGGGCGCGATCGCCTTGCGGCAGTCCTGCGCGCGCTCGTGGTCGATCTCGAGCAGGAGGGTCTTGTCGGACTGGACGATGAGAGGGCCGTCGTTCACCTGGCGAGTCTACGGACGCGGGGGTGGGCCTCGGGACTACCCCGATGCGAGCGGTCGCACCGTCGTGATCCGGTGCACGGCGAACGCGCGGACGTCGTCGGCACGGTGGTCGTGGGCGGTCAGCGAGCCGCCCTCGATGGAGATCGGGTCGATGACCCGCTCGGAGGAGACGCCCTGGTTGTCGACGTAGCCGACCAGCACGGTGGACTCGGCCTCGATCGCCTCCCGCAGGGCCGCCAGTGCGCCGGAGGGGGTCAACGGTGCGGCGGTGGCGGCCGGGCGGACGGTGGCCGCCCGGTCACCGGCCCGGATGGCGGTCACCACCGAGGCGATCCGCGCCGACTCGCGCGTCGAGCGCACCGACGCTCGACGCTCTCGGGGCGGTCGGGCGCGCAGGACGTCGGGGCGCGAGACCTGCACCGACCCGTCCGCCGACTCCAGCACCGGGGCTGCGCCGAGGTCGCGCAGGCGGGGGAGCAGGACGTCGATCGGGGTGGTGCTGATGATGACGGTCGGCGCGATGCGTCGCAGGCCCAGCCCGGCGGCCTTCGGGTGGTGGAGCAGCTCGGTGAGGGCGGACTCGTCGTCGGCGCGCAGGAAGGCCTCCGCGTGGCCCACCCGGATCGCCCCGAACGTGCGCACGGTGTCGTCCACCAGGTAGGTCAGCGGCTGGGGGACCGGGGTGCGCGAGACCTGCTCGAGGAACCCGTGCACCTCCGCGGCCGTCCAGCCGACGTCGAGCGCACGGCGTACGGAGGCGGGGGTGAAGCGGTACGTCGTGGCGCCGCCGCGCGACTCGACATCGGCGACGAGCTGGAGCGAGCGGGCCAGCGACGACTCGAGCGGGCCGGGCGCCACGGCGGTGAGATCGGCCTGGATGAGCACGTGGTCGACCGGCTCGGGCATCAGCTCGGCGAGCCCGGTCGGCTTGTCGTCGCTCAGCAGGGCCCGGGTGTACGACGCCACGGCGCCGAGTCCGGTGAGCCCGAGCGCCGCGGCCTCGGTGAGGGTCCACGCCACGTAGTCGCCGCGGGAGCGCGGCCGGCGGGGACGGTCCCACGAGACGCGGTCCAGCAGTGACGGCAGCCCGGTGCCCGCGGCGAGGGCCGCGCCCGGGGGCAGGTCGGCCAGGGCGAGCAGGGTGGCGCGGCGGGCCTCGGCCACCGCGTGCGAGGCGAGCTCGGGAGCCAGGGCGTTCCAGGTCTTGCCGGCCGGGTCGCGGGTGCCCACGAGCGCCGGCAGGCGGGCGCTGTCGAGCCAGGCGTGCACGAGGGTGGCCCACCGCTCCGCGGGTGGCCGGGCGACCCAGGCGTCGAAGGAGTCCGACGGCACCCACACCGCGTTCCCGTCGGCGTTGGCGACCGTGCCCAGCAGTCCGGCGGTGTGCGCGGTCTCGACCACGAGCGCCGTCGTGGCCTCGTCGAGGTGGAGCAGGGCCGTGGCCAGCTTGAGGTCACGCACCCCCAGCCCCCCGCTGCGCAGCATCGTGGGCGGCTGGGTGCCCCAGTGGTCGAGGAGCAGCTCGACGCGGCGCACGGCCTCGAACGCCGCACCGGCCGCAGCCCGGTCGACGAGGTCGGGGGAGCGTTCGGCGACGGCGATCGTGGGGAGGTCGTCGATGGGCTCGCGCGTGGTCCGTCCGCCGCGCACGGCCAGGCCGACCTCGCCGGGAGCCTGGACGACGCTGCCTCCAGCGCGCGGGATGAGCAGGCGGCGCGAGATGAGCTCCTCGGCCGGGGTGGCGGCGTCGGCAGGCAGCACCGTCAGCCGGGCCGAGCCGGTCGTGCCCTCGCCGCCGTGGTCGACCACGTGCTCGAGCAGGGCGCGCGCCGCGGGAGTGATCTCGGCCAGCGCTGCCTCGAGGACCGAGGGGTCGGCGAAGTCGGGGGAACGGACTCGCAGACCACTGACGCCGGGGCCGGCGCCCAGGGCGTCGGCCACGCCGGTCACCGCCCGCCACCCGCCGACCGAGGACCAGACCAGGCCCCGGTCGATGAGCAGGTCCAGGGCGGCCTCGACGGCGTCGGGCGCAGCGTGCACGATGCTCACTACGTCCTCACGGGGGGTTTGACCTGCCACGACGAGGGCATCAAGGACCGAGAGCTCGAGGCGCGTGAGGGCGTCGAGGGCTCGGGACAGCGAGGCGCGCACGGCGGCTCGTGACGCCAGTTGGCCGAAGTCGTGAGGGGCGGGAGTGACCAGATCGGGACGCGCGGCGAGCAGCCGGCCCAGGCGCTCGTCGGACCAGCCGCGCAGCTGGTCGGCCAGGGAGCGGTGTCCGGGCCCGTGGTCGCCAGCGCTGCCAGCACGGTCAGGGCCGCCAGGGCCCGCGGATCTCGTGGTTGCCATCCCTCCCAAACTATCGCTCTCCTCCAGCGTCGCGAGGAGACGACCATGACCGACGTCGAGCTGCACCACGGTGCCGCCAGCGACGTGGGACTGGTGCGGGAGATCAACGAGGACGCCTTCCTCGTCGCCCCACTGGTCTTCGTGGTGGCCGACGGCATGGGCGGGCACGACCGCGGGGACGTCGCCAGCCGGATCGTGGTCGAGGAGTTCAGCGCGCTCGCCGAGTCCGGCTACGACGCGACCCGGGGCCCCGAGGCGATCGCCGCGACGCTGCGCTCGAGCCAGGCCAGGATCGCCGAGTACGACGCCGGGCAGCGCGCCGCGGGCGCGCAGGACTTCGCCGCCGGGACCACCGCGGTCGTGGCGCTGGTGGTCGAGCAGACCCAGGGCGACGTCGGCGGGCCGACGGAGCCGATGTGGCTGCTGGCCAACCTGGGCGACTCCCGCATCTACCGCTACAACGACTCCGTGCTCGAGCAGGTGAGCGTCGACCACAGCGTCGTCCAGGAGCTCGTCGACGCCGGCACCATCTCCCTCGCCGACGCCGCCGTCCATCCCGAGCGCCACATCATCACCCGCGCCCTCGGCGGCTCCGGCAGCACCGAGGCCGACTTCTTCGTCCTGCCTCTCGCCGGCGCCGAGCGACTGCTGCTCTGCTCGGACGGCGTGAGCGGGATGATCGACGACGACCAGATCGCCGACATCCTGAGCCGCACCTCCGACCCGCGCGACGCCGCCGACCGGGTGGTCGCCGCCGCCGTCGCGGCCGGTGGGCGCGACAACGCGACGGCCGTCGTCGTCGATGTGGTGGGATTGGTCCCGGACCGACCGTACGACTCCGATGCCCAGCGCATGAGTCTCGAGCAGAAGTTGGGAGCGCTGCCGTGATGCCGACCTCGTCCTACCGCACCGGCGCCTGGTTCGCCGTCTTCGGCAGCGCCACGACCCTGTTGCTGCCCGGCACCGAGAAGGCCCGCGTCGCCGACCTCTGGTCGCGCATCGACGACGGGGCCGGCTTCGACGAGGTCCTCGACGCCCTGCTCCAGTCCGGCCTCGGGGCTCTTCCCGGGTTCGTCCTGGTCAGCGGCGGTGACGGCCCCACCAAGGTGCTCGCCCGCGGAGCGGTGCAGGTGACGGGTTCCGCCGACGGCGAGCAGGTGGGCATCGACGGCCGCGACGCCCTGACCTGGGTCGAGCGCACCCTCGACCACGTCGAGTCCCTCGCGCTGGTCGTCGTCGACGACGCGTCGTCCGAGGACACCGACGACGTGGACACCGACGACGTGGACACCGACGACGTGGACCTGCCGATCGTGGGCGGCCTCGTGCGGGTCTCGCGGGTCGACCAGCCCGCCGTCACCGCGCCCCCGGCGGCTCCGGTGGGCACGCCGCCACCTGCGCCCGAGGCCGAGCAGGCCCCGGCTCCGGTCCCGGAGTCGTCGCCGCTCGACGACGAGCCCGACACCGCCAACATGGGGACCCGTGAGGACGCCGGGCCGCTCGCCCAGCCGGTCGACCCTCCCGACGAGGCCGATTCCTGGGCCCCCCGCGCCCCGGAGCCGCCGGCGGCCCCGCCGGGCCCCCCACCCGCCGGTCCGCCCCCGGTTCCGACCGGAGCCCCGCCGTTCGCGCCGACCGACGCCCTGTCGCTGCAGACCGATCACGCGGAGCAGGCCGGGTCGCCTTCGGCGCCCCCCGCCCCGCCGGTGGACGACGACCCGTCGGACCACGACGGCCTCACCCGGACCGGCGCCTCGTCCGAGGCCGAGTTCGCCCGTGAGCTGCCGGGGATCCCGGGCCAGCCCGCCGCGCCCCGGGTGGTGGCGCCGGTGGCCAGGCTGCTGATCTCCAACGGCGAGACGATCCCGGTCGACCGCGTGATCCTCGTCGGGCGCGCCCCCGAGGCGCGACGGTTCACCAGCACCGAGCAGCCCCGACTGGTCAAGGTGCCCAGCCCGCTGCACGAGATCTCCTCCACCCACCTGGAGGTCCGGCCGGGCTCGGGTGCCGACCACGGCAGCGCCGTGGTGACCGACATGGGGTCGACCAACGGCACCGTGCTCGAGCAGCCCGGGCTGGGTCCGGAGGATCTCAAGCCGGGCATCGCCGTCCAGCTGATCCCCGGCGCGACGATCAACCTCGGCGACGGGGTCACGATCCAGGTCACGCGGCCTTGAGCGCGACGAGCCAGGTCGCCACGCCGGTGACCTACCCGGCCGCCGAGCTCGACCGGCGGTTCTACGCGTTCGTGCTCGACCGGCTCCTGGCCTGGGGGCTCTTCGCGGGCGCGGGCTACCTCGCCTGGCGCTTCCTCATCGACGCGGACATGGCCGCCGCCGGCGCAGCCGCCATCGTCGGCACCGTCCTGCTCGTCTCGCTCGTGTACGGCGTGCTGCTCGGCGTGGCCGGGGTCTCGCCCGGCAAGGCCCTGGTCGGCCTGCGGGTCGTCGGCTACGACGACGGTCGACCGATCGGCGTGCCCCAGGCGCTGCTGCGGACCGCCGTCCTCGGCATCTTCACCCTGCCGACCGCCGGGCTCGGGCTCGCCACCTTGGCCTGGACCGCGGTGATGGACCCCGAGGGACGGCGTCGCGGTGGCCACGACCGGATGAGCAACGCCGTCGTCGTGGACGTGCGGCCGGTGCCCGAGGTGGACCTCGACAGCGACCGGCGACCGCGCCAGATCGTCAACCTGACGGCGATGCGCCTGATGCCGACCCCGTCGGCAGAACCGGTCCCGGCTCCGGCCCCGCCCGCGGCTCCGCGCACCTCGCAGGCCGCCAGACCGGGCGCGGCGGCACCCGCGGCGCAGCCACGCACGGACCCGCGCCGCCCGGCTCCTGCCGTCCCGACGGGGCCGCCACCGAGCGGTCCGCCGCTCGCGTCGCGACCGGGTCGTGCTCCCGCGTCGCAGCCGGTCGGCCCGGCAGCACCCGCTGCGGCGCGCCCGACCGGCCCACCCCAGGGCCCGGTCGGCGGGTCTCCCGAAGGCCTCGCCGGTTCCTCGCCGGGGGCGCCGCGCGACGATGCCCCGACCTCGCGACGCGCCGCCCCGAGTCGCCCCACCGCTCAGCCGGAGGCGGTGGCGACCGCGGGTCGATGGCGGGTCGCGTTCGACACCGGCGAGGAGTTCGTGGTCGAGGGCCTGGCGCTCGTGGGACGTCGTCCCGAGCCGCGAGGCGACGAGCCGGTGAGGCACGTCGTACCCCTGCGCTCCTCCGACATGTCGGTGTCCAAGACCCACGCGCAGTTCCAGGTCGTGCCCGACGGTGCCCTCGTGGTGATGGATCGCGGGTCGACCAACGGATCGGTGCTCGTGCGTCAGGGCGTGTCGCGCCCGCTCACGGCGGGTCGACCCGCCACCCTGGTCGACGGCGACACCGTCCGCTTCGGTGATCGCACGATGACGGTGAGCCGCGAGTCCGAGGAGCAGAGTTGAGCGAGACCTTCGAGCACTCCGGGACGGTGACCTCGACGGCGCCCGCCGCCGCGGTCTGGGCCCTGTGGAGCGACACCACGACCTGGCCCGACTGGGACCCGTCGGTCGAGGCGGTCAGCCTCGAGGGCGACTTCGTGGTCGGCACGACGGGCACGATGACGCTCGCCGGCCCCTTCGAGGTGCCGGTGAGCCTGGAGGTCGTCGAGCCGGGGGCGCGCTACCTCGACCAGCTGACGATGGGAGAGCTGGTCATCCGCATCGACCACGTCGTCGTCGACCTCCCGGCCGGCGGGTGCGAGGTGACGGTGTCGACCACCATCACCGGCCCCGGGGCCGACGGCATCGGCCCGATGGTCACCGCGGAGGCGCCGCAGGCGATGGCGCGGCTCGTGGAGCGGGCCGAGGGTCGCTGACCAGCCTCAGCCGGCGTCCGGCACGGACTCGAAGACATCGGGTCGACCGATGAACCGGGCGTGGCTCGGGGGCCAGACCAGGGTGAAGACCTTGCCGACGACCAGCTCGATCGGGACGAACGCCCGGTCGGGGTCGCACTTCTGCTGGCCGGGCCCGCACAGCCGGTCGGAGGAGTCGGCCGATGCCGCCCGGTTGTCACCCATCACGAAGAGCCGGTCCTCCGGGACGGTGACCGACCAGTCGGAGTCGCACCCGTTGGGCATCGGTCCGTCGCACTTGTTCTGAGGACGGATGAACTCGTCCTCCTCGATCGCCACGCCGTTGATCTCGAGCTTCCCCTCGGCGTCGCAGCAGGTGATCGTGTCGCCGGGCGTACCGATGACCCGCTTCACCAGATGACCGCCCGTGGGGTAGAGCCCGATCTTGGCCAGGCCCTTGGCGAGCACCGTCTGGGGCCCGGGCTCGGGCCCGGTCAGCCACCCGCCCGGGTCCTCGAAGACCACGACCTCGCCGCGCGAGGGCTCGCGGCCGAACCAGTAGGACACCTTCTGGACCAGGATCCGGTCGTTCTCGACCAGGCCCGGCTCCATGGAGGCCGAGGGGATGTAGAAGGCCTGCACCAGGAACGTCTTGATGATCAGCGCCATCCCGAGCGCCACGACGAGCAGGATCCCGGTCTCCAGCCACAGGGGCGTGCGTCGCTTGGGCTCGCCGGCGGGCTCCTCGGAGCCGTCCTGCGAGCGGCGACCGAAGCCTGAGAAGAACCCGTGCCGCGCGGCGTGATCGCTGCTGCCTGCGTCGGCATCGTCGTTCCGCGAGCCGTCCACGGAAGGACCGGAGCTGTTGTCGTCAGGCACGCAGGCGAATGTACGCGACGACTCCGAGTGCCTCGGGAGGACCGGCCGGGTTGCCACTAGGGTCGCGGGATGAGCGAGCTGCTGCGCGGGATCCCCGGTCTCTACTGGGTGGCGTTCGCCTTTCTCGGGCTGGCCCTGTGGACCGACGACGTGTTCGGCATCTACATCGGCGCGATCTGCATGGTGGTCGGCACGCTGCAGCTGGTCCGGGTCGGCAGGGGTGCGGGGACCGGGCGGGAGGACGGCGCCGGGGACGGCGCGGGGGACGGTGCGGGGGACGGCCAGGACTCGTTCTAGGCGGTCCCGCCGGGCAGGCGTAGTTTCGGGACATGGAGTCCTACGCCCGCGGCGAGACCGACCAGCCCCTGCTGTCGGAGACGATCGGCACGAACCTCGCCCGCACCGTCGCCGACCACCCGGACCGTGAGGCGCTGGTCGAGGTGGCGTCGGGGAGGCGTTGGTCGTGGTCGGAGCTCGACCGCGACGTCGACGCCGTGGCGCGGGGCCTGCTGGCTCTCGGGCTCGAGGTGGGCGACCGGGTCGGGATGTGGGCCCCGAACTGCGCCGAGTGGACCGTCGTGCAGCTGGCCACCGCCAAGGTGGGGATCGTCCTGGTCAACGTCAACCCCGCGTACCGCACCCACGAGCTGGCCTACGCGGTCAACCAGAGCGGGATGCGGGTGATCCTCGCGGCGAGCGCCTTCAGGACCAGCGACTACCGGGCGATGATCGACGAGGTCCGCGACGACTGCCCGGGACTGGAGCGGGCGCTGTTCGTCGACACCGAAGACTGGGCCGGCCTGGTCGAGGGCGGAGCCGCCGTCCCGCAGGGCGCGGTGGCCGAGCGAGCGGCCGGGCTGTCGCCGTACGACCCGATCAACATCCAGTACACCTCCGGCACCACGGGCTACCCCAAGGGCGCCACGCTCAGCCACGTCAACATCCTCAACAACGGCTACTTCACGACCGAGACCATCGAGCTCGCCGCCGAGGACCGGATGTGCATCCCGGTGCCCTTCTACCACTGCTTCGGGATGGTGATGGGCAACCTCGGCTGCACGAGCCACGGAGCCACGATGGTGATCCCTGCCCCGGGCTTCGACCCCGCCGTCACCCTGCAGACCGTGCAGGACGAGCGCTGCACGGTGCTGTACGGCGTCCCGACGATGTTCATCGCGATGCACAACGCGCCCGGCTTCGCCGCCTACGACCTGACGAGCCTGCGCAGCGGGATCATGGCCGGCTCGATCTGCCCGGTCGAGGTGATGCGCCGCTGCGTGGACGACATGCACATGGCAGGCGTGTCCATCGCCTACGGCATGACCGAGACGTCGCCGGTCTCCTGCCAGACCCGCGCCGACGACGACCTGGAGCGCCGTACCGCCACGATCGGCCGGGTCCACCCACACGTCGAGATCAAGGTCGTCGACCCGGTCACCGGTGCCACGGTCGAGCGCGGCGAGACCGGTGAGTTCTGCACCCGCGGCTACTCGGTGATGCTCGGCTACTGGCCCCTCGACGATCCGCAGAGCAAGGAGAGGACGGCCGAGGCGATCGACGCCGACGGCTGGATGCACACCGGTGACCTGGCGGTGATGCGCGAGGACGGCTACTGCACGATCGTGGGCCGGATCAAGGACATGGTCATCCGCGGCGGTGAGAACGTCTATCCCCGGGAGATCGAGGAGTTCCTCCACACCCACCCCGACGTCGAGGACGTCCAGGTGGTCGGCGTGCCCGACGAGAGGTACGGCGAGGAGCTGTGCGCGTGGCTCAAGCTGCGGCCCGGCAGCGAGCCGCTGGACGCCGCCGCCGTGAAGGCGTTCGCGACCGGCAGGCTCGCGCACTACAAGATCCCGCGCTACGTGATGCTGGTCGAGGACTTCCCGATGACGGTGACCGGCAAGGTCCGCAAGGTCGAGATGCGCGAGAAGAGTACCGCCGAGCTGGGGCTCTCGGCCGGCGGCTGAGCATGATCACGCTCGAAGAGGTCTTCCCCCCGTTCGCGCTGAAGGTCTCCTGCGGCCCGGTCATCCTCCGGGTGCTGCGCGACGACGACCTGCCCGAGCTCGTCGAGCTGGTCCGCGGCGGCATCGATGCGCCCGGGCTGCCGACGCCGTTCCTCCGGTCCTGGCACGAGGAGCCCTTCGCACCGGGTGCGCCCGACGGCTTCCCCGCGACGTCGCTGCCGTGGTGGTGGACCCAGCGGGCGACCTGCGCACCCGAGGAGTGGCGACTCGCCCTGGCGGTCCGTCGCGACGGGATCCTCGTCGGCATGCAGGACCTGCACTCCCGAGGCTTCGCGCAGACCCGCACCGTCCTGACCGGCTCCTGGTTGGGCCGGGACCACCAGGGGAGGGGGACGGGCACGCTGATGCGCCGCCTCGTCGTCGGTCTCGCCTTCGACGAGCTCGGCGCGCAGCGCTGCGAGTCCGGCTACATCGTCGGCAACCACGCCTCGGCCGCTGTCAGTCGCAAGGCCGGGTACGTCGACAGCGGTCGGCGTCGCGTGGTCCAGGACACGCGCAACGGCCCCGTGACGGTGGACGAGCAGCGCGTGGCCGTCACACCCGACACCTTCGTCCGCCAGGGCGGTGCCGTCGCTGTCGAGGGCGCCGAGGTGCTGCGGCGCTTCCTGGGGATCGAGCGCTGAACGCTCGCGTGGTCGTCGGCGCCTGCTGGCTGGCCCTCGCGACTGGCCACAGACTAACGAGACTTAGTTATTGCCTAATCTCCTTAGGAAATGTGACCATGACGGCATGCCTCGCCTCGGTCTCACCACCACCAGCGTCGTCGGCCAGGGCGCCGAGCTGGCCGACGAGATCGGCTTCGCCCACGTCTCGGTGACCACCCTGGCCCGGCGTCTCGGGATCAGGACGGCCAGCCTCTACGCGCACGTGCAGGGCAACGACGACCTGCGCACCCGGATCGCCCTGCTCGCGCTCCAGGAGATGGCCGACCGGGCCGACCGCGAGGTTGCCGGCAGAGCCGGGGTGGACGCGCTGATGGCGCTGGGCGACGTCTACCGCGGGTACGCCACCGAGCATCCCGGCCGCTACGACGCCTCGCGCCTGCCGATGGACCCCTCGACCGCGGCGACGAGTGCCGGTCCGCGCCACGCGGCGTTGGCGCGAGCCGTGCTGCGGGGCTACGACCTCGACGAGGCGCAGCAGGTGCACGCCGTACGACTGCTGGGCAGCACGTTCCACGGCTTCGTCAGCCTCGAGCTCGCCGGCGGCTTCGCGCACAGCAACCCGCCGTCCCAGGAGTCGTGGGCCGCGATCCTCTCCTCCCTCGACCTCGTCCTCACCAGCTGGAGCACCGCATGACCGACCTGATCAGCACCCGCATCACCGCCGACCACCTGCGCGGCGCGCTCGAGGTCGAGGTCACCGACCGCGGTGTCCGTCCGCACCGGCTGCCCGCCTGGGCCCGCCGGCAGCTGGGTGATCCCCAGCTGCTGATGGCGGAGTCCCAACCGTCCGGGGTGCGGCTCGCGTTCCGCACCACCGCCACTCACGTCGAGCTCGAGGCCCTGCCCACCAAGCGCACCTATCCCGGCGCGCCACCGCGTCCCGACGGTGTCTACGAGCTGCAGATCGATGGGAGACCGCACGACTCCGGGAGCATCGTGGCGGGCGACGAGGTCGTCATCGACATGGTCGCCGGCACCGCGGAGACCCACCCGGGAGAGCCGGGCACGCTCGCCTTCGCCGACCTGCCCCTCGGAGCGAAGGAGGTGGTGATCTGGCTGCCGCACGACGAGACCGTCGAGCTGGTCTCGGTGCGCACCGACGCCCGCGTCGAATCGCCGCTGCCGAGCGCGCGCCGCACCTGGCTGCACCACGGCAGCTCGATCAGCCAGGGCTCCAACGCCGCCGAGCCCACCGGCACGTGGCCCGTCGTCGCCGCGACGTCGGCCGGCGTGGACCTGGTCAACCTCGGTCTCGGTGGCAGTGCCCTGCTCGACCCGGCGGTGGCGCGGGTCGTCCGGGACACCCCGGCGGACCTGATCAGCCTCAAGCTGGGCATCAACCTGGTCAACACCGACCTGATGCGCCGGCGCGCCCTCGTCGCCGGCGTCCACGGCTTCCTCGACACGATCCGCGACGGCCACCCCGAGACCCCGCTGCTGGTGGTCTCCCCGGTGCTGTGCCCGATGCACGAGGAGACGCCGGGACCGTCGGCCTTCGACCCGGAGTCGATGGCCGACGGACGCCTGGCCTTCCGGGCCGCCGGCGACCCCGCGGAGGTGGCGCTGGGCAAGCTCACGCTGCAGGTCGTCCGCGAGGTGCTGGCCGCCGTCGTCGAGGAGCGGAGCATCGCCGACCCGCACCTGTCCTACCTCGACGGGCGCAGGTTGTACGGCGAGTCGGACGTCGCCGCGCTGCCGCTGCCCGACCGGTTGCACCCCGACCCGGAGACCCACCGCCTGATGGGTCGTCGCTTCGCCGACCTCGCCTTCGGCGGGGAGGGCGCGTTCAGCGACCGATGACCACGGGGATCCGGGTCACCGAGCCGTTGGCACCGCGCCACACGACGTACCCGTCGTCGAGCTGCGGGCTGCGACGATCCACCGTGACCGTGAAGGTCGCGCTCTCGCCCGGCCCCAGGCGCAGCGCGGCCGGAGTCACCGAGACCCCGGAACGGAAGCCGCGGGCGGCGGAGGAGAAGTACAGGCGACGCTTGCCCACGTTGGTGACCGTGCGCGTCGCGGTCGTCGCCTCGTTGGTGATCAGGGCCGAGGGGGTGTTCAACGACGCCGTGTCGCCCTCCAGCCAGTCACGGTAGTCCCCGGTCGCGACGAGGTAGCCGAGCCCCGGGGAGTCGACCCGGTCGGGACGCAGGCGTCCCGCCCCGCTGCGCAGGAGCTCGGAGCGATCCACCGGGGCAGCCGTGGTGGCCAGCGCCGAGCGCACCTCCGCCGGGGTGCGGTCCCGGCTGAGCAGGGTCGCGGCGACACCGGCGGTGTAGGCCGTGGCGGCCGAGGTGCCCGTGACGAAGTCCCAGGCGTCCGAGCCGTTGGTGCTCGGGACCGCACCGAGCACGCCGGTGGCCGTGGCGAGCAGGTCGGGCTTGAGCACGCCGGCGCCCAGGTCGCCGCTCGGCGAGAGGGAGGCGATGCGGTCGCGAGTCTTCTCGCGGCCCAGGGAGCGCAGGGAGATCCGTGCGTCCGGGGTGCGCTTGATCCAGCGCTGCAGGCGTGCGCCGGACTGCACGTCCAGGTGGACGGTCGGCACGCTGTGGACGTCCAGGTCGACCGAGCCACGGGTCTGGTTGACCAGCACCATGCCGACCCCGTCGGCCAGTGACACGGCTCGGGACTTGTCGACGCGGCCGACCTGGCCGCGCTCGCACACGACGATGGCACCGGCCACCGTGGCCGCATCCAGGCTGCCCGGGGCACACACCCGAGCATCCCGCCGGCGCTTCGCGTCGGCGGTGGCGTCGACGCCCCGCACGACCGGAGCCGGGCCGACGGTCCGACGCGACAGCATCGCACCGGACAGGTCGGCCACGCGCCGGGTACGCAGGGCCGCCGGGACGACGACCCGGCCTTCGCGCAGGTCGCCCGTGGTGCCTCCGACGGTGGTCACCCAGGGGCTGGGGTGGGCGGCGAGGGTGTCCTCGCCACCGTTGCCGGCCGCGGCGGTCACCACGACGCCGGCCTCGGCTGCGCCGAGCAGTGCGCGCTCGACGGTGTCGATCTCGGCCGGCCCGCCGACCGAGAGGCTCAGGACGTCCACACCGTCACGGGTGGCGTCGTCGATGGCCGTGACGAGGTCGGCGCTCGCGCAGCCGTCGTCAGCCGGGTCGGGGGCGCCCCAGCAGGCCTTGTAGACGGCCAGCTGCGCCTCGGGTGCGAGGCCGCCGAGCGTGCCGAGCGGCTCACCGCTGACCCGGACCGGGACCTCGGCGTTCCCGGCGGCGATCGAGGCCATCTGGGTGCCGTGCCCGTCGGTGTCGCGCGGCGAGAGCGAGCTGGTCGCACGCAGCCGATCGGTCCCGAAGCCGCGGACGTACCACCGGGCTCCGACCAGCTTGCCGTTGCACTCCGACGCGGCCCACGCCTGGCCCTCGGGGCAGGTGCCCGCGAAGTCGGAGGCCACGCGTTGGTGACGCACCTGCGCGAAGAGCGGGCTCTCCGGCGCGATGCCCGTGTCGATCATGCCGATGACCGTGCCGGCGCCACCGGTGCGGGGCCGGTCCCGGTCGAGCTTCCGGGCGGCCAGCAGCGCGGCATCGGCGGCATCGCCGGGCAGTCCGGCGAGTGGCCGGACGGCGTTGCGCTCGACGGACACGACCGACGGCGCGGTGCGCAGGGACGCGACCTGCTCGCCCGTCAGCCGTACGGCGTACCCGTTCAGCGCCGTCGTCCACCGGTAGACAGGGGCCGGGGCATCGACCGACGACAGCGTCGCGTCCTGCTCGGCCACCATCCGCGTCGCGCGCAACGAGCGAGGCAGGAATCCGCTGGAGCCGGCGGTGCCGGCGCCCTGCAGGGTCACCAGGTAGAGGTCGTCGGCGGAGCTTGCCGACGCGTTGGCCGGAGCAGTGGCGAGGAGCCCGGCAGCCAGGGCCAGGGCCGAGGTGAGGGCGGTGGCACCGGCGCGGAGCGCAGCGATGCGCGTTCGGTGGCGCGGAGGGACGGGCATGCGGCTCCTTCCGAGGGCGTCGTGGGGTTGTCGGAATCGTCCATTGTGTCGCACCCGTCCCAGGGCTGCACCCGTACGGGTGAAACTGCGTCGGCGACCACCCCTATCCTCGCCACGTGTCCCCGACCGCGCCGCCGCTCACGGTCGGGTTCGACCTCGACATGACGCTCATCGACACCGCTCCCGGTTTCCGTGAGGTGCTGCGGGCCCTCGGCGCCGAGCTGGGGGTGGCGCTTCCGGTCGAGGAGATGACCGCGGCGCTGGGTCCGCCGCTCGAGATGATGCTGGCGCCGCACCTGCCGGCCGACGACGTCGCGGCCGCCGGAGACCGGTTCCGCGCGCTCTATCCCGCGCACGCGATCGAGGCCGTACCCCTCCTGCCGGGGGCTCGCGAGGCGCTCGCTGCGGTCCGCGAGCGGGCCGGGCGCGTGGTCGTGGTGACCGGCAAGTACGCCCCGAACGCGCGACTCCACCTCGACCACCTCGGTCTCGAGGTCGACGTGCTCGAGGGCTGGGTGTGGGGAGCGGGCAAGGCCGACGCGCTGCGGCGCGAGGGGGCGTCGGCCTACGTCGGCGACCACGTGCACGACGTCGAGGGCGCGCTCGCCGCCGGCGTCGTCTCGGTCTCCGTGCTGACCGGTGGCTGTCCCCGCGAGGACCTCGTGGCCGCCGGGACGCACGTGGTCCTGGAGGACCTGCGCGAATTCCCGTCGTGGCTCGCCGGGCACGGCCGATAGGCTTGTCGCAGCGCTCACCTCCGTGGTGGGTGCTCCATCACGATGTGACCTGAGAGGCAAGAGCAGTGCCGAGTGGCAAGGTGAAGTGGTTCGACGCCGAGAAGGGCTTCGGTTTCCTCTCCCAGGAGGGTGGCGCCGACGTCTACGTGCACGCCGACGCGCTCCCCGAGGGGAGCGCCACGATCAAGCCCGGGACCAGGGTCGAGTACGGCATCGCGCAGGGCCGCCGCGGTGACCAGGCGCTGCAGGTCCGGGTGCTGGAGTCGCCGGCCTCGGTCTCGCGCAACCAGTCGCAGGCACGGCGCAAGAAGCCGGAGGAGATGACTCCGATCGTGGAGGACCTGATCCGGCTCCTCGACACGGTGGGCGAGTCCTACCGTCACGGCCGCTACCCGGAGGCACGCACGGCGAAGCCGGCGGCCAAGGTGCTCCGCGCGCTGGCCGACGAGCTCGAGCTCTAGCTCCTCCAGCCTCAGCGGGCAGCCTCGGCCCGGGCAGCCTCAGCCCGGCGGCGGGTACGACGTCCGGGGCGGCGGGGGAGGGGCGGCCGGTCCGACGGGTGGCGCGGTCGGCGGCGGATAGGCAGCCGAGGGATCCCCGGCGGCCGCCGCACGCGGCGGTCGCGGTGCCGGGGGGCGCCTGCGGTTGCGCGGTCGCGGCCGGGTCCGGCGTGGCCGCGACGAGAGGACGAACAACGTCCAGGCCAGCAGCACCAGGAAGCCCACGCCCAGGCCGAGCCGGGCGGACTGGGGCAGGGCGATCCCGACGAAGCCGCCGACGACCCAGGCCAGCTGCAGCGTGGTGTCGCTGCGCGCGAACGCGCTCGCCTGCACCGAGACCGGCACCCCGCTCTGGATCGTCGAGTCGAGCGAGACCTTGGCCAACGACTGCGCCAGCCCGGCCACGAGGCCGAGCCCGGCGAGCGCGAGCACCCCGTAGAACAGCGCGCCCAGGCCCACCATCGCGGCATCGGCGACTAGGGCGAGCACCACCGTCACCGCGGGGTTGATCTTCTTCAGCACCGAGGCGAGCAGGATCCCGATCGTGTTCCCGGCTCCGGCGCCGCCGATCACGATGCCGAGCAGCAGCGCCTCCTTGCCCTCCCAGCCCGGGAGCGGTTGGTCGCGCAGCAGGAAGGCCATGTACATCGTGAGGAAGCCGGAGAGCCATCGCGGCCCGCAGTTGGCGCGCAGCGCGAACGCCACGGCCGGTGGGATGTTGGTGCCGCGGCGCGCTCCTCCGGTGAGGTCGGGACGCAGGGTGACGGGCTGCTCGCCCTCGCTCGAGTCGACCTTCGACGGCAGGAGGATCGCCGCGATCGTGCCGGCCACGAAGATCAGGAAGGCCAGGCGCAGCGACCACTCGGCTCCCAGGTAGGCGGCGCCACCGGCCAGCGGGGCGGCCAACGCCCCGCCGACGACCCCGGCCAGGGAGACCCGCCCGTTGGCCTTGACCAGGGTGAAGTTCTCCGGGAGCAGGCGCGGGATGGCCGCCGCTCGGGTCACGCCGTACGCCTTGGAGGAGACCAGCACCCCGAGGGCCGCGGGGTAGAGGAGCGCGGAGTCGGCGGCCACCGCGCCGGCCAGGACCCAGCAGAGGAAGCCGCGGATGGCGAAGGTGGCGCCGATCGCCCACCGCCGGCCGTGGCTGAACCTGTCGAGGAACGGCCCGATGAGCGGCGCCACGATCGCGAAGGGCAGCATCGTCAGCCCGAGGAAGAGCGCGACCTGGCCCCTGGCGTCGCTGGTCGCTCCGGCGAAGAAGACCGTGGTCGCCAGGGAGATCGCCACGGCCGCGTCGCCGGCGGCGTTGGCGGCGTGGAGGTAGATCAGGCGGTTGAGCCCGGAGTCCTCGGCGCCCTGGGCGTTGGCGGCGCGTTGCGCGTTGCGCACCGCGGCGCGGCCCACCTTGCCGGTGACCCGCCCGGTGACCACCGCGGTCGCCCGGACCCCTCGAGCCGTGGCCTTCGCGCCGGTGCCCAGGCCCTGCCCCACGGCGCGGGCCCGCTCCCCGGAGCTGGGGTGGTGCGGGGCCCCGGTCGGGTCGTACGTCGGGTCGTACGTCGGGTCGTACGGCGGGTCCTCGGGCGGGTCGTGCCGGCCGCCGGCCCCCGGCGAGGGGTGGTGATCGGAACGGCCGGACGACATGGGGTCCATCTTGCCCGGTGCCACCCTCATCCGGTCGTCAGACCCGCCCCGGACCTGACACGGGCTGCTGGATGAGCCATGCTGTGCGACGTGAACACCGTGCCCCCGCAGCGTTCGGAGCCAGCGCTCCCCGAGCCGGAGCCCTCGGCTCCCCCGGAGCCCACGGCGCACCGTCTCGATGCCGTCGCGGCCGGCGCCGTCGACCTGGCTCGCGCCGCCGTCCTGGAGGAGGTCGGACCGGACCCCGTCGGCGACCACCTCGGCGCGCAGGCCGAGGGGGAGCGCGTCGTCTCGCACTTCTTCGCCTGCACCCTGCCCGGCTACGTGGGGTGGCGCTGGTCGGTCACCCTGGCGCGTGCCTCGCGTCAGAAGCGCGTCACCGTCGGCGAGGTCGTCCTGCTGCCCACCGACGAGGCGATCGTGGCTCCCGAGTGGGTGCCCTACCGCGAGCGGTTGCAGCCCGGCGACATGTCGCCCGGCGACCTGCTCCCGGTGGCCGACGACGACCCGAGGCTGGTCCCGACGTACGCCTTCGGCGACGACCCGCTCGATGCCGACGACAAGGCCCAGATCCGCGAGGTCGCCAAGGACCTCGGTCTCGGCCGGGTCCGCACGCTCTCGCCGGAGGGTCGCGACGCCGCGGCCGAGCGGTGGTACGACGGCGACGGTGGCCCCGACTCCCCGCTCGCGCAGGCTGCTCCCGACCCGTGCTCGACCTGCGGGTTCCTGATGCGGATCGGCGGACCGCTGGCCGAGACGTTCGGTGTGTGCGCCAACGGTGACGCCAACGACGACGGCCGCGTGGTCGCGTTCAAGCACGGCTGCGGCGCCCACTCCGAGGTGCGCCTGGCCAAGAAGCACGAGCCGGTCCCGCTGCCCGACCACGTGGTCGACACGCTCACGCTCGACGCCTTCTGAGCCGGGCGCGGGGTCAGTCCCGCAGGGCGTGGCCGAACGAGGTGTCCGGAGCCGCCGTCCCGGCCGCCGACAGCACCCACACGGCGTACTCGTCGTTCGGCGGGTGCAGCTCGTAGGAGCCCGCGTGCAGGTCGACGCGCAGACCCGCAGCGGCTGCGTCGGCGGTGAACTCGGCGGGGGAGTAGTGCCGGGCGAAGTCGGGGCCGCCGCCCGCGACGTGGAACCCGGCCAGGATCCGCCCGCCCGGTGCCAGCAGCGCGGCCAGTCGCGCCAGCACCTGGCGCTCGGTGTCCTCGGCGAGGAGCACCAGCACGTTGCCGACGCACACGACCAGGTCGTACGACGTCGGCCGCCCCTGCGCAGCGAGGAGGTCGGGCGTGAGTGCCAGGGCGTCGGCCGCGAGGACCGGGAGATCCGGGTAGGTGGCACGCGACTGCTCGACCAGCGGGGCGTCGGGCTCGACCGCGACGACGTGGTGACCACGCGCGGCCAGCGCCGCGGAGACCCGGCCCATGCCGGACCCGACGTCGAGGATCCGGGCGCCGCGACCCACGAGCGCGTCGGCCAGCCGGGCCTCGCCGTCGACGTCGGCGCCGGAGGCGACGAGCTCGGCGAACCTCGCGCCGTACCCGGCGTTGGCGGTCCCGGCCCGCGACCAGCGGGTCGGCGGGAGGTCGCTCACGCCGCGGGGCCGTCCTGCTGCTGGAGCCGGAACCGGCGCCGGCGCCGGCAGTACTCCAGGCCGAGGAGCCCGAGCCCGACCCCGGCCAGGCAGGCCCACAGCAACCAGGTGTTGCCGTCGTCGCGCAGTCGACCGTAGAAGGGGAGCAGGGCGAGGAAGGCCAGGAAGAAGATCCCGGTGCCGACCTCCACCGTCCGCACCCCGTCGACGTCGAGGGGCTCCACGTCGGCGATCACGTAGGTCTTGTTGCGGAACTCGTGCTCCATCGGCTGCTCGTCACGGAAGTCCACGGACCACAGGCTAGCCCGCACCGGCGAGGTGTGACACGCGCAACGGAATCCTTAGCAAGGGTAATGAGTTACGCTAACGACATGCCTACCGTGGAACGCGCCGCCCGCACCGACGCCGGACTCGCCTCCGAGCTTCGGTTCTCCGTGATGCGGCTGCGCCGACGACTGGCGGGCGAACGACACCCCGACAACGAGCTGAGCATGAACGCCATGGCGGTGCTGGGTGCGCTCTACCGCAACGGTGACCTCACCCCGAGCGAGCTGGCGGCGCACGAGCGGGTGCAGCCCCCGAGCATGACGCGCACGCTCGCCTGCCTCGACGACGGCGGGTACGTCGTACGCCGTCCGCACGAGACCGACCGACGCCAGGTGCTCGTGGGCCTCACCGACCACGGTCGCGCGACGCTCCTGGCCGACCGGCGCCGCCGCGACGAGTGGCTGGCCCTGCGTCTGCGCGACCTGACCCCCGACGAACGAGCCGTCCTGCGAGCGGCGGCCCCGATCCTGGAGAAGCTGAGCACGAGTTGAGCCCTACTTTCAGGTCCCTGCACAACCCCAACTACCGCCTGTACGCCGGCGGCAACCTGGTGTCCAACGTCGGCACCTGGATGCAGCGCGTGGCCCAGGACTGGTTGGTGCTGCTGCTCACCGCCAACAGCGCGGCGGCCATCGGCATCACCACGGGTCTGCAGTTCCTCCCGATCCTGCTGCTCTCGCCGTTCGCCGGGGTGATCGCCGACCGGATCCCCAAGCGCCGTCTCCTGCAGCTCACCAACGTCGGGATGGCCGCCCCGGCGCTCGTGCTCGGGCTCCTCGCCGTGACCGGCACGGTCCAGGTCTGGCACGTGTACGCGCTGGCCTTCACGTTGGGCGCCTCCTCCGCCTTCGACGCTCCTGCGCGGCAGTCCTTCGTCTCCGAGATGGTGGACCCGGCCGACCTCAGCAACGCCGTCGGCCTCAACTCCGCCAGCTTCAACGTCGCCCGCATCGTCGGCCCGGCCGTCGCCGGTCTCTCGATCGCCCTGCTGGGCGGGGGAGTGATGGCCACGGGCTGGGTGATCCTGGTCAACGGGCTCAGCTACGCGGCCCCGGTCCTCATGCTGGCGCGCCTCGACGGCGCCCGGCTCCACTCCCCGGCGCTGGTGGCCCGCGGTCCGGGGCAGATCGTGGCGGGGGTCGCCTACGTCCGCAGTCGTCCCGACCTGCTGCTGATCCTCTCGGTGGTCTTCTTCGCCGGGACCTTCGGCCTCAACTTCCAGATGACCTCCGCGTTGATGGCCACCGAGGTCTTCGACAAGGGCCCGACCGAGTACGGCCTGCTCGGCACCTTCATGGCGGTCGGCTCCCTGGCCGGCTCGCTGCTGGCTGCCGGGCGGGTCAGGGTGCGCCACCGCCTGGTCGTCGGCGCCGCGGTCGTCTTCGGCCTGGTCGAGGTGGTGGCCGGGCTGGCTCCGTCCTACCTCACCTTCGCCCTCCTGTGCCCCGTCCTCGGCCTGGCCGCACTGACGATGATCACCGGCGCCAACACCTTCATGCAGATGAACACCGACGCCGGGATGCGGGGTCGGGTGATGGCGCTCTACCTGATGGTCTTCATGGGCGGTACGCCGCTGGGCTCACCGCTGATCGGCTGGATCGGGGAGGTCCTCGGAGCCCGGTGGACCCTGATCGCCGGGGGCGCGATCACGGTGGCAGGTGTCCTGGTGGCCTCGGCCGTCTACCTGCGCGCGGGCCACCACCACGTCGTCGTGTGGGAGGGTCGTCGGGCCCGGGCGGCGGGCCGTTCGCAGGATTTTGCTCCTGTGTCGAGCGGCCGGTAGCCTCGGTCCTCGTGCCTGGTCGATCCAGGCACTGACGCGTGCCCGCAGCCGGGCCCGCCTCTCGCAGGCACAGAGCTCGATCGCTACATGCGTGCCCGGCAGATCGTCGGACACTGAGAGTCACCACGAAAGGGAACCACCAGGTGCCCACCATTCAGCAGTTGGTCCGCAAGGGCCGTCAGGACAAGGTGTCCAAGAACAAGACGCCTGCCCTCAAGGGTTCGCCCCAGCGACGCGGTGTGTGCACCCGCGTCTACACCACCACCCCGAAGAAGCCGAACTCCGCTCTCCGCAAGGTCGCCCGCGTGCGCCTGTCGAGTGGCGTCGAGGTCACCGCCTACATCCCGGGTGTCGGTCACAACCTTCAGGAGCACTCGATCGTGCTCGTCCGCGGCGGCCGGGTGAAGGACCTCCCCGGTGTCCGCTACAAGATCATCCGCGGCTCGCTGGACACCCAGGGTGTCAAGAACCGCAAGCAGGCCCGCAGCCGCTACGGCGCCAAGAAGGAGAAGAGCTAATGCCCCGCAAGGGTCCGGCCCCCAAGCGGCCGATCGACATCGACCCCGTCTACGGCTCGCAGCTGGTCTCCCAGCTCGTCTCCAAGGTCCTCCAGGACGGCAAGAAGCAGGTCGCCCAGCGCATCGTCTACACCGCCCTCGAGGGCTGCCGCGAGAAGAACGCCACCGACCCCGTCGTGACGCTCAAGCGCGCCCTGGAGAACGTCAAGCCGGCCATCGAGGTCAAGTCCCGCCGGGTCGGTGGGGCCACCTACCAGGTCCCGATCGAGGTCAAGGGCACCCGCGGCACGACGCTGGCCCTGCGCTGGCTGGTCGGCTACGCCGCCGAGCGCCGCGAGAAGACCATGCACGAGCGCCTGATGAACGAGATCCTCGACGCCTCCAACGGCCTGGGTGCCGCGGTGAAGAAGCGCGAGGACACGCACAAGATGGCCGAGTCCAACAAGGCCTTCGCGCACTACCGCTGGTGATTCCCATGGCTGCGGTGGTCGGTGGTCCCCTCTCGTGCTCACCCGCCGCCGTGGCCGGGGCCAGTGTGCCTCTCGTCCGCTTCACGACTTACGTCTAAGGAAAGACTCACGTGGCTGTCAACATCACCACCGACCTGAACGTCGTTCGCAACATCGGGATCATGGCGCACATCGACGCCGGCAAGACCACCACCACCGAGCGGATCCTCTTCTACACCGGGATCAGCTACAAGATCGGTGAGGTCCACGACGGCGCTGCGACCATGGACTGGATGGAGCAGGAGCAGGAGCGCGGCATCACGATCACGTCGGCCGCGACGACCTGCTGGTGGAAGGACCACCAGATCAACATCATCGACACCCCCGGTCACGTCGACTTCACCGCCGAGGTCGAGCGCTCGCTGCGCGTCCTCGACGGCGCCGTCGCCGTCTTCGACGGTGTCGCCGGTGTCGAGCCCCAGACCATGACCGTCTGGCGCCAGGCCAACAAGTACTCCGTGCCCCGGATGTGCTTCGTCAACAAGCTCGACCGCACCGGCGCGGACTTCTTCCGCTGCGTCGACATGATGGTCGACCGCCTCAACTCCACGCCGCTGGTGCTCCAGCTGCCGATCGGCGCCGAGAGCGACTTCCTCGGGGTCGTCGACCTCGTCGGGATGCGCGCCCTCGTGTGGCGCGGCGAGACCGCGATCGGTGAGGACTACGAGATCGAGGAGATCCCGGCCGAGCTGGCCGAGAAGGCCGCCGAGTACCGCGAGAAGCTCCTCGAGACGCTCAGCGACGCCGACGACCAGATCATGGAGAAGTTCCTGGAGGAGGGCGAGTTCAGCGTCGAGGAGCTGGAGGCGGCCATCCGTCGCGCCACGCTCGCCGACAAGCTCAACCCGGTCCTGTGCGGCACGGCCTTCAAGAACAAGGGCGTCCAGCCCCTGCTCGACGCGGTCGTCAAGTACCTCCCCTCGCCGCTCGACGTCGACGCGATCGTCGGCCACTCGGTCAAGGACGAGGAGGAGGAGATCCGTCGCCGGCCCTCCGACGACGAGCCGTTCTCCGGCCTGGCCTACAAGATCGCCACCGACCCGCACCTCGGCAAGCTGATCTACGTCCGGGTCTACTCCGGCAAGCTCGAGGCCGGTTCGACCGTGGTCAACTCGGTCAACGGCCGCAAGGAGCGGATCGGCAAGGTCTACCAGATGCACGCCAACAAGCGTGAGGAGATCGCCTCGGTCGGTGCCGGCCAGATCGTGGCCGTCATGGGTCTGAAGGACACCAAGACGGGCCACACCCTGTCCGACCCCAACAACCAGGTGATCCTGGAGTCGATGACCTTCCCGGCCCCGGTGATCGAGGTCGCCATCGAGCCGAAGACCAAGAGCGACCAGGAGAAGCTCGGGACCGCGATCCAGCGGCTCTCCGACGAGGACCCGACGTTCACGGTCAAGGCCGACGAAGAGACCGGCCAGACGATCATCGCCGGGATGGGCGAGCTCCACCTGGAGATCCTCGTCGACCGGATGAAGCGCGAGTTCCGCGTCGAGGCGACCGTCGGCAAGCCGCAGGTGGCCTACCGCGAGACGCTGCGCAAGGAGGTCCTCAAGCACTCCTACACGCACAAGAAGCAGACCGGTGGCTCGGGTCAGTTCGCGAAGGTCGTGGTCAACCTCGGCCCGAACATCGACCCCGAGACCGGCGTCGGCGCCGGCTACGAGTTCGTCAACGCCGTCTCCGGTGGTCGCGTGCCCAAGGAGTACATCCCGTCGGTCGACCAGGGTGGCCAGGAGGCCATGGAGTTCGGTGTCCTCGCCGGCTACCCGATGGTCGACGTGAAGTTCACGCTCGAGGACGGCGCCTACCACGACGTCGACTCCTCCGAGCTGGCCTTCAAGATCGCCGGCAACCAGGCCTTCAAGGAGGCCGCCCGCATGGCGAAGCCGGTCCTGCTGGAGCCGATGTTCGCGGTGGAGGTGACCACGCCGGACAGCTTCCTCGGTACGGTCATCGGCGACATCAACAGCCGACGGGGCCAGATCCAGGCACAGGAGGAGCGTCACGGCGACATGGTCGTCAACGCCCTCGTGCCGTTGTCAGAGATGTTCGGGTACGTTGGCGACCTGAGGTCCAAGACCTCCGGCCAGGCTTCGTACTCGATGGAGTTCGACTCGTACGCCGAGGTTCCCACGAACGTCGCCGACGAGATCATCAAGAAGGTCCGGGGCGAGTAACCCACCCGGTTCAACTCGCCGAGGACCCTCGGCGCACCATCCCACCCGTACGAGTCAAGTACCAACCCAACCAGGAGGAGCCCCAGTGGCTAAGGCGAAGTTCGAGCGGACCAAGCCGCACGTCAACATCGGCACGATCGGTCACATCGACCACGGCAAGACGACCTTGACCGCGGCGATCACCAAGGTGTTGCACGACAAGCACCCCGACCTCAACGCCGCTTCGGCGTTCGACGAGATCGACAAGGCTCCCGAGGAGCGTCAGCGCGGCATCACGATCTCGATCGCTCACGTCGAATACCAGACCGAGGGTCGCCACTACGCGCACGTCGACTGCCCCGGTCACGCCGACTACATCAAGAACATGATCACCGGTGCGGCGCAGATGGACGGCGCCATCCTGGTGGTCGCCGCCACCGACGGCCCGATGCCGCAGACCAAGGAGCACGTGCTCCTGGCCCGCCAGGTCGGCGTCCCCGCGATCGTCGTCGCGCTCAACAAGTGCGACATGGTCGACGACGAGGAGCTCATCGAGCTCGTCGAGATGGAGGTGCGCGAGCTCCTCAGCGAGTACGAGTTCCCGGGCGACGACATCCCGGTCGTGCGCGTGGCCGCCTTCCCGGCGCTCCAGGGCGACGAGAAGTGGGGCGAGTCGATCATGGAGCTCATGGCTGCCGTGGACGAGGGCATCCCGACCCCCGAGCGCGAGACCGACAAGCCGTTCCTCATGCCTGTCGAGGACGTCTTCACGATCACCGGTCGCGGCACGGTCATCACCGGCCGCATCGAGCGGGGCATCGTCAAGGTCAACGAGGAGGTCGAGATCATCGGCATCCGCGACGTCGCCCAGAAGTCGACGGTCACCGGTGTGGAGATGTTCCGCAAGCTCCTCGACGAGGGCCAGGCCGGCGAGAACGTCGGACTGCTGCTGCGAGGCACCAAGCGCGAGGACATCGAGCGCGGCATGGTCGTCATCAAGCCGGGCACCACGACCCCGCACACCAACTTCGAGGCGTCCGTCTACATCCTCTCGAAGGACGAGGGCGGCCGTCACACGCCGTTCTTCAACAACTACCGCCCGCAGTTCTACTTCCGTACGACGGACGTGACCGGCGTCGTGACCCTCCCCGAGGGCACCGAGATGGTCATGCCGGGTGACAACACCGAGATGTCGGTCGAGCTCATCCAGCCCATCGCCATGGACGAGGGCCTGCGTTTCGCGATCCGTGAGGGTGGCCGCACCGTCGGCGCCGGTCGGGTCACCAAGATCACCAAGTGATCGACTGATTCACCTCACGAGGCCCCGCACCCGTCTGGGTGCGGGGCCTCGTGCCGTGTTTGGACGATCGTGGCCGATGGGAGGATGAGCCCCGTGAGCAACCAGAACCCCCAGGACCCGCAGCAGCCCCACCCGTACGGCGCCCCG
>NZZG01000078.1 GCA_002698575.1 Pimelobacter sp. | reverse complement strand
CATCCGCGCCCGCACCGCACCCAGCCGCGCCTCGTGCTCCTCAAGAGCGACCATCCCCTCGAGCAGGTCCTCATCGGCCACCGCAGCCCACAACCGCTCGCCCAACGGCGCGACCTGCGCGTCGGCACCACCGATGACCTCAGCAGGGCTGGTGCTGGACGGGTGAAGCATCGCATCGCCTTCAAGGGCTGAACCTGCGCCCGGACGACACACGCCACGGGACTCGTCAAAGACCTTGATGCAGTGCGCCACCACCATGACGAGCCCCGGCAGCACCACCGGAGGACTTCCGCATCGGATGCGACCAACGGCCGCGTGCTTCATCTATTAGAACATATAATCGACACATCTGCTAGCCCTCAAGTGACTCAATTGCGGTGAAATGACTCGGCCTCCGACGGCCATAGCTGTTCGACATCGCACCTGCGATGCTGCGGCTCATGAAGTTCGAGTTAGGCCCCGCCTATGGGAGGGGCCGCGGGTTTCTGTCGGCGATTGTCAAGGGTGAGCGCGCTGGATCAGTTGATCTGGGTCTGGCCGACGCTGATGACCCTGACGACCCAAAGGTTCGGCTCGACTACATCCGCGTGCACGAGGCATTTCACGCTACCGGGCTGAGCACTGATTTGATCTGCGAGGTTCATGGTCGATGGCCACTCGCGCGCATCCTCGGCGGTCCGGTGTCCAAGGACGACGACCCGGGTCCTCGGTACCGGCTGCGGTGCTGGGACGAGATTGGCGTTCATATTCACGAACCCGGCTGCCAGCCCGAGCAATGTGGCTGCAGACCGCTGATCGTGGCTGAGACGGAGAAGCGGTATCGCGAGTGGTTTCAGAAGGGTGGCCTGACCGCCGAGGCGTTGGCGGACAAGCTCGACTTCCTACACACGCCGCCTGCCGACACCGCCGCAGTGAGCCAGCAGTCGGAGCGCGGGCCAGCCATGGGTGCCGTCGCGCGGTTTGCGTACCGTTCAGACACGGTGCCTAGGGTGGGTAAAGGGTTGGAACTGAGGTGACGGGGATCGCTAGAGGACCGCGGGCATACGGGTCTGGCGTGGAGAAGGCGCTGTACCGCCTATCTCGGGGCACCTGCTACTTCCCCGACTGTCCGCGCCGGATCATGGAGGTCGTCGAGGGCGAGCCGATGGTCGCGGTCGACATCGCCCACGTCTATGGTGCGAACCCGGGCTCAGCTCGGTACGACGAGTCGATGACCGACGCGGAGCGCCGCGCGTTCGAGAACCTCATCCTGTTGTGCGTTCCGCACCACAAGCTGGTGGACGGGCGACGACGCGTCGAATTCCCGCCTGCGATGCTCCAGGGCTGGAAGAAGTCGAACGAGCCAGCTGAGGGCATCGAGGCGCTCGCGTCTGCCGGGCTGACCGACGAGATCCTCGAAACGGTGATGGAGCAGATCGTGACGAAGGTCGGCCCGAAGCGGGAGGTCGAGGTGGACCTGGACGCCGGGCTGGTCATGACGGCGACCGACGTCGCCGCGGCGGGCACGATGAAGGGGATGGCCACGATCTTGGACATCAACCCTCACATGAAAGAGCTGCCGAAGATCCTGGTCGCGAACATCCGGAACACCGGCACGCTCGCCGCCAGCGTGGAGGGCGTCGACCTGTGGGTCGTGTTGGGTGAACTCAAGAACAGCTCTGGGTTCACGCTGATGGGCAGGAACGACTTCGGCGCCTCGAACCCGCTCCTGCCTTACAGGCTCGAGGACGGGAACGCCGTGCGATGGCTGACCAAGATGGAAACCATCGTCGGCATCGTGGAGGCCGCCCGCGAGCAGGGCCTCACCGTGCTCGGGATCCGCGCGAGCGTTCGCCTCGGTAGTGGGGAGAAGATCGAGTCCGACCTTCTCGAGTGGCTCGACCTGACCTGAAGCTGGAAAGGACCGAGCCGGCCCCAGAGAAGACCTGCTCCCCAGAGACCGGCCCGGATGCGAGCGTCAGGTCAGCCGCGGGGCGGGAACGGGTCGTTCCCGTAGGAGTCGCGCTCCCGAATCTGCCCGTCGCGACCGTGAAGAAAGAACTCCGCACCTTCGCGCTTCGCGGTGCCGCGGCCCGACTGTGCGGCCGAGGACTGGGTGTCGTGGACCGACGAGGCACGGTCCGCGTTGTCCCGGATGACGTTCCACCGCCCGTCATCTCGAGGAGTTACGTGAACCCCGGGGGTCTTGCTCATCTGAACCTCCATCTGGAAGCGGGCGCCGGCTTCTGGGTGCCCGACGGCATCTGCCGCGACACCAGCTTGGCATCCACCGCCGACATTCGCTTCATTTTCCAACAAAATCGTCGCGACACGCAGGCTCAATCGAACACACAACGGTCGCACCTGTGGTTACATCAGCACGTGAACAAGCGGATCGAGGCGGCCGAGACGGCCGCATACGCGGCAGCAGAGCTGATGACCGAGGTCGGGCTCACTCGTGTCCTTGGCGACCTCGTGAGCGAGGTTTGGGGCGCGAACCTCGAGCGGTACGAGCCCGAGGAGCGCGGCGACACCACCAAGTCCCTCGGCTTCCAGTGCAGCGAGAACATCCGCGAACTCGCCGTGCGTCGCATCCAGGGCGGCGACCTCGCCGCACCCGAGGACCACTGGAACGTCCCCGGCCTGCAGTTCACCACCCCGCGCGGCGTCCTGACGCTGCACCTGCCCGGTCTCGAGATCGTGCTCATGAAGGTGCCCTACGCCCACGGCCGCAGCCCCATCTGGGAACACTTCCCGAACTGGGAGACCTCCAGCCAGATCCGTGACGACATCGCCAAGGACAACGCCCGCGTCCTTGGCGGCTCCAAGCTCCAGAGCGACACCCAGAGCGAGCTCGAATTTCCCGAGGACACCCCGATCGGCATCGTTCGCCGCATGATGGTCGTCTGGGCCGGCGAACCCGACGCCAGCCTCACCTCGGCCTGGCTCACCGTCCCGGTCTCCTGGTCCACCATGACCTTCGCGGCCAAGACGCCGCTGTGGCGCGACGAAGCCGGCGACAGCCCGAGCATGCCGGTCCGCACCCCGAAGTACGACGGCCCGAGCTTCGACCAGCAGCCCACCGTTGAGCCCCAGATCACGATGAAGCCGCGCCCGGTGGCCGAGGGCGAGGCGTGAACGGCCCCGCAAAGCATCCAGCCGCCTCGACCGACTTCGACGGAACGCGGCTGACCGTCGCCCGCCGCCTCCGAGGGAAGACAAAGTCCTCGCTGGCCCGCGAAGTGGACCTCACACCGACCGCCATCGCACAGTTCGAGAAAGGCCCGGCGAACCCATCCCAGGCGGTGCTCGCGAAGATCTGCATGGCGCTCGGGATGCCGCGCGAGTTCTTCGGCGCAGGCCACCCGCTGACCTTGCTCCCGGCTTCTGACGCGCACTTCCGCTCACTGCGCTCCACGTCAGCGGTGGAACGGGAACGCGCGCTCGCATACGGCGAGCTCAGTCTCGAGATCGTTCAACTCATCGAGGACTACATCGAACTCCCGGCAACCCAGCTGCCCGACTTCACCATCCCCGAGGGCATCACCACCCAGACAATTGACGCCGCTGTCGCTGAGGTGAAGTCCGCGTGGGGCGTGCCGACCGGCCCCATTGGGAACATGGTTCAGCTGCTCGAGTCCCACGGCATCGTGACCCTGCGCCTGCCCACCTGCACGGACCGGAAGGTCGACGCGTTCTCCACCAACGCCGGCTACCGGCCGCTCGTGTTCCTCAATCCCGGCAGCGACGACCGCGCTCGCAGCCGGTTCGACGCCGCCCACGAACTCGGCCACCTCGTCCTTCACCCCGATACCGAGCCGGGGTCGAAAATCGTCGAGAACCAAGCCCACGCGTTCGCAGCCGAGTTCCTGATGCCGGCCGCCGAGATCGGGCCACTGCTTCCCCGCCGCATCGACTGGCCCACTTTCCACCAGCTCAAGAGGGACTGGGGCGTCAGCCTGCGGGCACTCGTGTTCCGAGCCCACGCCCTCGGCAAGCTCTCCCAGGCTTCCTACCGGCGCGCAAACCAGCAGTTGTCGATGTGGGGACTCCCCGAACCCGGTGAACTCGGCCGAGCCGAGTCACCGCAGCTGCTCGGAAAGGCCACTGACCTCCTTGCCGCACACGACATCGACCTGGACGGCATCCTCACCGCGCGGCGAATCGTGGCCGATGTAACCGCTGACATCCTCGCCTCGGGCACCGACGACAAACCCAAGGTCTCGTTCGACTGATGCTCCGCCGCAGGCGAACAGCGCACGAGCGGTTTGAGGCGGGCGTGACTCGTGAGCTCTGACAAATGCGTGAGCGACTGCGGCGGGCTTGTACGGATGCCCGGCTTGTCGAAGGGCGCGACATTCGTGGGAGGTCGCCAGCACCAGCGTCATTCTGGGCGCAAGGCAGCGCCTGCCAGGTAGCCCTAGTGGGCGCAAAGGGACGCCTCCGAGACATCCCATAGTGGGCGAAGTGGGACACCCCACCCGACCACCCACACCAACCCTCCAGAGCCGACAACCAGCCCTACGCCTCGTCGTACGCCGCCAGGATCCGATCGGCCGCCACGGTCGCCGGCACGTCGCCGGCGAGCACCTCGGCGCGCACGTCGTCGCGGATCGCCCGCACGCCGGGCGAGTGGCGCAGCCGCTGCTCGAGCTCGTCGCGCACCAGCGCCCAGGTGAACTCCAGCTGCTGGTCGGCCCGCTTGGCGGCCAGCCCGTCGACGCCGAGGTGCTCGCGGTGACCCAGGACGTGGTCCCACAGGTCGGAGACGCCGACATCGGTCAGCCCGGACACGGTGACGACGGGCGGGGCCCACTCGCCGTGGCCCCGCACCATGCGCAGCGCGCCGGCGAGCTCGCGCGCGGCGGCGCGCGCCTCCATCTCGCGGTCGCCGTCGGCCTTGTTGACCGCGATCACGTCGGCGATCTCGAGGATGCCCTTCTTGATGCCCTGCAGCTGGTCGCCGGTGCGGGCCAGCGTCAGGAAGAGGAAGGTGTCGACCATCCCGGCGACGGTGACCTCCGACTGCCCGACGCCGACCGTCTCGACCAGGATCACGTCGTACGACGCCGCCTCCAGCACCGCCATCGCCTGCACGGTGGCCCGGGCGACCCCGCCGAGCGTGCCGGCCGACGGGCTCGGCCGGATGAAGGCGTCGGGATCGACGCTGAGCTGCGGCATCCGGGTCTTGTCTCCGAGCACCGACCCGCCGGTGCGCACGCTGGACGGGTCGACGGCCAGCACCCCGACCCGGTGACCCGCCTTGGTCAGCCGGGTGCCGAGGGTCTCGATGAAGGTGGACTTGCCGACGCCGGGCACGCCACTGATCCCGACGCGTACGGCGGGCGAGTGCACGCCGGCGTCGGGGGCCTCGGTCAGCGTCGTCAGCAGCTCCCGGGCCTGCGCCCGGCGCTCGGGCTTGGCGGACTCGACGAGGGTGATGGCTCGCGCCACCTCCGCTCGTCGGCCCTCACGGATCCCCGAGGCGAGCGCCGCGATGTCGACGGTGCGACTCAATGGCCGAGCTGCTCGCGCAGCTTGGCCAGCAGGTCGAGGGCCGACTCGGCGATGACGGTGCCGGGCAGGAACACCGCGGCCGCGCCCATCTCGAGCAGCGTCGGGACGTCGTCGGGCGGGATGACTCCCCCGATGACGACCATGATGTCGTCGCGCCCCTGCTCGGCCAGCGCGCTCTTCAGCGCCGGCAGCAGCGCGAGGTGACCGGCCGCGAGCGAGCTGACCCCGACGAGGTGCACGTCGGCGTCGACCGCCTGCTGGGCGACCTCCTCGGGCGTGGAGAACAGCGGGCCCACATCGACGTCGAAGCCCATGTCGGCGAACGCGGAGACGATCACCTTCTGGCCGCGGTCGTGACCGTCCTGGCCCATCTTGGCGACCAGGATGCGCGGACGCCGCCCCTCGGCCTCGTCGAACTCGGCGGTCGCGTCGAGGACCTGTTGCACGAGCGTGCCGCCCTCGCCGGTGCTGGACTCGTCGCGGTACACGCCGCTGATCGTACGGATCACTGCCTGGTGACGGCCGTAGACCTTCTCCAACGCATCGGAGATCTCGCCGACCGTGGCCTTGGCCCGCGCGGCGTCGACCGCCAGGGCGAGCAGGTTGCCGTCGAGGTCGCCTCCGGACGTGGGCCCGCGGTCGGCCGAGTTCGTCAGCGCCTCCAGCGCACGCCGTACGTCGTCGTCGTTGCGCTCGGCGCGCAGGCGCTCGAGCTTGGCGATCTGCTGGCGGTAGACGTCGTCGTTGTCGACGCGCAGCACATCGAGCTTGTCCTCGGCGGCCAGGCGGTAGGTGTTGACGCCGATCAGCTTCTGGGCACCGGAGTCCAGCCGGGCCTGGGTGCGGGCGGCTGCCTCCTCGATGCGCATCTTCGGGATGCCCTGCTCGATGGCCTTGGCCATGCCGCCGGCGCGCTCGGCCTCCTGGATGTGGGCCCAGGCCTTCTCGGCGAGGTCATGGGTGAGCCGCTCGACGTAGTAGGAGCCGGCCCACGGGTCGATGGTGCCGGTGGTGCCACTCTCCTGCTGCAGGAGCAGCTGGGTGTTGCGCGCGATGCGGGCGCTGAAGTCGGTGGGCAGCGCGATCGCCTCGTCGAGCGCGTTGGTGTGCAGGCTCTGCGTGTGGCCCTGCGTGGCTGCCATCGCCTCGATGGCGGTGCGACCGACGTTGTTGAAGACGTCCTGGGCCGTGAGGCTCCAGCCGCTCGTCTGGGAGTGGGTGCGCAGGCTGAGCGACTTGGGGTTCTCCGGGTTGAAGTCGCGCACCAGGCGCGACCACAGCGCGCGCGCCGCGCGCATCTTGGCGACCTCCATGAAGAAGTTCATCCCGATCGCCCAGAAGAAGCTCAACCGCGGCGCGAACTGGTCGATCGTCATCCCGGTCTCGAGTCCGGCGCGGATGTACTCGACGCCGTCGGCGAGCGTGTAGGCGAGCTCCAGGTCGGCGGTGGCTCCGGCCTCCTGGATGTGGTAGCCGGAGATCGAGATCGAGTTGAACCGCGGCATCCTCGAGGACGTGTAGCTGAAGATGTCCGAGATGATCCGCATCGACGGCGCCGGCGGGTAGATGTAGGTGTTGCGGACCATGAACTCCTTGAGGATGTCGTTCTGGATCGTCCCCGCGAGCTGTTCCGGCTTCACCCCCTGCTCCTCGGCGGCCGCGATGTAGAGCGCCAGCACCGGCAGCACGGCACCGTTCATCGTCATCGACACCGACATCTCGTCGAGCGGGATGCCGTCGAAGAGGGTGCGGGTGTCGTAGATCGAGTCGATGGCCACACCGGCCATCCCGACGTCACCGCGCACGCGCGGGTGGTCGGAGTCGTAGCCGCGGTGGGTGGCGAGGTCGAAGGCGACGCTGAGTCCCTTCTGGCCGGCTGCGAGGTTGCGCCGGTAGAAGGCGTTGGACTCCTCGGCGGTCGAGAACCCGGCGTACTGGCGCACCGTCCACGGCTGGGTGGTGTACATCGTCGGGTACGGCCCGCGCAGGAACGGGCTCAGCCCCGGCCAGGTGTCGAGGGCGTCGAGGCCCTCGAGGTGCTCGGGGCCGTAGACCGGCAGGATGCCGATGCCCTCCGGGCTGGCCCACGGTTCGCTGTCGGGACTCGCTCCGGTGGCGGCTGCCTTGCCGCCCAGGTCCAGCCCGGAGAAGCTCTTTGGAACGCTCATCAGCTCAGTGCCTCTCTCGTGCGGGTGAGGAACGCCAGCGCGTCCACACCCATCGCGCATGCGTCGTCGGTGTAGTCCGGGTCGGTGGGTTCCTTGCCGGCGATGATCACGCGACGGGCACCGGCCTCGCGCAGCGCGGTACCGGCGGCCTCACCCCACTCGGCGTACGTCGGGTCGGCGCCGGCCAGGCAGACGACCGCCTGCCCGTCGTACGCCGCGACGAGCGCCTCGACCGAGTCGGTCGCCCCGGCGACGTCGACCGCGATCCCGCCCGCCGCGAAGAGGTTGCTCGCGAAGGTGGCCCGCGCCGTGTGGGAGGCGATGGTGCCGAGCGTGGCCAGGAAGACGTGGCCCTCGGGCGGGTTGTCGCGCATCTCCTCGAACGCGGCACCGTAGGAGCGGACCCCGTCGAAGGCGCCGTCGGGGGCCCGCTCGGGCAGCTCCTCGGCCAGGTTGGGGAACTCGGTGAGTCCGGTGATCGGGCGCTTGCGGGTGGCGACCTGCTGCTCACGCGCCGCGACGACGTCGGCGATGGCCGCGTCCAGGTCGGCCCCGTCCTCGATCTCGCCGAAGGCGGCCCACGCGGCGATCGCGAGGTCGTCGGTGAGCTTCTCGACGGCGTACGAGCCGCCCGCGGGGTCGGCGACCTTGGCGACGTGCGACTCCGAGATGAGCAGGGCGGAGGTGTTGCGCGCGATCCGCCGACCCAACGTCTCCGGCGTCCCGAGGGGGCTGTCGAAGGGCAGCACCGTGACGGAGTCGGCTCCGCCGACCCCCGCGGCGAAGGCGGCCACGGTGGTGCGCAGCATGTTCACGTAGGGGTCGTAGCGGCTCATCATCGGCCTGCTCGTCACCGCGTGCAGCCGCATCCCCGGGGCCTCGTCGGCACCCGAGAGCTCCAGCACCCGTGCCCACAGTCGTCGCGCGGCACGGAGCTTGGCGATGCCGGTGAACTGCTCGTCGGTGACGGCGTAGCGGAACTCGACCAGTCCGGCCGCCTCGGTCACCGACAGGCCGGCATCGGTCAGGGTGCGCAGGTAGCCGGCGGCGGTGGCCATCGACCAGCCCAGCTCCTGGGCGTCGGAGGCGCCCCGGTCGTGCACGGTGGTCGCGTCGACGACGAAGCCGAGGATCCCCCGCTCGCTCGCGAGAGCGGCGAGGTCGGGCGTCGCCTCGGCGGCGGGCACCCCGAGGTTGGTGCCGTCGTGGAGCTCGAGGTCTGCGGCGTGGGCCACGAACGCCTGGGCGGTCCCGGCCGCGTCGGCCCGTGCGTCCAGCACCACCGGGGCCAGGTCGAGCAACACCCCGTCGAGCAGGGTGGCGAAGTCGGTGTCGGCTCCGACCGAGAGCCACAACGAGGTGACGCCACCGTTGAGGTCGACGAGCAGCTCCTCGTTGACCCCCTTCTCCGCCTCGGCGGGCACGCCGAGGTGTGCCCGGATGTCCCAGTCGCCCTGACGCGTCGGACGACCCGACGTGGTGAGCGCCTCCAACAGGTCCGGGGTGCCGAGCGGCGGCACCGCGATCGAGTCCAGCGTGGTGCGGGTCAGCTTGTCCCAGACCAGCGCGTCGTCGTCCTCGTCGGTCATCCGGCGCGCCTTGCGCAGCACGGCCGCGGTCGCCTTCTCCCAGTCCGCACGCGTGTGGGTGTCCTCGGGCTGCGCGAGGTCCAGCGCTCCCTGGTCCGGCTCGAGGTCGGTGGGCTCGTCCAGCCCGCCCTCGACCGCCCCACCCTCAGCAGAGGTGTCCTGTGACGTCATGGTGGGCACCTTAGAAGGCTCCTGAGACCGCGGCCACAGAGTGTGACTTTTATGAAACAACCCACAGCCATCAGGCGCGCTCGCCCAGCGGCAGCCGGACGGTGAACGTCGTGCCGCCGTCCACCACGCTGGCGACCTCGATCCTCCCGCCGTGGCCGACGACGATCGCCTCGCAGATGCCGAGGCCGAGGCCCACGCCCGGGGCATGTCGGTCGCGGGCGCGCTCGGAGCGGAAGAACGTGGTGAACAGCCGGTCGAGGTCGGCGGCGCTCATCCCGATCCCGGTGTCGCGGACGGAGACGACAGCCTCCTGGTCCACCACCGTCAAAGTGAGCGTCACCTGACCGCCGGGGTCGGTGTACTTGACGCTGTTGGAGAGCAGGTTGTCGACGACCTGACGCACCCGACCGGCGTCGACCTCGGCCACCACCGCGTCCATGATCGCCGACTCCAGGCCGAGCCCCGCCGCCCGCGCGGTGGGCAGGGCCGCCTCGACCGCCTCGCCCACCACCTCGCTCTGGTCGACCCGCTCGCGGTTCAGCACGATCGGGCCCCCGCGGTGCTGGGCCGAGTCGAGCAGGTCGGAGACCAGGTGCCGCAACCGGGTCGCGTTGCGCCGGACCACCGCCACCTGCTGCAGGGCGCCGGCGTCCAGGCCCCCGTGGTCGACGAGCAGCTCGAGGTAGCCGATCACGGAGGCGAGCGGGGTCCGCAGCTCGTGCGACACCGAGGCGAGGAACGCGTCGCGCGTCGAGATGGCGCGCATCAGGTCCGTGATGTCGCTGTAGGCCATCGCCGCTCCGGCGAACGCCCCCTGGTCGTCGCGGACCGAGCGTGCCGAGATGGACAGCGCGCGCCGATGCGCAGGGTCGGCTCCGATCCACAGCCGGTAGTCGTCGAACTCCTCGCCCCGCGCCGCACGGGTCTCGGGCATCTGCTCGGCGCCGACGAGACTCACCCCGTCGGCCGCGTAGACCTCGCCGGGCTGACCGGACCACCCGCGGTGCCCGTCCGGGAACGCCAGGTCCAGGAAGTCGGCATGCCGGCGGTTGTAGTCCTCGTACCTGCCCTCGCGGTCGATCAGCAGGAGACCGACGTCGACGGTGTCGAGAATCGCTTGGGACATGCGTCGCTGCCGGGTGATGACGTCGAGGGCGTCGGCGAGCAGCTCCTCGTGCCGGCGCTGCTCGGTGACGTCGAGCAGCTGGCCGATCACGAAGCGCACCTCGCCGGTCCCCGAGCGCATGGTCGCCGCGGACAGGTCGCCCCACAGCGTGCTCCCGTCCAGGCGGACGCACCGCTTCGTCAGCCGGTAGCTCTCGCGCCCCCCGGCGATCGTCTCGTCGAACAGCGCCGTGTGGCGCTCCCTGTCCTGCGGGTGGGTGAGCAGGGAGTAATCCGTGCCGCGCAGGTCGGCCTCCTCGCAGCGCAGCATGGTGCACAGCGCCCGGTTGGCCGTCAGGAGCAGTCCCTCGGGGCTCACCAACGTCATCCCGACCGGGGAGTGCTCGGCCGTGAGCTGCCACATGCGCTCGACGTCGTCGGTCTCCTGCACGTGCCCACCTCCACTCCCCTGCGGCGCTGTCGGACCCGTGGCGCTGTCGGAACCGTGGCGCTGTCGGAACCGTGGCGCTGTCGGAACCGTGGCGCTGCCGGACTCGGGGCTCCACAGTAGGCCGCCGCGGCGCGACAACCATCGGGTTCGGCCAACTCGTTGTCCCCGTGGAGACGCCTGCGGGATGCCCTGAGGGACGAGGCCGATGGTTGATGCTGTGACGGTGAGCGACGTGGAGCGTGGATCCGCTGCGCCCACGTTCGAGGAGTACGTCGCCGCGCGCGGCGCAGCGCTGTGGCGCAGTGCCTGGCTGCTCACCGGCGATGCCCACCGCGCCGAGGACCTGGTCCAGGCCGCGCTGGTCACCTGCTGGCGCCGCTGGGACCAGATCGCCCGAGACGGCGCGGTGGACGGCTACGTACGGCGCGTACTGGTCACGACGTACACCGACTGGTGGCGACGACGGTGGACCGGCGAGGTGCCGACCGAGGTCCTGCCCGACGGCGCCTGGGTGGGCGCCGACCGCGCCCTGACCGACCTGCGTCATGACGTCCTGGCCGCGCTCGCCACCCTGCCTCGCGGCCAGTGGGCCGTGGTAGTGCTGCGGTTCTACGACGACCTGACCGAGGCTGCGACCGCGCAGACCCTGGGTATCTCCGTCGGCACCGTGAAGAGCCAGACCGCCCGGGCGCTGAAGGCGCTGCGGGCCTCGAGCCTGTTGGAGGAGCACCCATGAACGACGACCAGCACGAGCGCGAGTTGCAGGACCTGTTGCACGGTGTCGTCCCCGACGCGCCCCGGATCGACCCGGCTCCCCTGGTCGCCGCGGGTCGCCGCTCGCGCACCCGCCGACGGACCGGGGTGGTGACGGCCGCGGCGGCCGCCGTGGTGCTGGCCGTCGCGACGCCTGCGGTGCTGACCGGCTCGGACGACGGCGGCGAGCTGCCCCAGGTCGTGACGCCGGTCTTCGACCCGCCGCCAGACGAGGTGTACGCCGCCGTCCCGTGCCCGGCGGAGCTGCCGAGCACCAGCAGGTCCAACAAGGTCATTCCCGACCTCGACCGGGTGGTGGGGGCGCGGCTGTGCGGTGACGTCGGCACCTCGCCGACGCACCCGGAGCCCAACCGGGGCCCCGCTCCGTCGTACCCGGCGAGCCCGGACGCCCTGGTCGACGGCGTACCGGATTTCGTCGAGCGCGTGCGGGCCCTCCCGACCCCCGATCCCGAGCGCTGCGCGACCATCGACGCCGTCTCCTCGCGCCAAGCGCTGGTCTTCGAGCTGAACGACGGCTCGACCGTCCTGCTGGGCCAGGGGTTCTGCGGCGACAACGAGCTTGACGGCCGCCCGGTCGACGCCTCCGCGGTCGTCCAGTCGTTCCTCGAGGCCCTCGACGCCCAGCGCGACGCGCAGTCCTACCAGCTGGGGCTGGACGACCTCGCTCTCGGGTGTGATGCCGACGTCACGCACTCCCCGGCCACGCCGGGCCGCGAGCAGGTCGCCTACGCCGTCGGCTGCACCGAGGACGGCGACGCCCTGATGCTCCGCTCCTCCGGGCTCCCGCTCCTGCGCGCCGCGTGGGACGCGCCGCTCCCGGTGGCCGAGGAGCTGAACGACTTCGGTGAGAACGAGTGCACCGAGCTCGAGACGCGGCCGCGCGACCTCCTCCTCACCACCGACCGCGGCGACGTGGTGCGGCTCTTCGAGAGTCCCTGCGGCGACCTGGGCTACAGCAGCTGGCGGCTGGGTGAGTCGTTCCGCATCCCGGTGTCCTACGACGAGGTCGTCAGCGACCGGCCACTCGAGCTGCCCGCTCCCACGCCGGCGCCCGACCCCTACGACGCCAACACCTGCCCGGCCGAGCCGCCCCCCGACAGTGCCGACGCCGACGTGACCGGCCTGGAGGTGGATGTCGAGGCCGTCGTGAGCGTCACCTACTGCGATGCCTTCGCCACTCCGACGTCTCCGCTCACCCCGGAGGCGTTCGTGGGCGACGCCGCCACGCTCCAGGAGGCCGTCGCGTCGGTGCGCCCGATGAGCCCGCTCCAGTGCCTCAAGCTGAGCTTCGGGCTCGAGGGCTTCGTCACTGTCACGCTCGCGGACGGCGACGCGTTCTCTGTCGCCTCCGACTGCCGGCGGATCGAGATCGCCGGCGCCCGACTCGCCGCCCGCCAGCTCCCCCAGGTCTTCCTCGCGGCCCTGAACCGGCAGCGCGACCAACGGGCCTACGGCGCGGACGCGGACTACTTCGCGTGCGACCTCGACGGCCGGACCGGGCCGGTCGATCCCGCTCGCGACGCTCTGGTCCTGGCCGACACGTGCATCAGCCACAACAAGCCGGCCCTCAGGCCGTTGACCCCCCGCGCGCTCGACCTGCTGCGAGCACGTTGGGCAGAAGCGTCACCGATCTCCGACAGCGAGCTCGAGGAGTGCTACACCGCCGCCGACCCGACGGAGGTCGGCTACCTGACGGTCACCACCGAGCGCGGGGACGTGGTCCGACTGACGCCCAGCGCGTGCGGATACTTCGTGCCGGAGCCTCCCGGCGCCGCGCTGGATGGCCCGCGGTACGCCGTGCCCGTGACCTTCGAGGAGCTCGGCAACGCCGCCGAGGTGGCGCGACAGCACGACGCCTACGTGAACGGTCCGGACGCCTGACCCGAGCACGACGCTGTGGCACGATCCACCGGTGAAGGTCACCGATCCGGGCGGTCAGACCTGGCGGGTCACGCGCCGGTGGGTGCCGTGGCGTCGTCGTCTCAAGGGCGCCCTGGGCAACATGCCCGACATCTTCCCCAGCGGTCTCGGCGACGACCCGGTCAGCCTGATCATCGGTGCGGTCCTGCTCGTCCTCGCCCTGCCCTTCTTCCTCCTCGCCCTGGTGGCCGGCCTCGAGCTGCTCCTCCTGCTCCTGGTCTTCCCGTTCGCCCTGCTGGTGCGTGTCGCCCTCGGGCAGCACTGGACCATCGAGGCGCGCCGGGGCTTCCGGATCCACTGGCAGGACGAGGCCGGCGACTGGCAGGCGAGCGGTCTGAGGACGTGCGAGTGGACACCGAGTGGCAGGTGACAATGAAGCAGCCCCGTTAGAACACTTCTTCTGCAGAGGCCCAAGCCGTATAAATTCCCAGGCCAACCACCCAGT
>NZZG01000077.1 GCA_002698575.1 Pimelobacter sp. | reverse complement strand
GGTGACGTTGCCTGCGGCATCGATGGGGGCGAAGCGCTCGTAGTCATGATCGTGGCCGGCCAACGAAAGGTCGACACCACCATCAACGGCAGCAGCCCAGAGACCGTCGACCTGCTCCTGCGAGCCGTGCTCGGCCGAGGACGACCACCGCGGATGATGCATCGCAACGGCGGCGCATGCGGACGGATTCGCTGCCAGGTCGTCGGCCAACCACGTGGCTTCCTGCGCGCAGTCGATCTGGTCGCAGTTCGAGTCGAGCAGGTAGAACCGCCACGCACCGATCTCGCGAACGTAGTAGGGCCCGGTGTCGAAGTAGCGTTGATAGCCACCGGCGGCTTCAGTGCCGTACTCATGGTTGCCAGGCACCGGGGCGATGATGTCGTCGAAGCGGCCCCAGCTGGGCGCCCAGCTGCGTTGGAACTCATCGAACTGGCCCTCGTCGTACTGCAGGTCACCGAGAGCCACCACAGCGTCGGGTTCCAGTGAGCTGGCCAGGTCCGCAGTGGCACTTTGCTGACACTCGGTGTCGGTCACGGCCATGTCGGACTCGCACACGATGTCGCCGACGGTCACCACGTTGACGGTGTCAGCCTCGATGGCGGTGTCCGGTGGGAGGCCGGTGGACGGGCCCCGGACATCATCTTCGGCCACCTGGGTGGGGCCCTGGCACGCGGCGGTTCCGAAGACGAGAAGGGCCCCTGCCAAGGCGAGGAGCCTGGCGCCTCTGGATGTGTTGCGCATCGTCAACTCCTGCGTTCTAGTGGTGGTCTGCCGCCGGAGCGCTGGGAAGGGTCAGTCGAAAGTGCGCCCCTGACGGTGTGTCGAGCAGCACCAGATCGCCGCGGTGGGCCACCGCGATCCGTCGAGCGATCGGCAGCCCCAGCCCGGTGCCGCCGCTGTCGCGCGCCCTGCTCTCGTCCAGGCGAACAAACCGATCGAAGATCCGCTCCCGATCATGCGCCGGCACCCCTGGACCATCGTCGATCACATCGACCACGACCGTGGCCGCGTCGATGCTCACCGCGAGCTCGACCCGACTGTAGGCATGGCGCACCGCGTTCTCGGTCAGGTTTCGCAGCGCCCTCTCGACGAGGTGCCGGTCGATCGACGCCACAGCCTCGGTCGTGGTGGCGACGACCTCGATACCTCCCACTCGAGAGAGTCGCCTGGCCTCGGCATCCAGGAGTCCAGCCACGTCGAGGGCATCCAGCCTCAGCGGCAATCCGTGCTCGTCGGCACGAGCCAGGAGGAGGAGGTCGGCGACCAACAGGTCGATACGGTCGAGCTCGGCGAGGACCTCCCGACTGGTCATCGCCCAGTCCATCGCCTCGGGATGCAGGGTGGCCACCTCGTGGGCGACGCGGATCGTGGCCAAGGGACTGCGCAGCTCGTGCGAAGCGTCGCCGACGAACTGCCGTTGCGCCTCGGCATTGGCCTGGAGCCGCGCCAGCATGACGTTCATCGTCGTCGCCAGACGCGCTATCTCGTCATCGCCGCGAGGGACCGGCACCCTGGCCGAGAGCTCGCGTGCACTCTCGATAGTCGCTACCTGTCGGCGGATCCCTTCCACCGGGGCGAGCGACTTTCCGGTGAGCCAGTAGGAGGTCAGTGCCACGGTCAGGAGCACCAGCGGGTAACCGAGGAGGAGGAGTCCGCTGACCACCTCCGTTGCCCGGTCCACCGACTCTAGACTCTGGGCGGCCAGCACGTGGAAGGACCCGTCCGGGGTGTCGACTCCCTGCAGGACGACGACGAACCGTTCGCCCTCACCGATGGGAAGGGCCGCGGTCGTGGTGACCCGGACCTCGTCGGGGGCGACCTCCAGGTCGAGCACTGGCGCTTCGCCCTCCACCGAGGGACTTGCCGCGACTACGTCTCCGTCGAGATCGATGACTTGGATGAGTGCCTGGTCTCCCCCGCCGGGCGTGAGCGTGAGCCCCCGACCGTCACGTGCCGCAGCCGTGGCAACATCCGCCGCCTGCTGCCGGGCAACATCCTCCAGCGTGGAGTCGAGCTGTTGCCGCTGCAGCAGCACAAAGGCCACACCGGCGACCCCGAGCACGATCGCGACCACGGCGGTCGCTGCCACGGCTGCTCGGAAGCGAACCCCTCCACGCCAGCCCCGGAAGCGAGCCCGCTCAGCCACCGTCGCCTGCCAATCGGTAGCCGGCGCCACGGATCGTCTCGATGGCGCTGCGCCCGAATGGCGTGTCGATCTTGCGCCGGAGATAGCCGACGTAGACCTCCACCACGTTGTCGGCGCCGTCGTAGTGCAGGTCCCACACGTTGTCGAGGATCTCGGTCTTGGAGAGCACGTCGCCCCGATGCCGCAGGAGATACTGCAGGAGTCCGAACTCACGTGGTGTCAGGGACACCGCCTGCCCCGCTCGCAGCACCTCACGGGTCGCTGGATCAAGGCTCAGGTCGCCTGCTACCAGCAGGGTTGGCCGTTCCGGGGCGCCGCGGCGCACGAGTGAGCGCAGCCGGGCCACGAGGACCACGAACGAGAACGGTTTGGTCAGGTAGTCATCGGCACCGAGGTCGAACGCATCCACCTCGTCGTACTCCCCGTCCTTGGCGGTGAGGATGAGCACGGGTGTCCAGATCTCCGAGGCCCGGAGGTCCCGGCACACGTCGTACCCGTTGCGCTTGGGCAGCATGATGTCGAGGACGATGACGTCGTACCCCTGGGTCTGGGCGGCGAAGAGGCCCTGGTCGCCGTCATGGGCGACGTCGACCAGCATCCCCTCCGCCACCAAGCCGCGGCGCACGGTCTCCGCGAGCCGGACTTCGTCCTCGATCAACAGCACGCGCATGATTCATCCTTCCCGTGTTCGAGAATGACAGGTCAGTCAGCGGTCTCCGCACCGCCCGCGTCCTTCTGCACCGTCGCGGTCTGCGGGGCCGCGCCCTCGGCGCTCACGATGACGGTGACGTCCAGCGCATTCGTGTCGGTGCTGTAGAGGCTGAACTCGTTGACCGGAAAGTGGTCCGGTGCCCCGGTGTTGTCGAAGTGGGCCACGCGTTGTCCGCCGGCAGGAATCGTGAAGTCGGAGGGCAACGCCAGGTAGTAGCTCTCAGTGTCCCCCGTCTTCGGGTCGCTGAAGGTGTAGTAGACCTCCAGGTTCGCCAGGTCGCTGGCCCCGCTGTTGCTCAGTGCGACCTCGAGGTGGTCGTCGGCGGGGTTGCCGGAGGCATCGACGTTGTTCTCGACCAGGACCGAATCGATGGCCAACGGTGTGGCTGTCGCCGTGTTCTTGATGGGATTCGAGGTCACCGGAAGCACCTGGCCGGAGGTGGCGTTCGAGCTGGCAGAGGCACTGGGGGCCGTCGAACTGCTCCCGCCGCAGGCGCTGAGCAGCCCTGCGGCGGCAACGACCAGGGCGGCCAGGCTGACGCTCAGTCGGCGACTCCTGGTGGCAGGGCGGAGGTGGGATCGGTGGGTAGTCATGGTTGCTCCTCTAGGTGGTGGTCGATGACGCGGTTCTGGATTGACGGCGCAGGGTGTGGCGCAGACCCGCGACCAGGGCGAGCGCGTAGGCCAGCAGCCACGCCAGGTCCGCCTTGGTCTCGTTGATGAGCCACCCCAGGCCGTGGACTCGGTAGCGCTCCTTCACATCGGTCAGGGCGAAGGCGAAACGCTCGAAGTGCTTGGTGAGTGACGCATCCTCGATCCACGTGCGCGTCCGCTCGTAGCCCACGAAGTGCTGAAGGATGGTGACCTCACCGTCATGGCCGAGCCCGAGGGCAGCGAAGAGACCACCCGGCACCTGGTTGTCGGCGTCCAGGGTGTCGCCGATCTGCGGAAGGACGAGGACGACCACCAGCCACACGCCGAGAGCCACGATCAGCCCGTTGGTGGCCAGCGAAGCGCGCGTGGTCGCGATCACACCGAGGCAGTAGAAGATGCCCAGGTAGACGACGGCCGCCAGGCCGACGAGGACGACCCGGAAGACCTGCCCGATGCTGAGCCAGTCGTGGCCGATCACGCCGACACCGGCAACAGCAACGACGACAGTGGCCAGGACCAGCGTGGACAGCACGCCCACGGCGCCGATCAGCCGGCCTGCGGTCTGCTCGTTGATGCTCACGGGGCGCGAACGGATCAGGGCCAATGTCCGGTTCGAACGCTCTCGCGCCACGCTGAGGTAGCCGAGGGTGATGGCGATGACGGCGCCGATGATTTCCAGGTACTCCAAGGCTCCGCGCAGCAGCGAGAGCGGAGCGAGCGGGGAGGGGGCAATTCGCGGGAGGCCGTTGGCCAGTGCGGCAGCACGGTAGGTCTGGTAGTCGGCCAACTGTGCCGCGTACTCGACGGAGGAGACGTAGACGGAGACCAGGGTGGCGCTGACCAGGATCACGGCGAAGGCCGCCATGGTCCGGCTTCGCACTGCGGATCGGTACTCGTGTCTCGCCAGGGCGAAGATCTTGCCGGATGCCTCACTCATCGGAACCGCTCCTCGAGTAGTCGTGTCGGTGGATCAAGCCGAGGCAGAGAGCACCGAGGGCCACTGCCGCGACGAGCACCGGAGCGGTGTGCGTCAGGGTCTGACCCAGCGACTCTGCAGCGCCGGTGCGCAAGATGGTGGCGCTCGCGCTCTTGTACTCCTCGGACAGCGACAGGGGGCGCAGGTGCGAGGTCATCTGGAAGAACGACTGGACCGCGGGAGCCGGGGCGGTGAGCGGATTCAACGAAGCGACCGGACGAATCCCCGAGGTGACCTGGGGAAGCACGAACGTGATCGCCACCCATACGCCCAGAGCAGTGAGGAGCGCAGTGGCCCGCTGCCGGGTCACGAGCACAGTCACGATTCCCAACAGGACGAACACGAACAAGTAGGCCCAGGACAGCGCGAAGTAGGTCACCAGTCGGCCCACGTCGCCGGGCGAGATGCCTCCGTTGATCAGCAGCACCGCGACCGTGCTGATCGCCCAGCTCACGACCATGACCACGGCCAGTGCCAGGGCAACGGCCAGCACCTTGCTGGCCAGGTAGGTGCGCCGGCTCAGCGGACGCGAGAAGATCAGCCGACCGATGCCGGACGCCTTGTCGTCGATCACGGTCGAATGTCCGAGCACCACCGCGAGGATCGCCCCGATGAAGGGGACATAGATCGTCATGTTCGAGAGCAGCGCCAAGCTTGGCGTCACGTCGAACGGGTTGGGTGGAGCCGGCTGTCCGGTCTCGGCGAGCAGCTTCGTGGCCTCGTCGTACACGCGCACGATCGTTCGTGAGCTGGAGTACCCCAGGAGCGCGGCCATCGTTGTGATGAGGACGAACGAGCCGAGAAACATGACGAAGGTCCGCTGTCGACGAATCGACCGCAGCTGGTGGTGCGTCAGCGTCACGATCATGGCGTCGCGTCCTCGACCCGCACGTAGATGTCCTCGAGTGAGCGTTCATCCGGGAAGCGGCGCGTGGTCTCGGCCATGGAGTCCTGGTAGATCAACTGCCCGTGGCTCAGCACTCCGATCGTGGTGCACAGCCGAGCCACCTCGCTGAGGAGGTGGGTGTTCATGAACACCGTCATCCCCAGGTCTTCGTTGAGACGTTGGATGGTCTCCCGCAGTTGACGCACACCCTGGGGGTCGAGTCCGGACGTGGGTTCGTCGAGGAACAGCACGGCCGGACGGTGGACGATCGCCTGCGCGATGCCGAGACGTTGTCGCATCCCGGTCGAGAAGGTGCTGACCCGCAGTGGTGCCAGGTGTTCGGCCCCCAGGTAGGCGAGCGTCTCCGCTGCAGCCTGAGCAGGGTGCGGGACACCCGAGAGCCGCGCGAAGAACTCGAGATTTTCCTGCGCGGTCAGGTGCCCGTACATCCGGACCTCCGACGGCAGGTAGCCGATGCGCCGGGTGACCTCGTCACGATCGGTGACCGCGTCGTGGCCGCAGACGCGGGCGACACCCGACGTGGGGCGCAGCAGCGTGGTGAGGATGTTGACGGTCGTCGTCTTGCCTGCCCCGTTGTGCCCGAGGAACCCGAAGATCTCGCCGTGCTCCACGGTGAACGTCAGGTCGTCGAGCACCGGCTTGTCGTCATAGACGTGGTTGAGGCCCTTGACCTCGATGGCTGGATCAGGCATCTGTCGCCTCCTGGCGTCTGCTGCGCAGAGTCCGCGCTCGGCCCACTTGGTCCGATGTGACGACGCTACGAAGTCGCGCGCCAGTGCCAGGCGTGCAGAAGGTGAGCGGTGTGCCAGAAATGGCCCAGAAATGGTCCGAACTGGTCCGGCACTCGCGCTGGCGACCCGGATCCTAGGTCCTCGAGCCTGTCCTGGGCCTCAGACGTGGGCGCGTTGGAGCACCAAGGCGATCTCCGGGCGGGGTCCGGACCGCCGGATCACGAGACGTCCCGAGATCGACTCCAGGAGTCGTTGAGCCAGGGGCAGCCCCAGTCCGTGACCCTGCGGGCTCCGGGTCGCCGACCCTCGCTCCTCGGTCGGGTCCTCGATGAAGCCTGTCCCTTCATCGGAGACCGCGACCGTCACGGAGTCCGCGGTGACCGAGACCGACACGGTCACCCTGCCCTGACCGTGGGCGAGCGCGTTGTCCAGCAACACGTCGAGCGCCTGACGCAGGCTCCCGGCGTTGCCCAGCACCGGAGGCGCCTCGGCACCCAGCTCCATCGAGAGCGCACGACCGGCAGCACGCAGCCGATCTCGCCATACCGATTCCGTCTCGCGCATGACGATGGGCAAGGAGAAGTTCGACGTGGTGGCTGCGGCACTGCGGGAGAGACTCAAGATCTCGGTGATCGTGCGCTCCAGGCGATCGAGGTCGACGAGTGCGTCGGTGAGAACGGCCGTGCGATCGGACCGAGGAAAGGCGAGCTCGGTCTCGATCGAGGCTCGGAGCCCCGTCAAGGGGGTGCGCAACTGGTGGGAGGCATCGCTGCTGAACGATCGCTCCCGAGTCACCAGCGCGTCCAGACGGCCGGCCGTGACGGTCAGGGCAACAGCAGCCTGGTCCAGCTCGGGAATCCTGCTCGCGGGCACGGCGATCGTGAAGTCCCCGTCGCCGAGGTGGACCGCGGCGTCCCGCAGTCTTCTCACCGGACGTGTCAGACGGTTGGCGAGGACGAAACCGACCCCGGCTCCGATGGCGAGCACCAGGACAGCCAGCGCAGCGATCACGAGCACCAGGCGCCGGGTGCGGGCTGCACTGTCGGCCGTCGGCTGCTGGGCCCGGATCACGCCAACCACCTGCTCGTCCGCGGCGACGGGGACCGTGACCACGCGAAAACCCTGGCTCTCGGTCTCGATAACGCGATTGAGCAGGGCCTGCCGGGTGGCGTCGTCAGCCCTGGCGGGTCCGGTCCCGGTCACCAAGTTGCCGCCGCGGTCGTAGAGGCCAACGGCGATACCGTCCTGGTCCGGTGGCAGCTCCACCGGATCATCTCCGGTGGCAAAGTCGCCCGGCACCACACGGGAAGCCAAGACCGCTGCGCGTTCGACTCGCAGCGCCGCGTCCTCGCCGATCACCTGGTCCACCACGATCGCCAGCGGCACACCGAAGAGAAGCACCGCCAGCGCGGAGACCGAGAGGATCGCGGTCAGGATGCGCGACCTCATCCGCGTTCCAAGCGATACCCAACGCCGCGCACCGTCGTGATCCGGCTCTCGTCGTCCGAGCCGTCGAGCTTGCGGCGCAGGGCGGCGATGTGGAAGTCCAGCGTCTTAGTCGATCCGAACCAATTCTCGTCCCAGACCTCACTCATCAGCGCCTCGCGCGTGACCACTTCGCCAAGGCTCAGCATCAACCGAGCCAGCAGATCGAACTCCTTGGCACGCATGCTGAGCTCCTCCCCATGGAGCCACACGCGGCGCGACGGGACTTCGAGGCGAAGCGAGCCAGCATCGAGGACCCCGGGGTCGCGACTCCCCTGACGCCGGAGCTGGGCGCGAACCCGCGCCAGCAGCTCAGCCAACTTGAAGGGCTTCGTGATGTAGTCGACAGCACCGGCATCCAACCCCACCACGATGTCGAGCTCCTCGTCGCGCGCCGTCAGCATGATCACTTCGAGCAACGGGTTGGCAGCGTGGATCCTGCGGCAGACGTCCAAGCCATCCATGTCAGGGAGTCCGAGGTCGAGCAGGATCAGGTCCGGCTCCCAGCTGATCGCGGTGGCCGCGGCCTCGTGGCCGGTTCGCTCCCAGCGCACATCGAAGTCGTTCCCGGTGAGCGCTCGGACGAGCGAGGAGCCGATGCGTTCGTCGTCCTCGACGAGCAGCACTTGTTTGGCATTCATGGGTACGTCCGTTCTCGTAGTGGCCCCACCGTAGGACTCGCCGGCGGCATCGAGCATGTCGATCCTTCTTATGGGGCCCTCAGGTGATCTCAGCCTCTTCACAGCGCCCTGTTGCAACTCTGGTGCAACCAGACCGCACCAGGCGGTCGATGAAGGGAGAAGCAGATGCGCAACATCAAACGCAATGTCGCTGTGATCGGCGCTGGCGCCGTCATCGCCGGGTTCGGTATCGGCGGGGTGATGACCGCCCAGGCAGCCACATCCACCCAGGGGTCCGACACCAGCGTGGTGCAGACCGACACGCGGAAGGGCGAAGGGCCAGAGGGCACCGAGGCCGCCGAGTCCGATGACGGCCCTGACGTGGGTCCGGACGCCAACCCCAACGAGCCCGGCCACCAGGACGCCGACGAGAGCGGCGAGGCCGAGTCCTCGGAGGGCACCGAGGCCGCGGAGTCGGGTGAAGCCGACGACGGTCCCAACGTCGGTCCCGACGCCAACCCCAACGAGCCCGGCCACCAGGACGCCGACGAGAGCGGCGAGGCCGAGTCCGCGGAGGGCACCGAGGCCGCGGAGTCGGGTGAAGCCGACGACGGTCCCAACGTCGGTCCGGACGCCAACCCCAACGAGCCCGGCCACCAGGACGCCGATGAGAGCGGTGAGTCGACGAAGTAGTCCGGCAGTGATCGGAGCCTGAGCCGGTCCCAAGGCCAACGGCCCCTCGTCCTCCGCGGAGGACGAGGGGCCGTTGCTCTGCCCCCAGCTCAGGCCGTGACGACCTCAGTAGCCGCGGACGTCTGCAGCGCGTCAGCCTGACGCTGCTGCGAGGTGAACCACGCGACTGCCGCAACGATCACAACAAGAAGCAGACCGCTCGTGGCGTTGGCGCCCAGACCGAGGCCGCCATCGGCGGGGGCCTGGGTGAGGTAGTCGCCCACCGAGGCACCGAACGGGCGAGTGAGGATGTAGGCGGTCCAGAAGGCCAGCACGGCGTTGAGGCCGCCCTTGAGGTGGGCCAGGGTGACGAGCGCGATCAGAAGACCGAACAGCCCCGCCGAGGGCAGGTAGCCCAGCGCTAGCTTCTCGGCGACCAGGTCGCCGGCCGAGGTTCCGAGGGCGAAGGTGAGCAGGATGGCCGACCAGTAGAAGCCCTCACGACGGCTGGTGAGGATGGTGTGGATGGACAGCGTGCGCTCGCTGCGGAACCACAGGGCAAACGTGGCAGCCAGGGCTGCGCTGAACGCGAACGTGGTGGTCCACAGGCTGACGCCGAAGTTGTCCACCAGGTTGTCGGTGATCAAGGTGCCCATGATGCTGATCAGCACCACGCAGGACCAGTAGATCGCCGGCACGTAGCGCCGAGCACGGAACTGGAAGGCCAAGGCGACCGCCGTGAGGCCGGCCATGATCAGCGAAGTGCCGGTGAGGCCCAGGCCGACGTTCGAGGCCAGGAAGTCGGCGGCGGTCTCTCCGACGGTGGTCGAGAAGATCTTCACCACCCAGAACAGAAGGAAGACCTCGGGCACCTTGTTCAGCATGGTGCTGGCGGAGCGGCGAGCTCCTGCGTTGACGGGGGGCATGGACGCCGGGCTCATGGCGGGCGTCGGGTTCTGTGTGGTCATGTGGAGGAGATTGCCGCCCGCCGCCTGCCAGCCACCTGACTAGCAACTTCAGGCTCGGGACACGATGTCGTGCTCCCGCAAGGGACCTGGTTCGAGACCCGCATGGCGGATGGCGGAGATGATCTGCGGAACGGCCCCAAGCGTGGCGCGCCACGACTGAGGTGTGTCTGAGTTAATTCGGCATCCGGCCAGATCAATAGCCATCAGGTTGGGCGTCGTGCGCGTGGTTGTGTTTCTCATTGTCC
>NZZG01000076.1 GCA_002698575.1 Pimelobacter sp. | reverse complement strand
GCCGTAGCACCTCGTCGACGACGGCGCTGACGTAGCGCAGCCGCCCGATGTGCTCGAACGTCAGCGGGCCCGTCCGGGTCCAGTCGAGCCGCGGGTGCGGGGCCGCCCAGCGGTCGGGGTACGCGAGGGCGACCTGGATCGGCACCTTCATGTCGGGCGGCCCGACCTGCGCCTTGGACGACCCGTCCACGAACTCGACGACCGAATGGACGACCGACTGGGGGTGGACGACGACCTCGATCCGGTCGGCGTCGACCCCGAACAGCCAGCGGGCCTCGATCACCTCGAGGCCCTTGTTCATCATCGTCGCCGAGTCGACCGAGATCTTCGCCCCCATCGACCAGTTGGGGTGGGCGACGGCCTCGGCGGGGGTGATGGCGCCGAAGGTGGACGCCGGGCGCTCGCGGAACGGGCCGCCCGAGGCGGTCAGGACGAGACGGTCGACACAGCCCTCCGGCTCGCCGACGAGGCACTGAAACAGCGCCGAGTGCTCGGAGTCGACCGGGATCACGACCGCGCCGGACCGCGCCGCGGCGTCGCGGACGAGCGCGCCCGCCACCACGAGCGACTCCTTGTTGGCCAGCGCGATGGTCTTGCCCGACTCGGCGGCTGCGAGCGTCGGCCGGAGCCCCGCGGCGCCCACGATGGCGGCGACGACGATCTCGGCACCCGAGTCCTCGGCGAGGGCGCGGACGGCCTCCGCCCCTGCGGCCACGTCGATCCCAGTGCCAGCGAGCGCGCCGCGGAGGGACGCGTAGGCGCTCTCGTCCGCGATCACGACCCGTTCCGGGCGGACGGCCCGGGCCTGCTCGGCCAGCGTCTCCCAGCGCGTGCCCGCGGCCAGCGACACGACGCGCAGCCGGTCCGGGAAGCGCGCGGCCACCTCCAGCGTCTGGACGCCGATGGAGCCCGTCGAGCCGAGGACGGCGACGCCGCGAGGGTCGGCGCCGGGGCGCGGCGCGGGCGGGCGAAGGTCGGGGAGCATAGAGCGGCGCCGCACGAACGGCGCGTCCGGGGCGTTGACGGCGGGCGCCCAAGATAGCGGTGCCCACGCCGGGCCTCCCTACCTTGCCGACCCGCCCCCGCTCGTCCGTGCTGACTCCGTCGACCTCCCGGCTCCGCTTCGCTCTCCTGGCCGCGTCGCTCGGGGTGACCACGTGGACGAGCCCGGCCGCCTCGGCGCAGGTCCCGATCCCCCGCCCGCGCCCGATCGTGGACGCCGCCCCGACGGGCTCGCAGGCCTACGCGCTCGCGGCGACGCTCCTCGCCAACGGCCGCGTCGACGAGGCGACGGCGCTCCTGGAGGACCTGCTCGCCCAGAGCCCCGCCGACGTGGCCGTCCTGATCAAGCTGGAAGAGGCCTACGTCGCCGCCCGCCGCTTCGACGACGTGGTCGCCCTGGTGGAGCGCCGCATCGAGCGGGAAGGCCCGTCGCCGGCCTTGCTCGCCTCTCGCGGCACGGCCCTCTACCGCGCCGACCGCACCGAGGAGGCCGACCGTGCCTTCGCCGAGGCGGTAGACCTCGCGCCGGACGACGCGCAGACCTACCGCCTCGTGGTCAACGAACTGGGCACGCTTCGGCTCTTCGACCGGGCGGCGGCCATCCTGCAGCAGGGCCGCGACCGCCTCGGCGATGCCATCGCGTCGGTCGAGCTGGCGCACGTCTACGGCCTCGCGCTCGACTACCCCCGCGCGGTCGCGCTGTACCTGGAGGCACTTGCCGGCGACCCGGCGCTCCGCCCCGTCGTCCAGGCCCGGCTGACGCGGATGGTCACCGGGCAGGGCGCTCCCGAAGCGTTCGCGACGGCCTTCGCGCGAGCCGCCGCGCTCGACCCGTTGGACCGGAGCGTCCGGGAGTTGCAGGCGTGGCTGGCGCTGGAACAGGGCGAGTACGACGTGGCGCTCGACGCCGTCCGCGCGCTGGACCGGCTTGAGCAGGATGAGGGGGAGTCGCTGGTGATCTTCGCCGCTCAGGCCGCCTCCGCGGGCGCTCCCGAGGCCGCCGCCCGTGCCCTCGACGAAGTCCTGGAGCGCCACCCCGACCGCCCCGCAGCGCGGACTGCGCTGTTCGCGCGCGCGCGCCTCTGGGACGAACAGGCCCGCGACGACCGCGAACGCGCCGACCTCGGCCCCACACCCGCGGCGGACTCGGCGAAGGCTGCCTACACGGCCTACCTCGACCGCTACCCCATCAGCGACCAGCGCCCGCGCACGGCGCTCCTCCTCGCCGACCTGCTGCGCGATGTCTATCGGGACTTCGATGGGTCGGAGGCCCGGCTCACCGAGGCCGCTGCGGGGCGCGACGTCGGCATCGCCAACCGCGCCCGGCTGATGCTCGGGGAAGTCGCCCTTCGCCGCGGCGACCTCGACACGGCCCGCCAGCGCTTCGCGGACGTGGACGAGTCCGTGCGAATCGGCCCGCTCGCGGAGCAGGCGCGCTACGAGCTGGCGCTGATCGACTTCTACGAGGGCTTTATGTACTCCGCCCTCGCCCGCGCCGAGGCCCTCGACGAGGACACGGCCGCCGAGGCCGCCAATGACGCCATCGCCCTCCGCGTGACGCTCAACGATGCCCTCGACCCCGACGTGCTGCCGGGCCCCGACGTCGACCTCTCCGCCGATCCGCTGCACGTCTACGGCCGCGCCGCGCTCCGCCACCGCCGCGGCCTCTCGGCCGAGGCCCTGGCGACACTCGACTCCCTCGACGCCGACCTTCCCCCCGCGCACGCGCTTGCCGACGAGTCCCTCTACCTCCGTGCCTCCGTGCTCCTCGAACGGGGCGAGCCCGCCGAGGCGGTCGCCGTGTTGGATGCCCTCCTCTCCCAGCAGCCGATGTCGTTCTTCCTGGACCGGGCCCTGCGCCTCCAGGCGCGGACCTACGAGGGCGAACTGAGCGACCCGGCGACCGCCGCCGAGCGGTACGACAGGCTTCTGGAGCGCTTCCCCGGCTCCCCGCTGGCGCCCGAGGCGCGGGAGGCGCTGCGCCGGCTCCGCGCCACGCTGGGGGCCTCCTAGATTACATGCAATAACGGAATGAGAGCCTGTGTCCTCCTGTTCGTCGTCCTCCTCGCCCTGCCCGCCGCGGCGCAGGACCTGCTCATCCCCATGGACGACGCGCAGGCGGACCACCTCCGCGCCTACGGCGCCGTCTACGTCGCCCTCGATCGCGGCCTCGACGTGGACTGGCTGCTGAACGTCCGCGGCGGGTCGTTCGTCGTCCCCGCCGAGGCGGACCTGCAGACCGAGCTTCGGGCGCGCGGCGTGAGCTTCGAGCGGGTAAACGGAGCCCAGGCCGTCGCCGACGCCGAGTCCCCCGCGGCCAACACGTCGGTCGTCCGGCTGGAGAAGGCGCCGACCATCGCCGTCTACGCGCCCGATCAGACCCTCCCCTGGGACGACGCCGTTCTGCTGGCGCTGACCTACGCCGAGGTGCCCTACGAGACGATCTACGACGCCGACGTGCTCGCCGGGCGGCTCGGCGAGTTCGACTGGGTGCACCTCCACCACGAGGACTTTTCGGGGCAGTACGGCAAGTTCTTCTCGGCCTACGGCGCGACGGCCTGGTACCAGCAGCAGCAGCAGGAGGCCGAGGCATCGGCGCGAGCGTTCGGATTCGCGAAGGTGAGCCAGCTCAAGCTGGCCGTCGCGCAGGCCATCCGCCAGTACGTCGTCGAGGGCGGCTTCCTGTTCGCGATGTGCTCCGGCGCCGACACGTTCGACCTCGCGCTCGCCGCCGCCGGGCTTGACATCGTCCCGGCCGAGATCGACGGTGACGGGCAGACGCCGGGCGTCCGCGGGATGCTCGACTACTCCGGCACGCTCGCCTTCCAGGACTTTCATCCCGAACTCAACGTGATGGAATACGAGCACGCCGACATCGACGACCCGCCGCCGCCCGCTCTCCGCAACCCGCTCACGGACTACTTCACGCTCTTCGAGTTCTCCGCCCGCTGGGACCCCGTCCCCACCATGCTGACGCAGAACCACGTCGCCAGCGTGCGCGGCTTCATGGGCCAGACGACGGCCTTCCAGCCGGAGATGATCAAGCCCGGCGTGGTCGTGCTCGCGAAGAGCCCCACGACGGACGCGGTCCGCTACCTCTACGGCCCGGCCGGTCAGGGCTTCTTCGCCTTCTACGGCGGCCACGACCCGGAGGACTACCAGCACTACGTCGGCGACCCGCCGACGGACCTGTCGCTGCACCGCAACTCGCCCGGCTACCGGCTGATCCTCAACAACGTCCTCTTCCCGGCCGCGAAGAAGCAGCCGCAGAAGACCTGATCACGCATGGGCGGCGACGGCCGGCACCCGCTGAGGTGCAGGCGCTGTGCTCGCCTCGGACACCACCTCGGCGGCCTCGGTCGCGGGGGCGGCTCTGCGGAGCGCGAGGTCCCAGTGCGCCCAGGCCCACGGCTCGGCCCGGATGAACGCCTCCATGCGGTCCAACACCGCGCGCTCGTCGCTCGGGATCGGCCCCTCGACGTCCACCCACGGGACGCCATCCTGAATGCCACCGGTGAGGACGTAGACCGGCGCGTCCGCGGCACGCGCGAGGCGGGCGGCGCCGGTGGGAAGGGGCACCGACAGGCCGAGAAGCGACTGGTTCGGCACCGCGCCCGGCTCGACGATCACGTCCTGCAGGATGAGCAGCGGCGTGCCCGAGCGCAGCGCCCGGAGGTACTGCGTCACGCTCCCGCCAGGGACCAGCTGGGTGGCCGAGAAGGCCTCGTCGCGAACTCGCGCCTTCTCAGCGATCCAGCGCTGGGTGACATCCGGCACCTCCGACGGCAACGCCCCCCCCTCACCACTGAACGGAATCCGGACGAAGCGGCACCGGGTCTCCGTCGTCCAGATGCCCATGCGGACGGTCCCGAAGGCGCTCCACGACACGAGAACGGACGCACCCTCCAGCTCGGCCCAGGCGGCAGCGCCGGGCCGAACCTGGATCGGCACGTCAGGCTGGAGATAGCTGAAGGTCTCGCGGAGCCGCGCCCGCACTTCCCGGATGCAGTAGCGGATCAGCGGGAGTCCCGTCGCCGGCTCGCCCAGTTGCCGCAGATAACGGCGCCGATGGTGCCCTCCGAACAGAACGAGCAGCAGCCCCATCGGGACGGCCAGTACCCCACCGAGGCGGTCCAGCGTCCGGAACGGCACTCGTTGTGCGAGCGGGCGCACGCCGAGGTAGAACACTCCGTGCACGGCTCTCCAGAGAACCCGCTTCAGTCGGAGTGAGGGGGAAACGTTGGCCATGCGCGTAGAAGGGACAGCCGTCTCTCCCCGCGAATCCCGTCCCAGGCCCGGAGTCGGCCCCGGCACGAGCCTAGTTTGTCACGTTCCGGTTCCCCTCTGCCTCCATACGCCCCCCTCCGCTACCGTGACTGCAAAGCCGCCCTCCGTCGGCACGTGTCGAATGAACGAGCTCGTGTTGCCGAACGACACCAACACGCTCGGCAACCTGATGGGGGGGCGGCTGCTGCACTTCATGGACGTGTGCGCCGCCATCGCCGCCCAACGCCACTCCAACCGGACGGTCGTGACGGCGAGCGTGGACTCGGTCGACTTCCGCGCCGCGGTTCGTCTCGGGGAAGTCGTGGTGCTGGAGGCGGCCGTCACGCGCGCGTTCACGACCTCGATGGAGGTCGGCATTGAGGTCTGGGCTGAGGACAACGCGACGGGCGAGCGCCGCCACTGCAACCGGGCGTTCTACACCTTCGTGGCGGTCGACCAGAGCGGACGCCCGATCCCGGTGCCGCCGCTGGCCCCCGAGACCGACGAGGAGCAGGCGCGCTACGACGCCGCCGCCCGGCGCCGCGAGCTGCGCCTCGTCCTGGCCGGTCGCCTCCGCCTCGACGAGGCCGACGACCTCCGGGAGCACCTGAATGCGCTCCCTCTCGACCCACCGGAGAGCGAGAGGGAGCCCGGCGGCTGACTGCGCGTTGATGGGGGCCCACCACCCTTCCCCTCTCTCCATGCGTCCTCTCTTCGTTCTCGCGCTGGCTCTCGTCTTCGCCGCCCCCGCCTCCGCCCAGTTCGCCATCGGCGGCCAGGTCGGCGACCCGACGGGCCTCTCTCTTAAGTTCGGCCAGGGGGCGGGCTCCGTGATCCTGGCGGTCGGCTGGGACCTCGACGAGTCGGTCTCCGCTGAAGGCCACTACCTGCTCCGCGAGCGCCGTCTCCAGGGATCGCGGACCGCGTCCGTGTTCTACGGCCCCGGCCTGTTCGTCCGCACCGGCGGCCCGACCGACGACTTCGGCGTGAGCCTGGGAGTCGGCCTGGAAGCCGACCTGGTCCCTGAGATCGAGATCTACGGCCTCGTCTCCCCGCGCCTCCAGCTGATCGAGGACACCGACTTCGACCTCGGAGCCGGGCTCGGCCTCCGGTTCAAGCTGTAGGTTCCAGCATGCCCGACACGCTCTCCCGCCCGATCCGCGTCCTCATCGCCAAGGTCGGCCTCGACGGCCACGACCGCGGGGCCAAGGTGGTCGCCGCCGCCCTCCGCGACGCGGGGATGGAGGTGATCTACACCGGCCTCCGCAAGACGCCCGAGGTGGTCGTCCGCGCGGCTGAGGAGGAGGACGTGGACGCGGTCGGCGTGTCGATCCTGTCGGGCGCCCACGGCACCGTGCTGCCCCGCGTGCGGGCGCTGCTCGACGACGCCGGGCTGGACGACGTGCTGCTGGTGGCCGGCGGCACCATCCCATCCGACGACGCCGACGACCTGATGGCGCGCGGCATCGTGGACCACGTCTTCACGCCGGGCGCCTCGCTGGCGTCCATCGCCGAGGCCCTGGCGGCCTCCGTCGCCGAGCGCCGGGGCGACTGACGTGTTCCCGCCCCGCATCCTGATCACGGGCGCCAACGGGCTCGTGGGGCAGGCGCTCACGCGCGCTGCCGCCCGCCTGCCCGGCGCCGACGTGCTGGCGACCTCGCTGAGCACGGCGGTCGTCCGCACGCGCGGCGGCACGGCCCGCCTCGACGTGCTCGACGGCGACGCGGTGGAGCGAATGATCCAGGACTTCGCGCCCGACGTGGTGCTCCACGCCGCCGGGCTGGCGCAGGTGGAAGCCTGCGAGGCCGACCGGGAGGCCTGCTGGGCCCTCAACGTGGACGCCGTCGCGACGATGGCGGCGGCCTGCCAGCGCCACGGCGCGCGCCTCGTGCTGCCGTCGACCGACTTCGTGTTCGACGGCACCGCCGGGCCCTACGCGGAGACCGCACGCCCGGCGCCGCTCAACGCGTACGGACGCTCGAAGCTGGCCGCCGAGAACGCCCTCAAGGCGTCGCGGCTGACCGACTGGGCCGTCGCGCGGACGACGCTCGTGTTCGGCGCCCCTGCGGGCGTCGTGCCGCGGCTCGACCTCGTCCGCTGGCTGATCCGCGAGTTGCGCGCCGGGCGCCCCGTCCGCGTCGCCGCCGACCAGCTCCGCACCCCGACCTACGACGACGACCTCGCCGACGGCATCCTGCGGATCGTGCGCTTCCGGCGCTCGGGCGTGTTCCACCTCTCGGGCCGCGAGAGCCTGTCCATCCTCGGCGTGGCCCACCGCGTCGCCGAGGCGTTCGACCTCGACGCCGGGCTGATCGCGCCCGCGACGACCGCCGAGTTGCATCCGGGCGCGCCGCGTCCGCTCCAGGGCGGCCTGCTGATCCTTCGCGCGGAGAGCGAGCTAGGCTTCCGTCCCCGCTCACTGGACGCCGCGCTCGAGGCCGTCCGCGACCGGCTCGGGCTGGACGCTCCCGCCTGACCGACTACTGGTCGGCCGGGACGAAGAAGACCTGGGCGTCCACGCTGTCCGGGAGAACGACCAGGAAGGCGCCTTCGCGCCGCAGCACGGACGTCCCGCTGAGGTAGCGCTCCAGCTCGACCGTACCGACCGGGCAGCCCCGCCGCGTGCACGCCAGCGCGTCGGTGACCGTGAGCACGCTGTCGCGGACCGTGTAGCGACCCGAGCATTGGTTGCAGGAGGCGATCGCGAGCGAGCCCTCCGGCCCGAACGAAACCTGCTGGCCCGACCCGCGCACCACCGCGGCATCCGTCGGGACGATCCGTTCGAGCGACCAGGTGGTGCCCGGCAGGTCAGAGGCCGCGCCGACGGCCGGGGCAGGCTGGCACGCCGCGAGGAGCAGAACGGGGACGAGAGCGAGGAGGACGCGCACGGGAGGCTCGGGGGGAGACGCCGAAAGGTACTGGAGAGCCGGACCCGGATCCCAGCGTCCGTCCCCCGGGCGGAGAGCCTGCGAAGGCGCCCGCCTCGGGGCCGCCGCCGACCGAGCCGGGCTAGCTTTGCGCACCGCTTCTCCCCGACCGTGATGATCGACCTCGACCTCCTCCGCGACGACCCCGACCGCGTGCGCCGCTCGATGGAGGCCAAGCGCCTCGGCGACCCCGCCACCGTCGGCCTGGCGCTCGACCTCGACACGCGCCGCCGCGAGGCCGTCACCACGCTCAACCGCGTCCAGCAGCGCCAGGGCGAGTTGGGCCGCGAGATCGGCCCGCTGATGAAGGCGGGCAAGCGCGACGAGGCCGCCTCGCTCCTGGCCGAGTCGAACGCGGTCAAGGCCCAGGCCAGGGACCTGGAAGAGACCGTCCGCGGGCTGGACGCCGAGTTGCGGGACGCCATGCTGGCCATCCCCAACCCGATCCACGAGAGCGTGCCAGTCGGCGGCGAGGACGCCAACGTGGTCGAGGCCGAGATCGGCGAGGTCCCGACGTTCGACTTCGAGCCCCTCCCCCACTGGGACCTCTGCGAGCGCCACGGGCTGGTCGACTTCGAGCGCGGCGCCAAGGTCACCGGCGCGGGCTTCCCGTTCTACATCGGCCAGGGCGCGCGGCTGCAGCGGGCGCTCATCGCCCTCTTCCTCGACCTCGCCACCGAGGTGGGCTACACCGAGGTGCAGGCGCCCATCCTGGTCAACGAGGCCTCGGGCATCGGGACGGGGCAGCTCCCGGACAAGGAGGGGCAGATGTACCACACGGCCGCCGACGACCTCTACATGGTCCCGACTGCCGAGGTGCCGCTGACCAACTACCTCCGCGACGAGATCCTGCCGCCGGACGCCCTCCCCATCAAGTACACCGGCTACACGCCCTGCTTTCGCCGCGAGGCGGGCAGCTACGGCAAGGACGTGCGCGGGCTGAACCGGCTCCACCAGTTCGACAAGGTCGAGCTGGTCCGGTTCGTCCACCCGGACGAGAGCTACGAGCACCTGGAGGAGCTCCGCGAGGATGCCGAGCGCGCGGTGCAGGCGCTGGACCTCCCCTACCGCCGTCTCGTGCTCGCCTCGGGCGACCTCGGCGTGACGCAGGCCAAGACGTACGACCTGGAGGTCTGGAGCGCGGGCCAGGGCCGCTGGCTGGAGGTCTCGTCGGTGTCCAACTTCGAGTCCTACCAGGCGCGACGGGCCAACGTGCGCTTCCGCCCGGCCGAGGGCGAGAAGCCGCAGTTCGTTCACACCCTCAATGGGTCGGGGCTGGCGCTGCCGCGCATCGTGGCGGCGCTGCTGGAGAACGGCCAGCAGGCCGATGGCTCCATCGTGCTGCCCGAGCGCTTGGCGGCGTACGCCGGGTTCGACCGGATCGGCTAGCCCCATCGCCCGCCTCGGCACGACGACCGAGGCGGGCGGGG
>NZZG01000075.1 GCA_002698575.1 Pimelobacter sp. | reverse complement strand
GGGTCTCGCCGTCAAGGATCGCCTTCGGCGCCCGCTTCGCGGTGCCTTCGGCATCCATTGACTGCGAGCCTCTCCCGGTCGACTGGTCGACGCGCTGACGGCACGAGCAAGCTCGCGCCGCCGCATGCGCGGGCGCCACACCCGTCACATGACTCACAACCTCGTGCCGAGTGGGCACGAACGACAGGGTTGCGGCCGGTTTCCGTGTCGTCTCTGCCCAATCCCTGAGTGCTTGTGGCTCGTGTGACGGGTGGGGCCGCGCTTGCGCGGGCGGCGCCGTCGAGCGCAGCGAGGGGGCTCCGCCCCGTGCGCCGTCCCAGCCGACCGGCCGGGTCCCGCGGTCAAGGACACCGAAGGTGCCGCGAAGCGGGCGCCGCAGGCGATCCTTGACGGCGGGAGCAGGTCGGCTACGCGCGCGGCCCCACCCACCAACAACCACCAGGGCCAACCCGAAGGACACGGACCCACCACCAGACCGGTCCGCCTGGCACGCTTGCCCCGTGACCGTCATCAAGATCAACGCCATCACCGTCCCAGCAGACTCCGGCGACGAGCTCGCCCAGCGCTTCGCCGCCCGGGCCGGCGCCGTCGACGGACAGGAGGGGTTCGAGGGCTTCGAGCTGCTCAAGCCCACCGACGATCGCACCCAGTGGCTGGTGCTCACGCGGTGGCGCGACGAGGAGTCGTTCCAGGCATGGGTGAGCTCGCGGGCCTTCGCCGACGGACACCGCTCGGCGTCCGAGCGCGCCGGCGGCGAGGCACCGAAGCCGGTGTCCACCCACAGCGAGATCTGGAGCTACGAGGTCGCGGGCGGGTCGACCCCGGCCTGAGCCGCGGCACCCCGAGACCCGTACCAGGGGCGAGTCAGGGCGTCACCCGATGTGATCGGCGCCCTGGTCCGGCCACAGTGGAGGCACACCACAGACCACCGATCGAAGGACGTGCCCCATGAACGACATCCGCGAGAGCCTCGCCCGCCAAGGCCTGGTCCGCTCCAGCCAGCATCGGATCCTGGGCGGCGTCAGCGCCGGGATCGGCCGTCGCATCGGCGTCGGTCCGTGGGCCGCGCGGTTGCTTGTCGTCCTGACCATGCTCGTGCTTCCGGGCAGCTCGATCCTGATCTACCCGATCCTGTGGATCCTGATGCCGACCGAGGAGCAGGCCGCGTCGTACGGCGCCTACGCGCCGCCCGAGGGTCCGGCCGCCCCGCCGACGACCGCCTGAGCGCCGGCGGGCTCCTCGACCCGCTTCGGCATGAGCAGCCCCGTCGCCAGCAGCGCCACCGCGATCACGGCCGAGCAGGCGAACACCGCCTGGATGGCGGGAGCGATCGTGCCGGCCGGGAGGGACTCCAGGTCGATGGCCCCGCCGCCGGACGCCCCGGACACGCGGCTGTTGACGATGGCGCCGAAGGCCGCGACGCCCACGGCGCTTCCCATCGAGCGGGCGAACATGTTGGCGCCCGTCGCCACGCCGCGGTGCTGCCAGCCGACGGACGACTGGGCGACGATGACGGCCGGGCTGGCGACGTACCCGAACCCGATGCCCATCACGAAGCACGGCAGGGCGAGCTGCCACAGACCGCTGTCGGCGTCGACCATGGTGAGCAGCCCGGCGCCGACGATGGTGATCGCCGCCCCCATCGAGACCGTGGCCCGGAAACCGATCGTCAGGTAGAAGCGGCCGCCGGTCGCCGCGGCGATGGGCCAGCCGATCGTCATCGAGGCGAGCGCCAGCCCGGCGACGAGTGCTCCGTGGCCGAGCACGGACTGGGCGTAGAGCGGGACGTACGACGTCAGCCCGAGCATCAGCACCCCCACGATGAACGAGCCGGAGGCCGCGGCGTTGAGCACGCGCCGCTGGAAGATCCACAGCGGGAGCACCGGCTCGGCCGCACGGGACTCGACGACCACGAAGAGCGCGAGCAGCGCAGCCGCGGCGACGAAGATCCCGACCCCGAGCGACGAGCCCCAGTCCCACCGCACGCCGCCCTCGAGCAGTCCGAGCAGCAGCAGCGTGCCGCCGGCGGCGAGGAGGCCGGCGCCGAGGTAGTCGATGCGGTGCTTGCGGCGCTCGACGCTCTCGTCGAACCGGCGCCACAGCACCCATGCCGCGGCGGCGCCGAGCGGGAGGTTGACGAAGAAGATCCAGCGCCACGACAGGTAGTCGGAGAAGACCCCACCCAGGGTCGGACCGATGATCGAGGCCGTCGCCCAGACGCTGGCGATGTAGCCCTGCACCTTGGCGCGCTCGGCCAAGGAGTAGATGTCACCGACGATGGTCATCCCCATCGGCTGGACGGCTCCGGCCCCGAGGCCCTGGACGAGACGGAAGACGATCAGGGCGGGCATGCTCCACGCGATCCCGCACAGCAGCGAGCCGAGCACGAAGAGCCCGATGCCCAGGAGCATCACGGGCTTGCGGCCGAACAGGTCGGCGAGCTTGCCGTAGATCGGGACCGAGACCGCCTGGGCCAGGAGGTAGATCGAGAAGAGCCAGGGGAACGACGTGAACCCGCCCAGGTCGTCGACCACGGCCGGGACCGCGGTCGCCAGGATCGTGGCGTCGATCGCCACCAGACCGATGCTCAGCATCACCGCGAGCAGGATCGGTCCGCGCTCGCTTCGCAGCCCGACGCTGGCGCGGGTGACCGCCGGGGTGGCGGTCTCGGGGATCTCGGGGGCACTCATCGCCTCGGCAACCTCCCCGGCCGCTGTCTTGTTCCTGGCGGCGCCTCGGGGCGCCCCACCGGGATAGTCCCTGACGAAATGGCCCCTGTCGGCGGTGATCGGGGGCCACTTCGTCAGGGACTATCCCGCCTCAGGGCCCGAGTGCTACCCCACGGAGGCGGGCTCGGCGGACTGGGAGGTGCCCGCCTCACCCGCCCCGGGGCCCGTCGCGTGACCCGCCTCGGGTCCCTCGCGGAAGCCGTAGCGCTCCCACCACCGGGCCATCGGGGCCGGCGCCCACCAGTTCCAGCGCCCCAGGAGCCGCATGGTCGCGGGGACGAGCAGGGCGCGGACGATCGTGGCGTCGATGAGCAGCGCGACGAGCATGCCGATGCCGAGCATCTTCATGAACACGATGCCGCTGGTCCCGAAGGCCCCGATGACCACGCCGAGCAGGAGCGCGGCACTGGTGATGATCCGACCGGTCTTCTGCACGCCGGTCGCGACGGCGATCGTGTTGTCGCCGGTGCGGTCCCACTGCTCCCGCACGCGGGAGAGCAGGAACACCTCGTAGTCCATGGAGAGCCCAAAGAGGATCGCGAGCATCAGGATCGGGTTGGTGGCGTCGAGGAAGCCCTGCGACTCGAAGCCCAGCAGCCCCGAGAGGTGCCCGTCGCTGAAGATCCAGGTGATCACGCCGAAGGCGGCGCCGATCGAGAAGAGGTTCATGGCGATCGCCTTGACCGGCAGGACCACGGAGCCGAAGGCCAGGAAGAGCAGCACCATCATGATCGCCACGACGATCAGGCCCATCCAGGGCAGGTGCGCCGCGACGGAGTCGATCAGGTCGACGGTGTCGGCGGTCAAGCCGCCCACGAGCACCTCACCCGCGGCCGGGCGCACCTCGCGGAGCGACTCCACGATGGCCTGGGACTCCTCCGACTGGCTGTTGCCCCGCCAGGAGGCGCGCAGCAGGGTGACGTCGCCCTTCGTGGCGACCGACTGGACACCCGCCACGCCCGGCACGTCGAGCACCGCCTCGCGGTAGGTCGCGACGTCGTCGGCCGAGGCACCCGACAGCAGCAGGCTGGCGGTGGACTGCTCGGGACCGAAGTCGGAGTTGAGGGTGTCGAAGGCTTGGTGCGCCGGCGCGTCCTGGGGCAGGACCCGGTAGTCCACGCTGCCCCACTTGGCGCCCAGGAAGGGCGAGGCGATCGCGAGCAGCACGAGCACGGTTGCGACCATCACGAGCACGGGACGACGCATCACCGCGTGGGCGAGCCGGCCCCAACGCGCCTCCCCCGCGGTGGTGGAGACCGCACGACCACGCCGCCACGGCAGCCGCCCGCCGTCGACCCGCCGGCCGAGCACCACCAGCAGCGCGGGCAGCATGGTGAGGGCGGCCAGCATGGCGATCAGCACGGCCGCCATCCCGCCGTACCCCATGGAGCGCAGGAAGGTCTGGGGGAAGATCAGCAGGCTGCTCATGGCGGCGGCCACGGTCAGACCGGAGAAGAGCACGGTGCGCCCGGCGGTGGCGAGGGTACGGCGGATCGCGGTGCCGGAGGCGTCGGGGCCGTCCGGCAGGAGGGCCAGCTCCTCGCGGAACCGGCTGATCACGAAGAGCGCGTAGTCGATCGCGAGCCCGATGCCGATCAGCGAGACCACGTTGACGGCGAAGATCGAGACCTCGGTGACCTCGGCGATCAGGCGCAGCACCGCCAGCGAGCCGATCATCGCCAGCAGTCCGACGAGCGCCGGCATGGAGGCCGCCACCAGGCTGCCGAAGATGAGCAGGGCGAGCAGGATCACGACGGGCAGGCTGATCAGCTCGGCGCGCTCGAGGTCCTCGGAGGTGATCTCGTTGACGTCGTTGTAGACCGCGTAGCTGCCGGCGAGCTGCACCGAGAGATCGGCACCGACCTCCTCCAGGGTGGGCGAGATCTCGTCGTAGTTGACCAGGAAGTCGTCCTGGGTCTCGCCCTGCAGGGAGATGAGCACCTGGACACTGCGGCCGTCCTGGCTGATCAGCGGCGCCGCCGCCTCGGGCGGCAGGTCGTAGGAGGTGACGACCGAGCTGACGGCGTCGTCGGGCAGGGCGTCCACCACGGCGCGCACGGCACTCTCGAAGGCGGGGTCGGCGGCGGTGAGGTCGCTGCCGGTCGGGGCGGCGTAGATCGCCACGACGTCGACGGTCTGGTTGCCGAACGTCTCCTGCTCCAGGCGCAGCTCGCGAGCCGACTCGGTCGCCGGGTCGTCGAACCCTCCCTGGCTGAGGGAGTCGAAGACCCCGATGCCGTAGGCCGCGGCCGCGATGGTCACGAGCACCCCGACCACCAGCACCCGGCGCGCCCGACGAGCGACGATGCCTGCCCAACGATCGATCATGAGACTCTCCTGCGAGTACCGACGAGGCGCGTCCCGTGACGGGCCTTCATTCAAGTGAACGGTGTAAACCGTAAACGGTGTAAACTATCGTCGTCAAGGCCTTCACGACGTCGACCGACGTCCGCTCCCCACCTGCAGTCGAGGAACCCGTGCCCCACCTGGTCGATCCCACGCTCACCCGCCGCGAGCGCCAGCGCGAGTCGACGTACGTCGACATCGTCGAGGCCTCGCGGGCGCTGCTCGCCGAGTCGCCCGAGCTGTCGCTGCGCGCCGTCGCCGCCAAGATGGGGATGACCGCGCCGGCGCTCTACCGCTACGTCGCCAACTACCAGGAGCTCGTCGACCTGGTCGCCTTCGAGATCGACAAGGCCGCGACCCTCACCTTCGCGGCCGCGGCCGACGCTCTCGAACCCGACGACGCTCCGGGTCGGCTCGTCGCCGCGACGACCGAGTTCCGCCAGTGGGCCCTGGGCAACCCCCACGAGTTCGCGATCGTCTTCGCCAACCCGGTCGCCGAGGCGGTGTGCGTCCGCCGGGACCTGCTCACCGTCGCCAGCTCGGGCCTGCTGATGACCGACCTGATCCACGACGTGTGGCGCCAGCGCGGCTTCGCCATCCCCGCGATCGACGACTTGCCCGACGTGGTGCGCGCCTCGCTCGAGGACCCGCTGATCCCCGCCAAGGTGGAGGACCTCGCACGCGAGGACCGCGGGCTGGTCTGGGTCTACATGCAGGGCTGGACCCAGCTGTACGGCGTGGTCGTGCTCGAGGTGATGGGGCACATGGACCCCCGCGTGATCGAGTCCGGCGAGATGTTCATCGACGTCATCCGTCGCTTCGCCCCGACCATCGGTCTGGCCGAGGAGATGCCGCGGCTGGAGGCGATCATCCGGGAGCGGCTCGGCCGCGCATCGGGGTAGTCCGTGACACCTTCACGGGTGTCGGTGCCGCGACCTCCGCCCGGAACTATCCCCCCCGACCCGCCAGGACCTCGTCGACCCAGACGGGGACCAGCTCGCCGGCACGACCGTGCCGCGCCTCGTCGAAGAAGTGGGTGCCCTCGCTGGGCATCAGGTTGAGCTCGAGCGTGCGGGCGCCGTGGCGGGCGGCGTACTGCACGAAGCCTGCCGCGGGGTAGACCGCACCCGACGTGCCGATGGAGACGAAGAGGTCGGCCCGGGTGAGCTGAAGCTGGATCAGGTCCATGCCGTAGGGCACCTCACCGAACCACACGACGTCCGGGCGCAGCTCGCTCACGCCACAGCCGGGGCACGGCGGGTAGTCGCTCAGCTCGCGGGTCCAGCTCATCCGAGCGCCGCAGCCGCGGCACAGCGCCGAGCGCAGCTCGCCGTGCATGTGGTGCACGTGGGCGGAACCGCCCCGCTCGTGCAGGTCGTCGATGTTCTGGGTGACCAGGAAGAAGTCGTCGCCGAGCACGTCCCCCAGGCGACCGAGCGCTTCGTGGGCCGGGTTGGGCCCGACGCCGACCAGCGCCGCCCGGCGCTCGTCGTAGAAGCGGTGCACCACCGAGGGCTGGCGCTCGAACGCCTCCGGCGTCGCGACGTCCTCGACGTCGTGGCCCTCCCACAGACCGTCGGAGTCGCGGAACGTCGCCACCCCGCTCTCCGCGGAGATCCCGGCCCCGGTCAGTACGACGATCCTCACACCGCAGTCCTACCAGCCGCGCCGGCAGTGACGCTCGTCCGCCTCAGAATTGGCCGCGCTGCTGCTTGTCCCCGGCCACTGCCGCCACGACCGACGCGATCGCGGCGACCGTGCAGACGCCGGCCGCGATCCAGTAGCCCACGCTCATCATCTCGGCGAACTCCACGGAGACCGCGACCAGGATCGCGACGTGCGCCACGCACAGGGCCACCCATGGCGCGGTCGAGACTGCGACGTACGACGAGGCGATGACGAATGCCACGGGGGCGAGCACGACCCACCCGATCCCCACGGCGTACGCCGTCTCGCCCTGGCGGTGCTGGAACTCGATCATCCCCACGGCATCGCCGTCGATCGTGATGAGCAAGGCCGCCGTCACCGCTGCTGCTGCCAACGTGGCGGCGAGCGAGAGCACGCGGACGGGGTTGGTCATCAGCACGACGACCTCCGGGGAGCACCGAGAGTCATGCCGTCCAGTCTGCTCCACGGCGGCGGGTCGCACAGCCGGATCGGGGAAGGGATGGTGTGGACCCCGCCACGTCGGGATGCTCAGTTGACGGCGCGCAGCTCCGGCTCGACGTCCGGCTCCTCGAGGAGCCCGTGCTGGACGCCCCACACGACGGCGTGCGACCGGGTCGGCGCCCCGATCTTGCGGTAGGCACCACGGATGTAGGTCTTGACCGAGTTGAGGCTCAGGTAGAGCGTCTCGCTGATCTCCTGGTTGGAGTAGCAGTTGGTGACCAGCCTCATCACGTCGACCTCACGCGGCGAGAGGTCGGCCAGGTCGGCATCGCCGTGGAGGCGGTGGCGCGGCACGACGACCAAGCGGGGAGTCGAGGCGTCGGGGGTCGGGTCGCACGCGACCGGCAGTGCGGTCATCGTCCGACCACCAGCGCCAGCACGAACGCCAGGGCGGGGCCGGCGAAGAGGACTCCGTGGCCCCAGAGCTCCTCGGACAGTCGCGAGACGGAATCGGACGTGGTGGTGCTCGGGTGGGTCATGACAGGTGATTGCCCCGTGTCCGGTGCCGAGAAACCCGATGAACGTTCAATCACCCCCAGGGGTGAGTGACCCCGGGTCGCTCCCCGGTCAGCCGTAGCGCGCGACCGGGACGCCGTGGCCCAGGCCGAGGACCTCGCCGCGTTCGTGCCCCACGTCGAGGAGGTACACCTCGACAGCGATCACTGGATCCAGCAGGAGAGGCCCGAGGAGACCAACCGGGCCATCACGCAGTGACTGGCCCGTCAGGACGCCGCCCGACCGTCACCGCGGGATGGCGCCGGCGCAGGCACCTCTTGACCTGGCGGGTACCGGATCAGTAGTACCAGGGGAAAGGCGACCAGTCCGGCTCCCGCTTCTCGAGGAACTGGTCGCGCCCCTCGGCCGCCTCGTCGGTCATGTAGGCCAGTCGGGTCGTCTCGCCGGCGAAGATCTGCTGGCCGACGAGGCCGTCGTCGATGGCGTTGAACGAGTACTTCAGCATCCGCTGCGCAGTCGGGGACTTGCCGTTGATCTTGCGCCCCCAGTCGAGGGCCGTCGCCTCGAGGTCGGCGTGGGGGACCGAGCGGTTGACGGTGCCCATCCGGACGCCGTCGTCGGCTGAGTACTCGTCGCCGAGGAAGAAGATCTCGCGTGCGAACTTCTGGCCGACCTGACGGGCCAGGTACGCCGAGCCGAAACCGCCGTCGAAGGAGCCGACGTCGGCGTCGGTCTGCTTGAAGCGCGCCTCCTCGGTGCTGGCCAGGGTCAGGTCGCACACCACGTGGAGGCTGTGGCCGCCGCCGGCGGTCCAGCCGGGCACGACACAGATCACGATCTTCGGCATGAAGCGGATCAGCCGCTGGCACTCGAGGATGTGCAGCCGCCCGAGCTTGGCCGCGTCGATGGGGTTCGGGGGCGCCCCGGCGTCGTCGTGCCCGGCGGTCTCGTACTGGTAGCCGGCGCGTCCGCGGATCCGCTGGTCGCCCCCCGTGCAGAACGCCCACTTGCCGTTCTTGGCACTGGGCCCGTTGCCGGTCAGGATCACGCAGCCGACGTCGGCGGAGACGCGGGCGTGCTCCAGGGTGCGCAGCAGCTCGTCGACGGTGTGCGGGCGGAACGCGTTGAGCACGTCGGGCCGGTCGAAGGCGATCCGGACCGTCCCGTGCTCCCTCGCGCGGTGGTAGGTGAGGTCGGTGAGGTCCTCGAACCCGGGCACGACGTCCCAGGCCTCGGCGTCGAACGTCTCGGACACACCTTCGATAGCGCTCATGGGTGGCAGGCTAGACGGTGTCACGCACCACCCCCGAGCACCGGTCCGCCACCCATCCCTCCCAGAGGAGCACCCGATGAGCGACTCCGTCCCCGCCGCCTCCGTCCCGCCCGGCACCGTCACCGCGGTGGGCGACTACGCCGTGGGCAACCACGACGAGAGCTACTTCGCCGTCAGCAAGCGGTGCCGCCACCTGGGTGCCGACCTCTCGGGCGGCAGCATCTCGCCCGACGGTTGTCTGGTGTGCCCCTGGCACCGGGCCGAGTACGACGTCGCCTCGGGCCGGATGACGCGGGGACCGCAGGGCATCTTCGCCAAGGTGCCCGGCCTGGGCACCCTGTTCATGACGCTGACCCGCGTGGTCCCCCTGCGCCGGCGCCGCGTCACCTCCGACGGCACCAGCCTGACCCTCGAGTAGTCGCCGGTGCGCCCTGGTGGAATCCTCCGCCGCCCCGCGACGTTGGGCCGGTCATGACACTTGAAGGCGAGTACGAGCCCAGCCCCAGCGAGTGGGTCCGCGACCAGGTGGCGCTCTACGAGCGCACCGGCGGCGCGGAGGGCAACACGATGCGCGACGTGCCGATCGTCGTGTTCACCTCCCGTGGCGCCAAGTCCGGCAAGCTCCGCAAGACGCCCCTGATGCGCGTCGAGCACGACGGCGTCTACGCCGCGGTCGCCTCGCAGGGCGGTGCGCCCGAGCACCCGTCGTGGTACCACAACTTCGTGGCCGACCCCCGCGTCGACGTCCAGGACGGGCCAGAGCCGCGCGAGTACGTCGCCCGCGAGGTCACCGGCCAGGAGCGCTCCGACTGGTGGGCCCGCGCCACCGCCGTGTGGCCCGACTACGACGACTACCAGGCCAAGACCGACCGGCAGATCCCGGTCTTCGTCCTCGAGCCCCTCACCTGACCCTGGTGTGAGACGACCGTCACCTTCTGCCGGTGACGGTCGTTGGAGGTTCATGCGACTGCGACCCGCCCTGTGTCTGTCCGCGCTGCTGACGGCGGTGCTGATCGCGCCCCACGCTCCCGCCTCCGCCGACGGGCCTACGCCGAGCGACCCGGCGTACACGATCCGCGACACCCGGAACATCGCCGACGCCTACGGACGGATCACCGGCACCGGCGGCCAGCTGCAGAACCCGGCCTACCTCACCGCCCTGTCGACCGAGGTGCCCGCGACGAGCCTGGCGCAGCTGCTGACCCAGGTCGCCAGCCCGACGCGCCCGGCGCTGACCGCCGGGCAGTTCTTCCCCGGCTGGAACGTCGGCAACCCGTTGCGCGCCGACTGGAAGGGCACGCGGGGGCGGATGCGCTCGGTCGCGTTCACCAACAGGTACGGCGCTCTGCTGCGCGGCCACGTCTACGCGCCCCTGAAGGGCGCCGAGGATCCCTACACCGGCAAGCCGCTGCGCGGCCCGTTCCCCGGCGTCGTCCTGACCGAGGGCTCGATCCAGGGCTCCGAGGGCATGTACGAGTGGCTCGCCCAGGACCTCGCCGAGCGCGGCTACGTCGTGCTGACCTACGACGTCCAGGGTCAGGGCACCAGCGAGACCCTGCCGCACGAGGGACCGGTGAACGCGCTGCCCTTCTGCAACCCCTTCGCGGAGCCGAACGAGGACGAGATGCTCGGCTGCCCCGGGGTCCCCTCGCAGCAGCTGGGCAACTTCGTGGTGGGCACCAAGGACGCCCTGGGCTTCTTCACCTCCACCCCGAAGCGGCACCACCGTGGCGTCGGCACCGGTGAGTCCGATGCGTTCAACCCCTACTGGCGCCTCTTCGACCGCTCGCGGGACCGCCGTACGGCGACCCCGGGCCGCACCAAGCGGATCGCGATCATCGGGCACTCGCTGGGAGCCGCGGCGGTCTCGAAGGTGCAGGGCACCGACAAGCGGGTCGCCGCCGTCGTCGCGCTGGACAAGCTGGCCGGCGCCGCCTCGACCGGACCGATCGAGGGCACCGGCAACAAGCCCGTCGTACCGGCCCTGGCCGTGCAGTCGGAGTACGGCTTCACCGTCTCGCCGTGGTACCTCAGCGGCGGCTCCTCGCTGGTGCCCGAGCCCTCACCCGACGGGCCGGACCCGATGCGCGAGCGCGCCAGCGGCTTCGAGTCGTGGCGCGCGGCCGGCGTCGACTCGTTGCTCGTCGTCCCTCGCGCCTCCACCCACCTGGAGTACACCGACATCCCGCTGGTGCTGCCGGCCAGCCGCTACGGCCAGGACCTGACCAGCATCTACGTGCAGCGCTGGTTGGACCGGTACCTCAAGCACCGCGGGGGCTCGAAGCGACTGCTGGCGAAGCGGTTCCGCTACCTCGAGCCGACCGGTGGTGGCCAGTGGTCGCCCGTCCGGCTCCGGCGTGACCCGCTGCTGAGCTTCTACTACTGCTCGGCGTACTCGCTGGGCAAGCGGAGCGACCTGGACATCACCGGCGTCGGGTGCTGAGGCGCCGGGGATCCCGGGCATGTTACTGACCGCTGTGACTACTACCTGACCCTTACAACCGCTGGGCAGTAGTCACAGCGGTCAGTAACATCACCCGCCGGGCCTACTGGCGGCTGATGGACGCCGCCAGGCCGGCGAGGTGGCCGAGGCGGGCGATCTCGGAGTCCAGGAAGTCCGGGCCGCCGCGACGGGCCACGATGACGATCTCGTTGCCGTCGACCTGGGCGCCCGCGAAGAGGGTGTCGGTGTCGTCGGATCCCTCGGGCGGATCCAGACGACACGGGCGCTCGATCTCCACGAAGGCCAGGTCCGCGGGGGCTGCTCCCGTCGCCGCGAGCACGCCGGCGGAGCGGTGGATCCGCGCCGCCCAGTCGACGCGGAAGGTCGCCGGCAGCAGGTCGACCAACCGGTCCAGGGCCTGCGCCGGGGCCGAGGTGAGCTCCTCGACGGCCTCGAGGTCGAGGACCAGACCCCCGGAGGCGTAGCGGCTGATCCACACCACGCGGACGCCGTCCAGCGCGTTGCAGGCCGACACGATGGTGTCGGGCATGATCCCGGGGACGGTGTCGAGCATGACGTCGTCGAGCGCCGTGCCGTCCAGGCGCTTCTCGACGATCTCGATCGCCTCGATGTCACCACCGGCCTCACCGATCGCCGACGCCAGGCGTCCCAGCGAACCGGGGACGTCAGGCAGCTCGACGCGCAGCAGGAAGGGCATCGGACGAGGTTATCGCTTCTTGATTGCCACGTGATTTCACGTCTCTCGAGCCGGATCGACCACGCTCCGGGCGCCTCGCAGTCGCTCCACGAGCCCCGTGGCCCGTTGCGCCGGCGTGGTCACGGCGGAGCGTACGGCGGCCTCCGTGCCCACCACGGTCACATGACGCTGGGCCCGGGTGACCGCGGTGTAGAAGAGCTCGCGCGTGAGCAGGCGCGAGTCGGCCTCGGGCAGCAGCACCGTGATCCGCTCGGCCTGGCTGCCCTGGCTCTTGTGGATCGTCATCGCGTGCATGGTCTCGATCGCCTCCAGACGACCCGGAGCGAAGTCGCGCAGCCGCTCGGAGCCGGAGATCCAGGCGCGCAGCCGGCCGTCGGGCAGCCGGACCGCTGCTCCGGTCTCGCCGTTGTAGATCTCCAGGGTGTGGTCGTTGGAGGTCACCAGCAGCGGGCGACCGACGTACCACTCCCCGTAGACGGGTTGGCCGGTCTCCTCTGTCACCCACCGCTCGACCTGCTTGTTCCACGCGCGTACGCCGTACGGTCCCTCCCGGTGGGCACAGAGCAGGCGGTGGTGATCCAGCGCGGCCACGGCTGCCGCCGGATCTCCCGCCTCCGCGGCGGTGCGCACCGCCAGCGCCGAGGCCACCGCCTCGGAGCGCAGAGCGGGACCGGGGTCGGTCGTCTCGACGAAGTCGACCTCGTCGCTGGGCGCCCGCAGCCGCTCCAGCACCGCGTCGGCATCACCGATGCGCAGCGCCTCGGACAGCTCGAGGATGTCGCGGGTCGAGCGGAAGTTGGTGGTCAGCGAGACGACGGGGCTGCCCTGTCCCGCTGCGTCGGACGGACCCTCGAAGCCCGCCACGATGTCCGACAGCACCGCCCCCGCGCCGACCGAGGTGAGCTGACGCGGGTCGCCGACGAGCACCAGGCGGGAGGTCGGCCGGACCGCCTCGAGGAGCCGGCCCATCATCGTCAGCTCGACCATCGAGGTCTCGTCGACGACGACCACGTCGTACTTCAGCCGGTTGGACCGGTCGTGCCGGAAGCGGGTCTGGTTGTCGAAGCGCCAGCCGAGCAGGCGGTGCAACGTCATCGCCTCCGGCTTGCCGACGCGATCGCGGTCGGCCGGGTCGAGACCCGCCAGCTCGCCGACGACGGCCTCCTGGAGCCGGGTCGCCGCCTTGCCGGTGGGGGCCGCGAGGGCGACGGAGAGCCGCTCGCCTCGCGCGTGGGCCTGGTCGGCCAGGAGCACCAGCATCCGGGCGACCGTGGTGGTCTTGCCGGTGCCGGGACCGCCGGTGAGCACGGTCGTCGACTGGCGCACGGTGCGCACGACGGCCTCGCGCTGCTCGTCGCTGAGGTGGTCGTCACTGATCCGGGGCAGCGCGGCGGAGAGCGCCGCCTCGTCCACCACGGGCGCCTCGGCCCGCACCCGGGCGAGCAGGTCGGCGCACACCTGGGTCTCGAGGCGGTGGTAGCGGTCGAGGTAGACCAGACCCCCCTCGAGGCGGAGCACCCCCGCCTCCACCAGGGCCGAGCCGCCGATCTCGCGCGCCCAGGCCTCGGGGTCGGGCCAGGCGAGGCCGGGGGCCAGTGCCGCGACGGTGCTCAGGTCGACGCACACCGAGCCGGCGCGCACGGCCCGGACGGCCAGCGCCACCGCGAGCACCACCGAGGCGTCCCGTGCGGCGTCGAGGCCTCCCAGGTCGGCCAGGCGCGAGGCGACGTGCACGTCGGAGGCCTCCAGGACCCCGGCCACGTTGAAGTCGTGCACGAGGCCCGCACCCGCCGCTGCGGCGGCGCCCAGCGCCAGGCGTCGGTCGAAGTCGCCGACCGGCTCGAAGATCTCGGTCATCGTCGGAGCCGCCCGTCGAGGAGGTCGGAGAGGTCGTCGAGGAGAGCGACCGGCGGACGCCAGGTGAACACGCCACACGGCTCGCCGTCCACCCGTGGTGTGGACGGGCCGCACATCCCGCGCAGGTAGAGGTACACCACACCGCCGAGGTGACGCTCAGGGTCGTAGCCGGGCTGGCGCCAGCGCAGGAACCGGTGCAGCACCACGGCGTACAGCAGGGCCTGCAACGGGTAGTCGCTGTGCTCCATGGCCGCGTCCAGGGCCGCGGGTCGGTAGGCGTGGGCGGTGAGCGGCTCGTCGCGCGGTCCGAGCCAGTTGGTCTTGTAGTCGACGATGACGTAGCGCGGGTCCGCGCGGCCACCCAGGCGCAGCACCACGTCGACCGAGCCCGTGAGGTAGCCCCGCAGCGGCTGGCCGCCCAAGGCCGGCACCTCGAGCGCCTCCGCGTAGCCGCGCACCGGGTCGCCGTCGTCGAGGTGGCCTCGCAGCAACGGAGCGAGATCGCCGAGGACCGCTCCCGCACCGTCGACGGCGAGGTCGCCGCCGGAGAGCGGCAGCTCGAAGTCGAGCTCGCGCAGCCGGTCGCGCAGCGGGACGGTCCGCAGCGTCGACTCCCCGTCGGTCGTCGCCGCAGCGGGTCCGAGCGGCGAGTCGCAGACCGTGACCAGCGCGTCCGCGAGCGCGTCGCGGTCGACGTCGACCGGCCACCAGACCAGCTGCTCGTCGATGTGGCCGAGCAGCTCGCCCCGGAAGTCGGCCGCCTCGGGGTCGGCGTGCTCGAGGACGGCGTGCACCAGCGAGCCGAACGTCGCGCCCACCGGCAGCCCCGCCATCGGCGAGGGCACCGCCAGCGCGGGGTCCACTCCGGGGTCGTCGCCGGGTCCGCCCGCCGGCGCCGGCACCGGCACGTCGGTGTCGGGCTCGTCCTCCTTGGCGGTCATCTCCGGCTCGCTCGTCGCAGCGGCGCCACCGGACCCGGCCCCCGGAGCGACCTCGACGTGCGTCAGAGCGGAGTACGACGTGCGCCGCCAGGTGGTGTCGACCGAGCGCGAGAAGCGTCGTACGTCGAGCGGCCCCGACCCCGGGAGGTCGGGCTCCGGACCCAGGGGCGCCGGCAGCGCCGCCTCGGGCGACGGTCCGCCGCGGGCGGCCCACGCGGAGAACAGCGGCACCACCTCGTCGTCGGAGGGCACCGCCGGCCCCGACGGGACGACCGACGAACCCAGCTCGCGCAGCAGCAGGCGGTGCAGGGGCGAGGCCACGGCATTCTTGGTCGGCGCCCACCAGCACACCACCTGCGACTGGGCGCGGGTGATCGCCACGTAGAGCAGGCGCAGCCACTCGCCGGCCTCCTCGTCGGCCCACCGGCGGACGTGATCGCCCCACGCCGACCCGTCCGGTCCCCCGACGTCGAGGCAGCGCACCCCCTCGGCGTCGTGGAAGAGCGGACGGGTCGGCTGGGGCACGAACCGGTCGCTGAGGGAGGGCAGGTAGACGACCGGGTACTGCAGGCCCTTGCTGGCGTGGATCGTCACGAGCTGCACGGCCGCGGCGTCGGAGTCCAGGCGGCGGGTGCGCTCGGCGCCCCGCCCGTCGCGGCCCTCGCGCACCTGGTCGCGCAGCCAGGTCAGCAGGGCCACCAGCCCGAGGTGCTCGGTCTGCGCCACCTCGTGCAGCGCCTCGCCGATGTGGCGCAGGTCGGTCAGGCGCCGCTCGCCACCGACCTCGCGCAGCACGCGTGCGGGCAGTCCGGTGGCCGAGGCCGCCTCCAGGACGGCCGCGATCCCGCGACGCGGGACCAGCTCGGCCCAGTGCCGCAGGGTCTCGGCGACCTCGTCGGTCAACGCGTCGCCCTGCTCGTCGATCTCCTTGGCCGTGTGGCCGAGGAAGCAGGTCAGCGCGGCCGCCCGGACCCGCGCGCTGCGGTGGGGCTGCTCGAGGCCCTCGAGGAGGGTGAGCCACTCGACGGCGCCCGCGGTGGCGAACACGCTGCCGCCGCCCGCGATCACCGCCGGGACCCCGACCTCGAGGAGCGCCTGCTGTGCGGCCTGGAGGTCGGCGTGGCGATAGCAGATCACCGCGACGTCGCGCGGCTCCAGCGCCTGCCCGTCGAACGTCGCGCCCGAGGCCAGCAGCCGTCGTACGTCCAGCGCCAGGTCTCGGGCGACGTGGGGTCGCACCTGGCCGACCGTGAGCGACGTGCCCGGTCTCTTGCCGAACGAGTCGCGTCGTACGGCGCGCAGGCGCAGCGGTGCCGGGGACGGCGCCCCGACCAACCGGGACGCGTCGTGGTGCGCGCCGACCTCGTGGACGACGATCCGATCGTCGCCGAGCTCGGCCCCGACCAACAGCTCCTGGAAGGCGTCGAGCAGGCCCTGGTCGCTGCGCCAGTTGACCGCCAGGGTCTGGTGGGTGCCGGCGGTGGCCGCAGCCTCCAGGTAGGTCGTCACGTCGCCGCCCCGGAACGCGTAGATCGCCTGCTTGGGATCGCCGATCAGCACCATCGTGGCGACCCCGCTGAAGGCCCGGTCGAGGACCTGCCACTGCACCGGGTCGGTGTCCTGGAACTCGTCGACCAGCACGATGGACCACCGCTGCCGCATCCGGCTGCGGGCCGGGGAGTCGTCGGGGGCCAGCGCGTCGGCGAGCTGCTGGAGCAGGTCGTCGTAGGACAGGATCCCCAGGCGCCGCTTGCGGACCTCGAGCTCGCGTCGGACCTGGGCGGCGAACCCGACCCGACGGCCGGCGGTGCTGGCCCGGTCGTCGTCGGCCGGCTCGAGGCGCGCCTGGGGGTCGTTGACGACGGCCCGCGCGATCGCCAACGCCTCGGCGTGGTCGAAGAGCGGCGGGTCCGAGGCGTAGGCGAAGGCCCGCAGGTAGAGGTCGTCGACGACCTCGCGCACCAGGTCGTCGAGGTTCTCCACCAGACGGGCCCGCGCATCGGTGTCACCGGCCACACCGAGGGAGCCGAGCACCATCGAGCAGAACTGGTGCGTCGTGGCGATGGTCGCGGCGTCGAAGCCGGCCAGCGCGGCGCTCACCCGGGCATGGCGGAGCCCCCGCTCGGCGTCGTCGCAGTCGAGCAGCAGGGTGAGCAGGTCGGACTCGTCGGCGCGGACCGACGGGTCGCCCGCGAGCACGCCCTCGGCCTCGACCAGCTGGGCGCGCACCCGCTCGCGCAGCTCCTGGCTGGCGGCGCGGCCGAACGTCACGACGAGCATCTGGTCCAGCTGGGCGATGCCCTCGGCGACGTAGCGGGTCACCAGGGCCCCGATCGTCCAGGTCTTGCCGGTGCCGGCGCTGGCCTCGAGCAGCGTCGTGCTGCCCGGGGCCGGCAGGGCGTCGCGGATGTCGAAGGCGTCGACCGAGGCGCGGCGTGGGGCGCCGTCCTGGCTCACGAGCCCGCTCACAGCGGCCCGACCTTCTCCCCGATCGTGAGGATCGGCTCCCAGACCCGCCAGGCGTACGAGGCCAGCCCGGCGTCCAGCAGCACCTCGAGCGGCGCCTCGTCGCCGTAGGCCCTGCGGTGGTACGTGTCGGCGTCCTCTCCCTCGATGCCGAACTGGTTGTGGGGGTCGGTCACCCACGCCCGACGGGCGAGGTGCTCGGGCGAGACGTCGTCGCCCATCAGCTCACGGAGGTGACCCTCGGCCCAGGCAGCCGCGGTGGCGATCGGGACGGGGAGCGGAGCGCGCAGGCCGAGGTCGCGCAGCTCGACGAGCTCGCGCAACCAGTCGACCGCGCGATGGTCGAGCGGACCGGCCAGGGCTCGCTTGGGCCCGGCCCGGTCCTTGCCGACGGCGTGGGCGGTGTAGCTCTCGTCGGGGCGCGCCGCGCTGAGCGCGAGCAGGTTGATCCACGAGGTCAGCCGCTGGCGGGGCTTGAGGCGGGAGTAGCCGACGGAGACGAGCTTGGGCCCGAAGAGTCCGCTCACCGTGCCGGACAGGCGGCGGCCATCCCCGAGGTCGACGTCGACGTCGACGCTGCGGGGTGCGCCGACCCGCAGCTCGGCGGTGCGGTCGATCAGCTTCTGCGCCTCCGCGGCCACGTTGCCCAGGGCGAGCCGGGCCAGCTGTCCCGGCGGCAGCGTGCCGCGCAGCTGCTCGGCCAGGAGGACGGCGGTCGCGTCCTGGCCGGCGAGCAGCTCGCGCAGGAGCCGGTCCCCCACACCCCACACCTCGAGGCTGTCCAGCTCGACGGGGATCGCGTCGCTGAGCTCGTCGGGGGCCAGTGGCGTCGAGACGTCGAGCCGTTGGCGCAGGAACGATCGGGCCGGGTGGCTGAAGAACGCCGTCAGGTCGGCGAGGTTGACGTCACCGCGCGGCGCCTCGGCCAGCGGCTCGTCCAGCAGGCGCGGCGGGGTGATCCGCTCGGCCACCGCGGCGCGGGCGCCGGCCAGGGCGTCCACGTCGAAGCTGAACGGACGGGCCTCGTCCCCGGGCAGCAGGCCGCCCGGGGTGAGGTTCTTCGGGTCGTAGGGCTGCAGGGGATGGTGGACCAGGATGGTGTCGCGCACCGGGCCTGCCATGGTGCGGTCGGCGGCGTCGAGGATCTCCCCCAGCGGTACGGCGGGGGGCCGTGGCGCCCCGGAGTGCTCGTTGGCACCGGTGTAGGTGATCACGACCGTCTCGACGGCGGCCAGCAGCGCGTCGAGCAGGAGCTGACGGTCCTCGCTGCGGGCGTCGCGCTCGCCGGTGACGGGACGACGGGCGAGGACGTCGTCGCCGTCGACCACGGTGGTGCGCGGGAAGACCCCGTCGTCGAGGCCGACCAGGCAGACCACGCGGTGGGGCACCGAGCGCATCGGCACCATCGTGCAGACCGTGAGCGTGCCGGTGCGGAAGTTGGCCCGGGTCGGGCGGCCGCCCAGCCGGGAGGCGAGCAGGGCGCGCACGTCGGCCAGACGCAACGGCACACCGGCCGCTCCCGAGGACGAGTCGGCGGCGCGGGAGAGCTCCCGCTCCAGCTGCGGGACCTGCCAGGCGGACTCGTCGTCCACGTCGGTCAGGCTGCGCGCGCCGAGGCTCAGGGCCTTCATCCACGCGGCGACGTCCGCCGCGGTCGCGAGGTCGTCCAGGCAGCGCCCCAAGCGGTCGAGCATCTCGGCCAGGCTCCCGGCCAGGTCGATGTCGTTGCTGCCGACGTCGTCGACGGGCAGGCCGCGCCCGAGGTGACGATGGTCGTCGGCGCTCATCGCGACCCCCAGCAGGATCCGGTCGAGCCCGGCGCGCCAGGTGTTGTGCTCGAAGCCGCTCATCTCGTACCGCGCTCGCTGTGCGGCGTCCAGGCCCCAGCGGATGCCCGCCTGCCCGATCCAGGTCGCGATCCGGTCGAGGTCGTCGTCACCGAAGCCGAAGCGCAGCCGCACCGCCGGGTGCGCGGCCAGGTCGAGGACGTCGGAGGCGGTGACCCGACCACCGGCGAGCTCGACCAACGACGCGGCGACGGCCAGGAGCGGGTTGGTGCTCCTCAGGGAGCGGTCGGCGAGGCGGACGCGCAGCCGGTGCGCCGGATGACCGCCGCCGTCGGCGTCCTCCACCACGTCGGCGAGGCCGAAGCCGGCGGAGATGAGCGGGGCGAAGGTCTCGATGTCGGGACACATCACCAAGATGTCCCGCGGCTGCAGGGTCGGGTCGTCGGCGAGCAGGCCGACCAGCACCTCGCGCAGCACGTCGACCTGGCGGGCCGGGCCGTGACAGGCATGGACCTGCAGGCTGCGATCCACCGGGTCGTGGGCCCGGGCGGCGCGCTCGGTGGCCGAGGGCGCGTGGTTGCCGCGGAGGTCGTGCTGGAGGTGGCCGAGCAGGGTGTGCGGAGCGACGTCGTCGCCGGGGAGGGCCTCGTCCCGGGCGGGGATCGTGAGGGTGCGGCGCAGCTCCCGGGTGTCGCGGCCGAGCGAGGCGAGCAGCGGGTGCCCGACGCGGTCGGCGGAGTCGTCGACGTCGCGCGCGACGACACCGCCGACGCCGGCCAGGTCGTCCCACAGCCGTGGCGAGGGCTGCGGCAGCCACAGGTGGACGTCGCGGGTCGTCGCCAACGCCTGGAGCAGCGACACCTCGGTCGCGGGGAGCCGGGTGTGGCCGAAGAGCGAGAGCCGGTCGGGAAGGTCGAGACCGTCGCCGCCCGAGTGCAGGAGCGACAGCGTGCGCTCCCAGCGTTCGTCGGGCGCCTCGACGTCGACCCGCTCGAGCAGGCGACGCCACAGCTCGACCTGCCACACGAGGTCGTGGTCCAGCTCGCCGCCCGCACCGTCGCTCGGGCGCCCCTCACGCCAGTCGGTGACGAGCTGGGGACGCTGGACGGCGTACGAGGCGAAGAGGCCGGCCAGCCGCCGGGCCACCGAGTAGCGCCGGTCGCGACGCATCACCTGCTGCTCGCCCTCGAGCCCGTGGCCGAGGTGGCGCGCCAGGTCGGCGCACCAGGGCTCGTCGAGGGAGTCGTCGATCGTGGCGAGCAGCGGCCAGACGAGTCGGTCGGGGTCCCACACGTCGTCGCGCTCGCGGCCAAGCAGCAACGAGACGAGGGAGTGCGGGTTGAGGAAGCGGACCCCGGCGCAGACCCCGTCGCCGCGACCCGGCGCGACGCCGAGCCGGTGCGAGAGCCGCTGGGTCAGCCAGCGCTCGACACCTTTCGCCGGGACGACCACGACCTCCTCGGCGAACGGGTCCTCCAGCGGGCGCGCCAACAGCTCGCCGAGCGCGTCGGCCAGCAGGTCCGTGCGCGGCGCACGGTGCAGGTGCAGGGTCATCGCGACGACCCTAGACGGCGCCGCCGACGCTCAGCCGAAGTCACGCAGCGCCCGGCCCTCGATCTCGCGGAGCAGCTCGTCCGCGGAGCCCGAGGGGAGCGTCGTCCACGCCTCCCCCGTGGGTGCCGACACCGGACCGAGCTGCTGCGATGATGGACGCATGGAGACCCTCGCCATCATCCTCAGCGCCGCCTTCGCGGCCTTCATGCTCGTCTCGGCGTCGGGCAAGCTGACCAAGATGGAGCCCGTGGTGGCCAACCTGTCGAAGGTCGGCGTCACCTCCGGCATGTTCCCGGTCCTGGCCACGATCCAGGTCGTCGGTGCCATCGGGCTCGTCGTCGGCATCTGGGTGCCCGCGATCGGCGTGGCCGCCGCCATCGGCTTCGTCCTCTACTTCGCCGGCGCCTGCCTCTACCACGTGCGGGCCGACGACACCGCGGGAGCGGCCGTGCCCGCGGGGCTCGCGGTCTTCGCTGCCGTCGTCGCCATCGTGCGCGCCATCGCCTGACGACCGGCTGTCCCCTGGGCCGAGCACCTGACCGTCGTCGTCGATGACCACCGGGCCTGAGCGGAGCCGCAGCTTCGGGTAGGTCGCCGCTGCCCTGCACCGGACCGACCCCGGCACCCGATGGTCGATCGTGGAAACGCTCCTGACGCCGGGCGGGACCTTCGCCTCCTTCGGCGGACAGCTGGGTCTCACCGACCCAGCCGTGGCGGATGCCGTGCGCAGGGCACGCGCGCCGTTCGTCGACGAGGACACGTTCGGGTCCCACGACGGCACGACCGACGAGGATGCACTGCGGTGGCCCGGGACCGAGCTCAGCACCCGCCCGGGGCTCCAGGACGTGCGACAGAGGGTGATCGGGCGGCGTACGACCCTGTCCGCCGACGAGTACGTGGCACATCTGGCGACGATCTCCGCCTACCTGGTGCTGGCGCCGGCTGACCTCCAGGAGGTTCTGGCCCGCGTCCGGGCCGTGCTCCCCGAGCGGGTCTCGATCACGGGGGACATCACGCTGCACCTGGCACGACGACGGTAACCAGCCGACCCGCGCTCCCTGCCGGCTGCCCGGGTCGCCGCGTCAGAGCTCGCCGTACTCCCGGTCCGCGTCCTCGATCTGCCCCTCCAGCGCGGCGACCGCGTCGGGCTTGCCGTGGAAGCGTCGGTAGGAGTAGACGATGAGGGCGGCGGCGATGATCCCGGAGGCGATCTGGGTGACCGCAGTGGCGGTCCCTCCCGGCAGCCAGAGCGTCCCGCCCAACGGCCACCAGTCGGGCTCGGCCGGCGCGGCGATCCACAGGGCTCCGGCCGCGAGGAGCAGCAGGACACCGATCACCGAGATGACGATGCGCGGCACCGTCTCCACGCTCTCGGCGGCACCCTTGAGGGCGCGGTACTTGATCGGGTCCAGCCGACGCTCGGCCCACTCGTACTGCTGGGACAGGATCGCCATCGCGCCGAAGATCATCAGCAGCCCGGGCCCGGGCAACGCCAGGGCCGCGATGCCCGCGACGAGCAGCGTCCAGCCGACGACCTCGAACCCGACCCGCTTCACGACCTTCATGGACCGAGCATCCCAGAGTCCGACAACTTCCTGCGGGCCCGCACCGACGCGAGCGCCGTCAGCCGACCAGGTGCTCAGGTCGGTCGCCGTGGTGCACGCGGCGGTAGGTGTCGAGGACGAGAGCCAGGGTCACCAGGCCGGAGAGGACCTGGCTGACGCCTGCCCACCACCCTCCGGGCAGCCACGTCCACGACGGCAGCAGCCACCACGCCGGCTCCGACGGCGCCCACAACCAGAGCAGGCCCGAGGCGGCCAGGACGAGCGAGCCCGCGACGGACCAGGTCGCGCGCCACGTCGTCGCGACGCCGTGGCGGGCGCTCGCGACCGCGCGGTCCTTGAGCCGGTCGACCCATCGGGCCGCCCAGGCGTGCTGCTCGGCGAGCAGCGCCAGTCCGACGACCATCACGAGCAGTCCCGGGCCGGGCAGCGGGAACAGCACGATGCCCACGGCCGTCAGCGCCCAGCCGAGCGTGGTCAGCGCCCACGCGCGCAGCCGTGCCGACATGCCACGAGCCTGCACGGACCGGGCGTCGCCGAGGTGAACGTTCCGCGACCGGCGGGTGGGACGGCGCCCCCGAGGGCCGGGCGATCAGCCGCCGTACGCCGCCAGGTAGGCCCGTCCCTCGTCGTCCAGCCGCCCGTGCTCCTGGGCCACCCGGGCCCACCGCACCGACATCGTCATGAAGCGCATCGGGTTGTAGACGTCCTCCTCGCGGGAGAAGAGTCCGTCTCCGGCGTAGGTCATGATCGTCATGTTCGACTGCTCGAGCGCCGACCCGTCCCCCGGGTCGGGCATCAGGTTGCGGACCTCGCAGATCAGCCGCGACGTCGACTCGTCGACCACCTGCCAGGCCAACGGGAACCCGGTCATCACCGAGCCGGGGAACGAGGTCATCGTCGAGACCGACCACTCGCGGATCGCCTCGCGACCGCGGAACGTGCCGAACGCGTGCTCCACGTAGGTGGCGTCCTCGGTGAAGTTCAGGGCGAAGTCGGTCCAGTCCCCGGTCTCGACGTAGCCCTGCACGCGGGCGTGCATCGCGGCGTACGCCTCGGTGATCTCGGCAGCGGTGAAAGACGTCACGACTGACATCCAACCAGGACTCGCGGGCTCGTGGCACCAATCCACCGACGCCGCGAGGCGACGGCGAGGGGGACCGCCGGGGCGGTCCCGACGGAGCCGATCAGCAGAGGATCGGGATCGGCAGCGTGCAGCCGGGCTCGCCGTCGGGCGCGGCCGGACGCGAGGCGTCGGCGTCCTTGACCGTCGGCTTGAGGTAGCCGCGCACCTTGCGCGACATCGAGGCACTGATGTGCAGGTCGTCCCACCACGTGTGGGTCTTGCCGACCTTGCCGTGGCAGACCTTGCCCTCGCAGAAGTAGGGGTTGACGTCGATCAGGCGGGCGTCGGAGGCCAACGGCGCCATCGTCTTCTTGAGGTAGCGCTTGGTCCCGACCGAGTCGGCCAAGGCCTTCTTGCGCGCCACGTTGCAGGAGTACGGCGAGTTGCCCTTGCTGCAGCTCTTCCGCTTCTCCGGCACCGTCGCGACCTGGCCCACCACGTCGACCTCGGCCCCCATCGAGGCCAGGGTCTGCATCAGCCGCGGAGTGGCCTTGCGGCTGGCGCGGGCCATCTGCCCGGTGTAGGTCCGGTCCTTGTCCTTGATGGCCTGGCGGTAGCGCTGCCAGCTGGCGGCGAGCAGCACCCGGTGGCCCTGCTCGGCGTCGAGGATGCCGCTGAGGTAGTCCAGGGCGAGGTCGTTGGACTGGAAGCACTTCGGTGCGGCCTGCCCGGGGGAGAGCTGGTTGTCCATCGGCGGGCAACCGCCCATCACGATGGCGACCAGGTTGACGTCGGTCTTGCCGGCGGCCTTCTTCAGTCCCGGGATCATCTGCCAGGCGTGGGAGTCGCCCCAGAGCAGGACCGTGGGGCGCTGCTCCTTGAAGGCGGTGAGGCGGCACACGGTGGGGTCCTGCGGGATCAGGTCCGCGCGCGCGACGCAGGATCGCGGCATCTTGGCATGGTCGTTCCTGGGCTTGACGGCGTCGGCCGGGGAGACCGAGAACGCGACGAGCAGCGACGACAGCAGGGCGAGGACCACGGCGGAGAGCAGGGTGGACCCGAGCGGGGGGAGGGAGCGCTGGTTCATGGTGGCCCCATGGTCGCATCCGAGCGGCGGATCGTGCAGCCGAAGAAGGCGATCCTCGTGGACTTCTCAGGAGCCTCGCAGGGGGCGTCAGCGGGTCCGGTCGGCGTACGCCGTCGCGGCGACGTGCACGGCGTCGAGATAGCTGCGCGCATTGTTGTAGCTCAGGATCCCGGCCGTCCAGCCGGCGGCGGAGGCGAGGTCGCGCTCACCGGCGCACAGGTAGCGAGCGGCGGCGTACGCCGCGTCGTCGAGGTCGTTGGGGTCCGAGACGCCGTCCCCGTCCCCGTCGGACTGCCAGTCCACCCACGTGGACGAGATGAACTGCATCGGGCCGAAGGCGTGGTCCCACACCTTGTCGCCGTGCCAGCGGCGCGACTCCCGTGTCGCGGGGATCGCCATCACGTGGCCCACCCCGTTCAGGGCCGGTCCCAGGATGGGCTCGGAGGATCGTCCGTCCAGGAGCAGCACCCGCCCACCGATCAGCCCGTGCTGCGACTCGACCCACCCGATCCCGGCCAGGGTCGTCCACCCGATCCCGCACCCGCCGGGCGCCATCAGCTCGGCCCGGGCGTAGGCGCGCAGCGCCGTGACCGGGACCCCGCTGGCCGTCGAGGTCTGCTGGAGCCACGTCTCGTCGATCACCGGCACATCGCTCCCGGAGGCGGCCTCGGAACCAGACGGCACCGACGGCACTGCCGGCGCCGCGGGCACCGCCGAGGGCGGCTGCCCCGGCTGTCCCGCCGCAGCGGGCGTCAGGTCCATCGTGGTCGGGCGGGCGTAGAGCGTCTGCTGGAGCAGGTAGGCCAGCCCGGACAGGGCGACGAGGGCGACCGTGAAGGCAACGGCCGCGCGCAACGGGCGAGCGGTCACGGTGCGGCGCTGACCGCCGGCGTCGCGTCGCTGGTCACCGGGGTGGAGTCCTTGGGGCGAGCCTGCTCACCCGACTCGAACTGGTCGATCAGACCCCGGATGCTAGGCGTGAAGTACGACTTGAGCTGGCGCGACAGCGCGGCGCTGATGTGGTTGTCGTCGAAGAAGTTCACGACCCCGTCGGCCTCGGCGTAGCAGGTGTCCTCGTCGCACAGCGACGGCGTGACGTCGATGAAGCGGGAGTTCTCGGTGAAGCCGCTCATCTGGTCGCGCAGCCAGCTGACCGTGGCGGCCTCGCCCTCGATGGCGAGGTCGCGATCGACGTCGCAGGAGAAGGGCCGGGCCCGTGCCTCGCACAGCGGGGCGTTGCGCGGGATGAACGGGGTGGGCCCGACGACATCGATGTCGGCGTTGATCAGGGACAGCTCCTCGAAGAGGCGCGGAGCGCCCTCCTCGAACAGCTCCGAGATCCGCTCGATGTAGGCGTCGTTGCCGCCGTCGGGCCGCTCGTCGAACTCGACGACCTCCTCGGGGCTGTGCCGGTACGTCGGCCAGCTCGCGCTCGCGATGACCCGGATGGGCGGCTTCTTGCGGCCACTGCGCTTGGTGACGAACTTGAGCGCCATCTCGTTGTTGCGCGCACAGGCCAGCCGGACGTCCTCGGGGGCCTTGAGGGGAGGGCAGGCACCCATCACGAAGGCGACCAGGTTGACGTCCTTGTCGGCTGCCGCCGCCTCGATCGCGGGGATCAGCATCCACGCGTGCGAGTCGCCCCACAGCACCACCGTGGGCCGGTCCTCGTCGAAGGGGACCAGGTTGCACTGGTTGGGCTTGTCCGGGATGAACGAGCTCTCCCCCAGGCACTCCGAGGGCATCTCCGGCACGTCGTTGAGCTGCTGGGCGACGGTCTCCCACCGCGGGGTGGTGGCCTGGTCGTTGGCCAGGGCCAGGGCGCCGGTCGAGAGCGAGGCCACCGTGGACATCGCGACGACGCCGCTGATGATGACGCGGCGCGAGCCCCAGGTCTTCGACTTCGTCACGGCACCGGAGCGCTTGTAGAAGAGCCCCTCGATGTATCGGTAGCTCAGGTAGGCCAGGAGCAGGCCGAGCATCACGAGCGCGATCCGCGCCCACAGCGGCGGCGGCGCGAGGTTGAGGGACTCACCGAGCACCAGCAACGGCCAGTGCCACAGGTACCAGCCGTAGGAGACGAGGCCGAGGCCGACGAGGAACTTGGTCGACAGCAGCCGGGTCACCGCCGTGGGCCCGCCGACCCCGGCCCAGACCAGCAGAGCGGCGGCCACGCAGGGCAGCAGCGCCCAGTAGCTCGGGTAGCCGTCGACCGGCATCGGCTTCCAGAGGACGAAGGCGATGATCGCGGCGCCGGCGAGACCCATCACCTCGCGGAGGTCCTCCGCGGGTCTCACCTTGCGCACGATCAGCGCCAGGGCGACGCCGAGCAGGAACTCGAAGGCGCGGGTGATCGGCAGGTAGTAGGCGGCGTCCGGGTTGCTGCTGGCCCAGGTGATGGCCAGCCACAGCGAGGCACCGGCCAGCGCGATGCTCGTCACCAGCAGCGACGCGACGGTGGGCACGCGCAGGACCCGCGCGAGGACGAAGGCCAGGATGATCGCGAGCGGGAGAGCGAGGTAGAACTGCTCCTCGACCGAGAGCGACCAGGTGTGCAGCAGGACGCCCGTGCCGGGCTCGAGCCCGAAGTAGTCGATGTCGTCCTGCTGCCAGAAGAAGAAGTTGGACACGAACCCGGCCGCGGCGGCGGCCGACTTGGCCGTCTGCTGCTGCGACCCGGTCGGCGTCGCGACCAGGTAGCTGAGGATCAGGACCCCGATGAGCATCGTGGCCTTGGCCGGGATCAGGCGGCGCGCGCGGCGCGCGTAGAAGGCCCCCCACTTGATGCCGCCGGTGCGCTGGTACTCGTGCATCAGCAGTCCGGTGATGACGTACCCGGAGACGACGAAGAACAGGTCCAGGCCGATGTAGGCGCCCTCGAACCCCGGGACGTGCGCGTGGAAGCCCATCACCATGATGGCGGCGGCGCCACGGATGCCGTCGATGTCGGGGCGGTACTCCGAGCGGGTGCGGGCCTTCTTGCCGTCCTGCTTCGGTGTCGACGTCGTCGTCCGCGGGGACCGGGCGCCCTGGGTGGAGGCGTCATCGGTCGTCGGACCACTGCGCGCAGGCAGGGTGAACGACGCCACGGGTGCACCTCCTCGGGGGTCGGGTCGGCCAACGTGTAGACGCGGTGAGGCCCCAGGTCGCATGAGGCCCCACCACAGTATGCGGCGTCCCCCTCGTTCGGCGTGAGCCAACGTCTCGATTCATGCGCCGGGCGGCCGACTGGGCGGCCTCTCGCCGCCCGTGCCGAGCACCGACGGCGCCGTCACGTCGTACCCTTCGGCCGTGGGCACCAGTCGCGGCGACAGCACCGCCGCGGAGCGTTCGAGGCGGCGTACGCCGTTCGGGTCCCGCCTGCTCGGCCCCGCCGACCAGAGCCCGCGCGCCCTGCGGGTCCGGGTCCAGCTCATGCTGACCTGGCTGCTGATCTCGACCAACGTCATCGGCGCGGTCGTGGTGTTCGTGATCTCCAGCTTCGTGGTGCCGGCCCCGGCCGCCAGCGGGGGCACCGTGCTCTCGCTGGCCATCGCGGTCCCCGTCTACGTCGTCGCCGCGGTCGTGGTCGGCGCCTGGGTGGGTACGGCGACCACCCTGCGCGCGCTGCGGTGGGCCACCGAGGACCGGGCACCCACCGACGACGACCGGACGCGCACGCTGCGGGCACCCCAGCGCCTCACCGCCCTGCAGGGGTTGCTCTGGGGTGGTGCCGTGATCGTGTTCACGGTGCTCGCGCTCGCCATCCAGCCCAGTCGCGCCGTGACCACCGCCCTGACCGTCGGCATCGCCGGAGTCGTGGTCAGCTCGGTGGCCTACCTGCTGACGCAGTTCACGCTGCGCCCCATCGCCGCCCGCGCGCTCGCCGAGGTCCCCCTGACCAGCCGCCCGCGCGGCGCCGGGGTGGGTGACCGGATGGTGATCTTCTGGGGCCTCGGAACCGCGATGCCGCTGGTCGGGCTGATGATCGCGGCGATCGTGGCGCTCGCCGGTGACCAGACGTCGCTCACACGGCTCGCGGTCGTCGTGCTGGTGCTCTGCAGCGTCGTGCTGCTCTTCGGACTCTTCATCACGGTGCTCAACGCCCGCTCGGTGGTGGCGCCCGTCGTCTCGGTGCGCGACGCGCTCCTGGCCGTCGAGCGCGGCGACCTCGACCACACCGTGCCCGTCTACGACGGAACCGAGCTCGGACAGCTCCAGTCCGGCTTCAACCAGATGGTCGCGGGGCTGCGCGAGCGCGAGCACCTGCGCGACCTCTTCGGGCGGCACGTCGGGCAGGACGTCGCGCGGGCGGCTGCGGAGATGCCGGGCGGTGGCGTCGAGCTCGGCGGTCAGACCCGGGAGGCCTCGGTGCTCTTCGTCGACCTCGTCGGGTCCACGGCGTACGCCGCCGAGCACAGCGCCGAGGAGGTCGTCGCCGTGCTCAACCGGTTCTTCGGGGTGGTCGTGGACGAGGTGGACCGCCACGGAGGGCTGGTCAACAAGTTCATCGGGGACGCGGTGCTGGCCATCTTCGGTGCCCCGGTCGAGCACGACGACCACGCCGGCGCGGCGCTCGGCGCAGCCCGGGCCATGGCGCGCCGGCTGGCCGAGGAGGTGCCCGAGGTGGGCGCCGGCATCGGCGTCTCGACCGGGGAGGTCGTGGCCGGCAACGTGGGGCACGCCAGCCGGTTCGAGTACACGGTGATCGGTGACGCCGTGAACTCCGCCGCACGCCTCACCGACCTCGCCAAGGACGTCCCCGGCCGCGTGCTGGTGGCGCGGGCGAGCGTCGACCGGGCGCAGGGCGAGGAGTCGTCGTACTGGCGCAGCGACGGTGAGCTCACCCTGCGCGGGCGGACCACTGCCACGCCGGTCGCGATCCTCGTAGGGTCCACGCATGACTGATGCCGGTTCCGTCGTCCGCTCCTGCCTCGACGCCCTGGAGGCCGGCGACTCGGCCGCGGCGCTGGCGCTCCTCGACCCCGAGGTCGAGTGGCGCAACTCCGGCCTCCCCACGCTCCGCGGCCGACGCGCCCACCGCGCCCTGCTGGACATGGCCAAGCGCGGGATCGGCTTCGAGGTGCGCTTCCACCACCTGGCCGTCGACGGGCCGGTGGTCCTGACCTACCGCACCGACGTCCTGACCTACCGGCGCTTCCGGATGGAGTTCTGGGTCTGCGGCACCTTCGAGGTGCGCGACGGCCGGATCGTGGTGTGGGACGACCACTTCAGCATGACGAACTTCGTCGGCGCCTCGGTGCGAGGGTTGGTGCGGGCGGCGCTGCCGCGCTGATGGCCGACTGGGGGGCCTTCGGGGTGGGTGTGGGGCTCCTCGTGGTTGGTGTGGCGCTCTTCGGGGCTGGACCTGGTCTTCGGGGCTGGACCTGGTCTTCGGGGTGGGTGTGGCGCCCGCGCGCGTAGTCGACCGGGTCTCGCCGTCAAGGATCGCCTGCGGCG
>NZZG01000074.1 GCA_002698575.1 Pimelobacter sp. | reverse complement strand
CCTGGCCTGGCCTGGGCTGCCGGGGTGCGGCCGGCCTCGACTGGGCGGTCGCGGTGCCCCTGATCATCCTGGCCACGGTGGTGACCGTGGCCGACAACGGCCTGGCCTTCACCGCGGTGGCCGAGCGGGCCGGACCGCACTGGTCGGGCCGGGCGCTCGGGATCCAGAACACCTCGCAGTTCCTGACCAGTGCCCTGGTCCCACCGCTGGGCGGACTCGCGGTCACGCACGGCGGGTACCCGGCGACGTTCGCCCTGGCGGCGCTGTTCCCGCTGGTCGCGATCGCACTGGTCCCGGTGGACCAGGAGCCTGCGCTGAGCTAGTGGCCACCACGGGGCGTGGTGAAAAACAGGACGACCCGCTCAGAGCACTTCCCCCCGGAAGCGTCGAGCGGGTCGATCCTTGATTCCCCCTGGAGACCCGGGCGTCGGCTCCGTCATCCCCCCAGATGCGGGGCCTGCCTCGGGTCAGCGCCGTCGGGGCCTTGCCTCCCCTTCGACACCCAGAACACTACGAGCCCCAGCGCCACGAACGGGCAACTCCCGATCCACGGTCTGCCCAGGTCTGGGTAACAGAACCTTGGTCACCGCGAGGCTGCCCGGCTACTGCGCGAGCAGGTCGTTGACGGCGACCTCGTCGACGAGCCATCGACCGTCCTGGCGCACCATCTGCATCGACACGCGCGGCTGGTCGAGCTTGCTGCCCTTCTGCTCGCGCGCGGTGATCTCCTGGTCGACGAAGAGGAGCACCTTGACGTGCGTGGCATCGATGACCTGTGGCGCCGCGTCGACGACGGTCCCGCGCGCGCTCGCCCTCAGCGACCGGATCACCGCGATCGCGTCCTTGCTCGCGCCCGCGAAGTAGGTCTGGAACTGCTCGGTCCCGGCCTCCTCCACCCAGGTGAAGTCCTCCTCGACCGTCGCGAAGTCGTAGGTCGTCATCTGCTCGACGGCCGAGCGGGCTGCCCCCTCGGCCTCGGACCCGGCGGCCAGCAGGGTGGCGGCCTCGACCGCCTCGCCCGCCTCGACCGCCTGGCCCTCCTCGACGCGCTCCGAGCCTGCTGGCGTCGAGGCAGGGACGTCGTCGCGGTCCACCCACAGGAGCACCACGGCGACGAGGGAGACGAGGGCGGCCGCGAGGGCGACGGCCAGGGCGACCACCAGGCGGCGCGAGCCCGTCACCGCTGCACCGGGCCCGGTGCGTGCGCGGCGCCGCGCTGCAGCGTGCTGAACGAGGCCGAGCACCGCCCGGTCGTCACGATCGGACGACGATCGACGTTGCGCGGGCTGCGACGGCTGGTCCCGTAGTCGCAGCGTGGGTCCCGGTCGCCGATCACCTTCAGCCGCAGCCGACCGTTGCGCACCTGGTCGTCGAGGACCGACAACCCGGGGCTGTAGTTGCGCAGCAAGGTCCGCAGGTGGGGGTCGTGGGCGACGAAGATGTCGGTCAGGCTCACACCCACCGAGAGGAAGTCGGGCAGCACCTCTCGAGCGTCCTGCACCAGGGCGTCGAGGCGGCGCAGGCGGGCCGGGGTGTCGGCCAGCAGACGGTCCAGCTCGGGGTCGTAGTCCTTCAGGAACGCCGCCAGCTCGCGGGCGTCGTCCCCCAGGTCGCGCAGGTCGGCCCGGTTGTCCGGAGCGATGTCCAGGGCCACGTCGGCGTTCTGCAGGAGCCGGAGGGTCTCGGGGTAGACGTCGTCCAGCTCGTCGATCAGCACGCTGCCCTCGTCGACGAGCCGTCCGAGGTCGTCACCAGTGCCCTCCAGGGCGGCGCTGAGCTCGACCAGCAGGGTGCGCAGCTTGCGGTCGTCGACCTGCTGCAGGACCTGGTTGATCGCCACCACCGTGGAGCCCAGGCTCTTCGGGATGTCGGTGGACTCGGCGGTGACCACGCTGCCGTCCTCGAGGTAGGGACCGCTCTGGGAGGTGGGCTGGAAGTCGAGGTACTGCTCGCCGACCGGTGACAGGCTGCGCACCGTCGCGACCGAGGCCGCCGGCACCCGCTCGTCGGAGGTGAGCGACAGCGTCGCCACCACCCCGCGCTCGCCGATCGAGATGTCGGTGACCCGACCGATCTTGACGCCGCGGTAGGTCACCGACGAGCCCTCGAACAGGCCTCCGGCCGCCGACAGCTCCACGGTCACCTCGTCGGGACGGGACAGCAGCGGCTGGTCGAGCACCTCGGCGAAGAGGTAGGCCAGCCCGACGACGAAGACCAGCGCCACACCGACGGCGCTGAGGTAGAGGCGGGATGAGAACAGGGCGCGCAGCGGCCTCATCGGGCACCGCCCCTGACGAGACCGTCCAGGGTCAGGCCGTCGAGCAGCCCTCCGGGCAGCGGGAGCTCGGGCAGGTCCGCGAGGTCGGGCAGCTCGATCCCCAGCTGCTCGAGGATGCCGGCGAGGTCGGGCGCGCCGATCCCGTCGAGTCGCACGGCCAGCGAGATCGAGACGTAGTCGCCGGGCACGACCCCGTCGACGGCGTTGCCGAGCCTGACGAGCGCGTCCAGGGACAGCGGGTACGTCGCCTTGTTCCCGGCGAACTCGGCCAGCACGGGCGTCGCCTGGTCGAGCACGCGCAGGAGGTCCTCGCGGGTCCGTGTGACGGTGTCCTGCGCTGCGCCGGAGAACCGCTCCACCTGACGCAGCAGCCTGGTCAGCCCCGGGGTGTTGCGGCGCAGCACGACCGCGGCCGGCTCGATCTCCCGCACGGCACGGTTGATGGTCCGCTCCCGCTCTCTCAGAGTCGAGGAGACCGAGACCAGAGACCTCAGCGCCCGGTCGATGTCCTGGGTCGTCGCGTTGGCCTCGAGGAGGAAGTCCCGCGATCGCTCGAGCAGGGAGCGCGCGGTGTCCTCACGACCTCCGAGCACGGTGTTGAGCTCCTCGGTCACCGTCTGCAGGTCACCGAGCCCGCCACCGTTGACGAGCAGGCTCGCCTGGGACAGGGCGTCCTCGACCGTCGGCGCCGTCGAGGAGTCCGCCAGGGTGATCAGGGCCCCGTCCTCGAGCGGTGGCCCCTCGGCCGGGTTGGTGACGTCGACGAACAGCTCCCCGAGCGGCGTCGTGTACCGCAGGCGTGCCGTCGCACCGTCGCGCAGCACGGCGTCGGTGCGCACGAGCATCTCCGCGCGCGCGTGGAAGTCCTCCACGGAGACGTCCTGCACCTTGCCGCTGTCGATGCCGTTGACCTTGACGGTCGCCCCCTTGGCGAGGTTGAGCGCCTCCTGGAACTCCGCGTCCACCCGGATCGTGTCCCCGGGCACGCCGGTGCCGGGCAGGGGCAGGTCCCCGAGCGTGGTGCTGCACGCGGTCAGCGAGCCCAGGCCGACGGCGATCAGGGGGGCGGCCAGGGCACGGAGGAAGGAGACCGTCATCGTCGGCCCCCTGAGGGCCGATCCGTCGGGTCGGTGCCCGAGATGAGGTCGCACAGCCCCAGCGGCAGGCTCTGGCAGAGCTGGTCGATCTGGTCTCCCAGGGGAAGCAGGGCCGTCGGCGGGACCCGGACAGGGATCCGGTCCCCGTCGACCGTGAGCTGGAGGTTCTCCAGGGCCAACGGGAAGACCTCCAAGATCTCCGCGAGGTCGCGCTGACGGCTCAGGATCGTCCGCATCACCTTGCTGCCGCCGTCGACGACCTCCACGATCTCGTCGCGGTGGTCCACCGCGAACGCAGCGACGGTTCGCACCGCGTCGTCGAGGGTGCGCAGGGCCGGGCGGAAGTCGAGTCGCTCATCGTCGAGCAGGTCGACGGCCTCGGCCACCTGGTCGATGAACCTGCGGGCCGTCCGGTCGTTTGCGGCGATCGTGGCCACCAGGGTGTCGAGCGAGCGGATCGTGGCGCTGAGGTCCTCGCGCTGGCCACTGACGCTTCCCACGGCGTCGGCCAGGTCCGTCACCGTGTCGTTGACCAGCGCGCCGCGCCCGTCGAGCGCCCGCGCTCCTGAGTCGACCAGGCGACGGATCGCCTTCCTCGACCTCCCCGACCCGGCGATCCCGGTGGCGAACGTGTTGAGGGCACCCAGCACCTGGTCGAAGTCCACGGGCGTGCGGGTGCGCTCGACCGGGATGACGTCCCCGTCACCCAGGGTCGGGCCCGAGTCGTAGACCGGGGTGAGCTCGACGTACCGGTCGGTGGCGACCGATCGGGCCACCACGACCGCGCCGACGTCGACCGGCACGTCGTACTCCTCGTCGACCTCGAGGGTGACCTTCACCTGCGCGCCCTGGGGGTCGATGTCGGTGATCGTGCCCACCGGGACGCCGAGGATCCCCACGTCGTTGCCCACGAAGAGCCCGGAGGTGTCGGGGAAGTAGGCCGTCACCCTCATCCGGTCCCCGCCGACGACCCCGGGCACGCAGCCCCCCGTGAGTGCGGCGAGCGCGACCATCGTCGCGACCAGGAGGAGGCGGACGTGCAGGCGGGTCATCGGCAGCCCTCCAGCTTGCAGCGGGCATCGTCGGCGAGCAGCGCGGGGTCCTCGGCGAACAGGTCCGCGTAGGGACCGTTGCCGGTGGCGTTGGCGATGTAGCGGAAGGCCGGAGCCATCACCTCGAGCACGTCGCGCAGCTGCTCGTCCTGCTGGTTGAGCGTGTCGAGCGCCCGGTCGAGGTCCCGCAAGGTGGGACCCAGCTCGGCGTCGGTCTGCTCGACGATCGAGCGCAACGCCTCCGAGAGCGACGTGGTCTCCACGAGGAGACGGTGGATCGCGGTACGCCGTGAGGTGACCTCGTCGGCGACCAGCGTGGCCGCCTCCATCAGCTCCACGATGTCCCCCGAGGAGTCCGAGAGCTGGTCGGTCACCCCGCGGGCCGCGCGGAGCAGCTCGGTGGTCTGCGCGGATCGTCGCGTGACGAGCTCGGTGAGCTTGGTCGTGCCCTGCTCGAGCACGTCCTGGAGGTTGTAGGGCACCGAGGTTCGCTCCACGGGGATCCGGCCACCGGCGAGCTCGCCGTCACCGGCGGGGTCGACCTCCAGGTAGTGCATGCCCAGCAGCGTGGCGACCCGCACCTCGGCCGTCGTCGCCGAGCCCAGGTCGACGTCCTGGTCGATCTCGAAGGTGACCAGCACCAGACGGTCCTCGAGGTCGACGCCGGTGACCTCGCCCACCGACACCCCGTGGACCTGGACGTCCTCCCCCGGCCTCAGGCCGGCGCTGTGCTCGAGCACCGCGGTGTAGGTGCTCCGACCGAACGAGACCACCGAGAGGAGCACGACCAGCGCGAGCAGGAGGCCACCGACCAGGATGGCGACGAGTCCCACACGGAGCGGGTCGCGAGCGGAGAGCGGCTTCATCGGCAGGCCTCCGACCACGGGCCGTCGGGTCCCGCCGGGTTGATCTCCTGGCCGCCGACCGAGAAGAGCACCGAGCACGGGTACACGTTGAGCGCGTTCTCGTAGGAGCCGGCGCGGCCCAGGGACTCGAAGATGAGACCGAAGGAGTCGATGGCGTCGTTCAACCTGTCGCGGGAGGACGCCACCTGGTCGGCCACCTGGCGGAGCTCGTCCACGACGTCCACCGCCGGTTGCCGAGCGTCGCGCAGGAGTCCCGAGGTGGCGCCGACGAGCCTGCTCACGCCGTCGATCGACGACCCGATGGCCTTGCGGTCGCGCGCGAGACCGTCCATCAGGGCGGTGAGCTCGGAGATCGTCGAGCTGAGCTCGGTCCCGCGCCCGTCAAGGTTCTGCAACACCGGGGTCAGGTTGGTGAGCACCTCGCCGTACAGCTCGTCCCGCTCGGTCAGGAAGCCGGTCAGCTGGGTCGTCTGCTGCAGGAGCTGCTCGACGGTGCCGCCCTCGCCCTGGAGCACCTGGACCATCGAGGTCGCCAGCCGGTTGACGTCGTCGGGCTGCAGCACCTCGAACAAGGGCCGGAAGCCGTTCAGCAGGGCCGTGAGGTCGAAGCCGGGGTCGGTCAGGCTCATCGGGATGCTGGCCCCGGCCTCCAGCTCGCGGCCGCGCTCCGCGTCCTGGACCAGTGCGAGGTACCTCTGACCGAGGAGGTTCTGGTAGCGCATCACCACGCGCGTCGTGCTGAGGATCGGTTGCTCGTCGGAGAGCTCGAACCCCACCCGGGCACCGTCGTCGGTCACGTCGATGGCGGCGACCCGGCCCACCCGGACGCCGGCGACCTTGACGTCGTCGCCCACCCGCAGCCCGCTGACGTCGACGAACTCCGCGTCGAACGCGCGCGAGTCCTCACTGAGCCCGTTGAGCATCGTGTTGACCAGCAGCACGAGCAGGGCGAGGCTCACCGCGACGAAGCTGGCGAACTTGATCTCGACGCCGCCGAGCCCCTTCACGACGCACCACCGGCCAGGCCCCGCAGGCTCGCCCGCTGCAGCCGGCCGTAGTCGGGCCGGTCGGCCGGGGTGTAGAAGTCCGGCGCGTCGAGCTCGATGGTCCCGTCGGCCTGGATGAACCCCTCACGGATCGCGGTGGGCAGCTTGTCGGCGACGGCGATGTTGGCGGAGATCGCGTCAGTGATCCCGGCCTTGCGGTTGTCGAAGAGGATGTCGAGCAGAATGCTCCCGTTCTCGAGCATCCGGACGAGCTGGCGGGTGTTCTCGTCGAGGAAGCGTCGTCCGGTGCGGGTCAGGGTCGTGCCGCCGGTGATGAGCGCGGTGATGGAGGCGCGCTGCTCCACGATGGTGTCGAGGGTCACCAGTCCGTCCCGGGTGGCGTCGAGGAAGTCGGGTGCCAGGTCGTCGACGAGGTCGAGGTTGTCGGCGAGCTTGCCCAGGTCCGAGCGGACCAGCGGCAGCTGCGGGTCGAGCCGGGCGAGGTAGCCGTCGGCGACGTCGATGATCCGACCGATCTCCTCGCCGCGCCCCTCGAGGGCCCGAGCCGCGGACGAGATCGCCGAGGCGAGCTCCGCCGGGCCCAGCGCCGTGACCAACCGGTCGATGTCGTCGAGGGCCTGCTGGAGCTCGAGGGTGTCCTGGTCGAGGTCTGCGGGGATGGCGGCGCCCTCCTGCAGCATCGAGGCGGAGGGCCCTCCGTGCACCACGAGGTCGACGTACGTCGTGCCGAACACGGTCGCCGGCAGGATCCGCGCGACCACGTTGTCGGGCACGTCGTCCAGGGAGTCGGGGTCCATGGCCAGGTCGACGCGTACGTTGCCGCTCTCGCTGCGCGCGATCTCGGAGACGCGGCCCACGATGACGCCGGCGATCTTCACGTCGGAGCCCGGCCGCAGGGCACCCCCGGCGTTGCGCACCTCGGCCGAGACCTCGGGGTCACCGCCGAGATCTCCGGTGGTGCGCAGGTAGGCGAGCACCAGCAGCAGCACGAGGCCGAACGTGACGCCCATCCCGCGCCTGGCGAGGTCGATGCGCCGCAGCTCGCGCCGCGGCGCGTTCCGGCTCCGTCCGGGAGTCAGGGCCATGTCGCCTACCCCGAGACCCGGAAGCCGGGGTCGCCGCCCCAGAAGATGAGGGTGAGGATCATGTCGAGCACGACGACCACGACGATGCTGGCCCGGATCGCCGCACCCGTCGCCTCGCCGACCGACTGTGGTCCTCCGGTGACCTTGAAGCCGTACCAGCAGTGGATGAGGGTCACCGCGATCGCGAAGATCAGGATCTTGACCACCGACAGGAAGACGTCGCGGCCCTGGATGAAGGTCGAGAAGTAGTGGTCGTACTGCCCCGCGGACTGCCCGAACAGCACGACGACGGAGACCTGCGAGGCGATGTAGGAACCGATCAGGCCGATCAGGTAGAGCGGCAGGATGGCGATCATGCAGGCCACCACCCGGGTCGTCACCAGGTAGCGCATCGGGCTGACCGCCATCACCTCGAGCGCGTCGACCTCCTCGTGGATCTTCATCGATCCCAGCTGCGCCGTGAAGCGACACCCCACTTGGGAGGCCAGGGCCAGTGCGGCGATGAGCGGAGCCAGCTCGCGAGTGTTGGCACTGGCGGAGATGAAGCCGGTCAGCGGCGCCAGCCCGACCAGCTCGAGGCCGTTGAAGCCCTCGATTCCCAGCGACGTGCCGGCCGAGATCGACAGCAGGATCATCACGCCGATGGTCCCGCCGCCGACCACGAGCGCGCCGCTGCCCCAGGCGATGTCCTTGAGCTGCCGCAACATCTCGGCCGGGTAGAGCCGCAGCGTGGACGGCACGTTCCTCAGCGTCGTGGCGGAGAAGGACGCGAACGAGCCCAACGACGCGAACACGTCGAGGAACCCGTCGGTCGTGCCGATGACGAGGTTGCCCGCGCGGCGCCCGGTCCTCATGCGATTCCCTGGGGCACGAGCATCACGTAGGCCTGCGTGATGGCCACGTTGATGACGGCGAGGAGGATGACGCTCAGCACGACGGCCTGGTTGACCGCGTCCGCGACACCTTTGGGTCCTCCGGAGGCGCTCAGTCCCTTGTGGGCGGCCACGATGGTGGCGACGAACCCGAAGATGAGTGCCTTGAGCTCGGCCAGCACGAGGTCGGTGGGCTGGCTGAAGCTGACGAACGAGTCCAGGTAGGCACCGGCCGAGATGGAGCCGTTGCCGACGTTGAGGATGAAGGCGGTGACCATCGCCGACATCGCCACGACCACGGTGAGCAGCAAGGAGACGACGAGCGCGGCGACGACCCGCGGCGCGACCAGGCGCTGCACCGGGTTGATGCCCATCACCCTGAGCGCGTCGATCTCCTCGCGCACGGTCCGGGCTCCGAGGTCCGAGCAGATCGCCGATCCCACCGCCCCGGCGATCATCAACGACACCACCAGGGGGGCTCCCTGGCGCAGCACACCGATGCCGTTGACCGCCCCGCTGAACGACGTCGCTCCGATCTGGGAGGCCACGGCCCCGATCTGGACCGACGTGATGACGCCGAAGGGGATCGCCACCAGGATCGTCGGAAGCAGCGACACGCGCGTCATGAACCACGCCTGGAGCAGGAACTCCGACCAGGAGAAGCGCCGTGCGGCGATGTCGGTGACGGCGGCGACCGAGGCTTCGATGCCGAGCACCACGATCTTGCCGGTGGTGATCACGCCGTCCCGTGCGCGAGCGCCGAACGAGCCCAGGCCGGCGCGCGAGCCCGCGGCGATCACGCTGAGGGCAGGGCGCGGTGGGGCTTCGGACGTGGGTCCCATGAGTCCCTCGTGTCGGTGGTCTGTGCGGCGGGGAGCGAGAGGTACGTGTTACCGGGTGTAACAGGTATCACATCGGCGCCGCGCTCGGGAGAGGCCGACGTCACAAACCTTGGGTATGTCGACCTCGTGAGACCGTGCGTCACCGGGTCACCGGGTCACCGGATCCGGCCCGGCAGGTGGGTGCGAGGCGCCATCCGCGGACCGTGGCGGGGGCGGTGCAGCCCACCCGCCGCCACGAGGGCCGGCACCCGGCCTCGCTGCGGCCGATAGGGCTCGAGGTACTCGGCCAGCTCGTCGTCGTCGAAGGGGGCGCCGGTCAGGGCCCACCCGATGTCCTTGGCCACGTGGTAGTCGCCGAACGAGACGGCGTCGGGATCGCCGAACGCCCGGGTGCGCACCTCGGCACTGGTCCACATGCCGATCCCGGGCAGACTCCGCATCCGTCGGTCCGCCTCCGGCGCAGCGACCGAGGCGAGGCGCTCCAGGGTGTCGGCCACGCGGGCGACGGTGACGATCGTGCGCGAGCGCGCCGGATCGATGTGCATCCGCAGCCACTGCCAGGACGGCACCGACCGCAGCGCCGCCGCGTCGGGCTGCACCCACAGCCCGAGGTCACCACCCGGGCCGGGCGCGCGCTCGCCGTACCGGTGCACGAGCATCCGGAACCCGGCGAAGGCCTCCTGGCCGGT
>NZZG01000073.1 GCA_002698575.1 Pimelobacter sp. | reverse complement strand
TGGCCTTCGCCCGCGGCGACTTCACGAAGGTCAGCCAGTCGTGCGAGTGAGCGGCGTTGGGCGACTTGGAGGTGAAGACCTCGACCACGTCGCCGTTGTCGAGCGTCGACTCCAGCGGCACCAGGCGCCCGTTGACCCGGGCGCCGATCGTGTGGTGGCCGACCTCGGTGTGCACCGCATAGGCGAAGTCCACCGGCGTCGCCCCGGAGGGCAGCGCGATCACGTCTCCGCGCGGGGTGAACACGTAGGTCTCGGAGCGGTTGATCTCGAAGCGCAGCGACTCCAGGAACTCCCCCGGGTCCTCGATCTCGCTCTGCCAGTCGAGCAGCTGGCGCACCCACGACATGTCTCCGGAACCGCCCAGCCCCTTGGGGTCCAGGCGCTTCTCGGTGTCGCGGCCCTCGCGGCCGTCCTCCTTGTACTTCCAGTGAGCCGCCACGCCGTACTCGGCACGTCGGTGCATCCCGAAGGTGCGGATCTGCATCTCGACCGGCTTGCCCTGCGGCCCGATGACGGTGGTGTGCAGCGACTGGTACATGTTGAACTTCGGCATCGCGACGTAGTCCTTGAACCGCCCGAGCACGGGGTTCCACCGCGAGTGCAGCACTCCCAGCACCGAGTAGCACTCACGATCCTCGTCGACGAGGATGCGGATGCCGACCAGGTCGTAGATGTCGGAGAACTCCCGGCCACCCACGATCATCTTCTGGTAGATCGAGTAGTAGTGCTTCGGGCGTCCGGTGACGGTCGCCTTGACCTTCGCGTCGCGCAGGTCGCCCTCCACCTGGCTGATCACCTCGGCGAGGAACTGGTCGCGCGACGGCGCGCGCTCGGCGACCATCCGCACGATCTCGTCGTAGATCTTGGGGTGCAGGGTGGCGAAGGCGAGGTCCTCGAGCTCCCACTTGATGGTGTTCATGCCGAGCCGGTGAGCCAGCGGCGCGTAGATGTCGAGGGTCTCGCGGGCGGTGCGTTCCTGGCTCTTGAGCGGCACGTAGCGCAGCGTGCGCATGTTGTGCAGCCGGTCGGCCAGCTTGATCACCAGCACCCGGATGTCGCGCGACATCGCGACGATCATCTTGCGGATGGTCTCGGCCTGCGCCGAGTCGCCGTACTGGACCTTGTCGAGCTTGGTCACCCCGTCGACCAGGTGCGCGACCTCGTCGCCGAACTCGTTGCGGCACTGCTCCAGCGTGTACGGCGTGTCCTCGACCGTGTCGTGGAGCAGGGCAGCCACCAGCGTCGCCTCGGTCATGCCGATGCCGGCGAGGATGGTCGTCACCGCGAGCGGGTGGGTGATGTAGGGGTCACCGCTCTTGCGCATCTGGGTGCCGTGCATCTTCTCGGCGGTCGTGTACGCCCGCTCGAGCAGGGCGAGGTCCGCCTTGGGGTGGTTCGCGCGCACGGCGCGGAAGAGGGGCTCGAGGACCGGGTTGCCGGCCGGTCCGCGGGTGCCCATCCGGGCCAGTCGCGCCCGCATCCCGCGGCCGGCGGCGCCGGCGCCGTCGGCGGGACCACTGGTGTCGGGTGCGGCTCCGGAAGCCTCGGACCGGGTCGCCCCGGCGCGTGCCCGCGGCGTTGCCGGCGTGCGCTCCTCGCTCATCCGGTCAGTGTAGGGACCGGAGCGAGGCCGACCTCACACGACCACGACAGACGTGATCGGAACGTCACCGAACGTGGCTCGACCGGGCAGGAAGGACAGCTCCATGAGCACGGCCAGGCCACGCACCGAACCGCCGCAGGCCGCCACCAGGTCACGGGTCGCGGCAGCCGTGCCTCCGGTCGCGAGGACGTCGTCGACGAGCAGCACCCGCTCACCGTCGACCAGCGAGTCGCGCTGCATCTCCAGCGTCGCCTCGCCGTACTCCAGGGCGTAGGAGACCGCGTGGGTCTGTCGCGGCAGCTTGCCTGCCTTGCGGACCGGCACGAAACCTACGCCGAGGGCGAGGGCGACCGGGGCGGCGAGGATGAACCCGCGGGCCTCCATGCCGACCACCTTGTCGACGACCACGGCGCCCTGCTCGTCACGCCCGGCCGCGGCCAGCGCCGCGACGACCAGGCCCAGGCCCTGGGGGTCCGCCAGCAGCGGCATGATGTCCTTGAAGACCACCCCGGGCTCGGGGTAGTCGGGGACGTCGACGACCAGGCGCTCGATCGCCGCGGCCGCGGCATCCAGCGGCTGCGCGCCGTGTGACGACACCGGGACCTACTTCTTGCGCTGAGACTTGGTCTGGCGCGAGGGCTGGACCCGGCCCGAGCTGTTGCTCTGACCCATCGGTCCGCGCGCCGGCGGAGCCACGCGGCCCGAGCCCATGGCCTCCGAGCGGGTCGACGACGGACGGGCGGGCTCGCCGTCGTCCGGCGCTCCCGACTCGTGCTCGTCGTGCTCCTCGTCGTCCTCGGGCTCGACGCCCTCGTCCGCGCCGGCTCCGATCGGCATGTCCTCGGTGAAGCTGGGGACCGAGGCGTACGGGTCCGCCGCGGCCCGGGCGCGCGCCTTGGCGCGCTTCTCGGCGAGCTTGACGTCGTCCTCGTTGGACTTGAGGTGCACGAGGATGCGCGGCGCGAGGAAGACCGAGGAGTAGACGCCGACGCCCATGCCGACGAACTGCACCAGGGCGAGGTCCTGCAGCGAGCTGGACCCGAGCTGGACGGCGCTGACGTAGAGGATGGCGCCGATCGGGATCAGCGCCACGACCGAGGTGTTCACCGACCGCACCAGCGTCTGGTTGACGGCCAGGTTCGCGGCCTGTGCGTACGTCGTGCGCTTGCTGCGCAGGTTGGCGGTGTTCTCTCGGACCTTGTCGAAGACGACGACGGTGTCGTACAGCGAGAAGCCGAGGATCGCGAGGAAGCCGGTGACCGCGGCCGGTGTCACCGAGAAGCCGGACAGGGCGTAGATCCCCACCGTGATCACGATGTCGTGGAACAGCGCCATCAGCGCCGCGACCGACATCTTCCACTCGCGCGAGTAGGCCCAGATGAAGAGCACCACCAGGAACAGGAACACCCCGACCCCGATGGCGGCGCGCTGGGCCAGCTGGGCGCCGAGGCTGGCACCGATCGCGGACACACTGATGTCGTCGCTGGCATCTGCCGGAGCGATGTCCTGAGCAGCGGCGATGACCTCGATCAGGGCGTCCGTGTCGGCCTGCCCGAGCTCCTGCACCTGGACGATCAGGCGGCTGTCGCCCTCGGTCGTGACGATCGGGTCCCCGGTCTCGATGCCGGCGTCGGCCACGGTCTCGCGGAGGTCCTCGGCGTTCCTCTGGGTGACCTGGTCGGCGGGCAGGTTGACCGCGAACTGGGTGCCGCCGGTGAACTCGATGCCGAAGTTGAGGCCCTTGCCGCCCACCAGACCGACCGCGCAGAGCACGAGGATCGCCGAGATCGCGTAGAACACGGCACGGCGGCCGATGAAGTCGTAGGAGCGCCGACCCGCGTAGAGGTCGTTGCCGAGCCGGGAGAACTTGCCCATCAGGCCTTACCTCCTGCGGGCACGGCCGGCGCCACGTCGGTCCCCAGCGTCGCAGCGCTGAGCCCCGAGAGCCGGTGCCCCTTGTTGAAGAACGAGTACCGCGCCAGGTAGGACACCATCGGCTTGGTGAAGTAGAAGAACACCACGAGGTCGATCAGCGTGGTCAGCCCGAGCGCGAAGGCGAAGCCCTTCACGACACCGGAGGCGAACAGGTAGAGCACCACGGCGGCCAGCAGCGAGACGGCGTCGGCGGCGAGGGCCGTGTTGCGGGCCCGTACCCAGCCGGACTCCACCGCGACCCTCATGGACTTGCCGTCGCGCATCTCGTCGCGGATCCGCTCGAAGAGGATGATGAACGAGTCCGCGGTGATGCCGACCGCGATGATCAGCCCGGCCACCCCCGGCAACGTCAGCGTGAAGCCGGCCGTCTCGCTCAGCAGCAGCACCATCGCGTAGGTGATGGCTGCCGCGACCCCCAGGGAGGCGATGACCACCAGGCCGAGGCCGCGGTAGTAGAGCAGGCAGTAGAGCATCACCAGCGCCAGTCCGATGCCGCCGGCGGTGAGTCCGGCGCGGAGCTGGTCACCGGCGAGCGAGGGTCCGATCGTGTCGCTGCTGGGCTCCTCGAAGGAGATCGGCAGCGCACCGAACTTGAGGCTGGTCGAGAGGCTCTCGGCCTCGGTCTCGGAGAAGTTGCCGCTGATCTGGGCCGAGCCGTCCGGGATCCGCCCGTTGAACGTGGGCGCCGAGATGACCTGGCCGTCGAGGACGATGGCGAACTGCTCCACGTCGAGCGTCAGCTTGCTCGAGGCGTCGGAGAAGACCTGACGCCCGTCGCCGCCGATGTCGAGGGTGACGGCGTAGCCGACCTGTCCCTGCGGGATCCCGAAGCCGGCGTCGTCGAGGTCGGTGCCCTGGATGATGGCGCGCGAGAGCAGGTACTTGAACGAGGGCTGTCCGGGGTCGTCGGCGCTGCCGCTGCCCTCCTCGGGCGGGGAGCAGGCCACCAGCGGCTTCAGCGGGTCGTCGGGCAGGTTGGCAGCCTCGCCCGTCTGGGCGTCGAGCAGGATCCCCTGGTCGTCGCAGACGTAGGCGTTGAAGAGGTCCACGTCCTCCTGCGTGTAGCCCCCACGCATGAACGCGATCTCCTCGTCGAGGTCCGCGACGGCCGAGTTGTCGAAGTCCTCGGTGAGGGTGCCCTCCTCCGCCGGCTGGTCGGTCGGCGTGTCCGTGGGGGTGTCCGTGGGCTCGTCCGTGGGCTCGTCGGTGGGCTCGTCGGACGGCGCGTCGGTCGGCGTGGCGGTGCCGTCGAGGGCGAAGCCGGGGGCGACGCGCGGGTTGGCCCCGTTGCCGCCGTTCCCACCGTTTCCGTTTCCGCCGTTGCCACCATTGCCGTTGCCACCGTTGCCGGTGGCGCCGGCCGACGGGGCGTCGGTCGGGATCTGGATCTCGGGGGTGACCTGGCTCGGGTCGGTGATGCCGGACTGGGCGATGCACGGGTTGAGGTCGGAGCAGGCCACCAGTCGGAAACGCAGCTGCGCCTGCCGCTCGACGGTGTCGATCAGGTCTCGCCGCTGGTCCCCGGGGATCTCGACGGAGATGATGCCGCCACCCTGGGTGGACACGGCAGCCTCGGCGACACCGGAGCCGTTCACCCGGTTGTCGATGATGTTGCGGGCCTCGTCGAGGCTGTCCTGGGTCGGGTTGCCCTTCGCCTGGAGCGTGATCCGGGTGCCGCCCTCGAGGTCGAGGCCGAGCTGGGGCGACCAGGTGCCGGTCAGGGCGACGAGCCCGAAGGCGATCCCCACTCCGAGGAAGAAGACGACCAGGGTGCGCCCCGGTCGTTGCTGCTTCTTGGCCATGTCAGTTGTCCTCCGAGTCCCGAGCGGCCTCGACCGCGTCTGAGCCAGTCTGGTCCGCGTCGGTCTCGGCGCCCGTGGGGGGTACGACGCTGCCCACCGCGCCGCGCGCGACGGTGACCGTCGTGTCAGCGGCGATCTCGACCTCCACGCGGTCCTCCTCGAGGGAGACCAGGGTGCCGAAGAAGCCCGACGTCAGCATGATCCGGTCACCGACCTGGAGGGCCTCCTGCATGGCGACCGTCTGGCGCTGACGGCGTACGTTCGGCCGGATCAGCAGCAGCCAGAAGACGGCGGCGATCGCAGCGAAGAACAACAGCTGGGCAAGCCAGTCCACGAAGAAGACCTCTCAACATCGAGTGTGGGAGCGCACGTGACGCCGGAGCAGCACAGCACTCCATGTCGGGCGGTATGCCGACCGACGGGCCAGTGTAGCCATGGGGGTAGTCGTGCCGACCAATCCCGGGGGTGCCGGTCCGCCGCCCGGCCGCGACCGGCAGTGGTGCTGCTGCCTGACCCAACTACTGGGACTCGAACAGAGTTCCCTCGTCGCCCTCCCGGGGCGCGCTCAGCCCGAGGTGTGCCCACGCGGCCGGGGTGGCGATCCGACCCCGGGGCGTGCGGGCGAGGAAGCCGAGGCGCACGAGGAAGGGTTCGGCGACCTCCTCCACGGTCTCCCGCTCCTCCCCCACGGCGACCGCGAGCGTGGAGACCCCCACGGGGCCTCCACCGAAGCGCCGGCACAGCACGTCGATGACCCCGCGGTCGAGCCGGTCGAGACCCAACGCGTCGACCTCGTAGAGGTCGAGCGTGGCGTGGGCGACCTCCAGGGTGACCACCCCGTCGGCCCGCACCTGGGCATAGTCGCGCACCCGTCGCAACAACCGGTTGGCGATGCGGGGGGTCCCCCGCGAGCGCGAGGCGATCTCGGCGGCTCCCGCAGCGGTGAGCTCGACCCCGAGCAGCCCGGCCGATCGGTGCACGATGAGGTCGAGCTCGGCCGGGTCGTAGAACTCGAGGTGACCGGTGAAGCCGAAGCGGTCGCGCAGGGGACCGGGGAGCAGTCCTGCGCGCGTGGTGGCGCCGACCAGGGTGAACGGAGGGATCTCCAGCGGGATCGCGGTCGCTCCGGGGCCCTTGCCGATGACGACGTCCACGCGGAAGTCCTCCATCGCGAGGTAGAGCATCTCCTCGGCCGGTCGCGACATCCGGTGGATCTCGTCGACGAAGAGCACGTCGCCCTCGTTGAGGCCCGACAGGATCGCGGCGAGGTCGCCGGCATGGGTGATCGCCGGGCCGCTGGTCAGCCGCAGCGGCGCCGACATCTCCGCGGCGATGATCATCGCCAGCGTCGTCTTGCCGAGCCCCGGCGGTCCGGACAGCAGCACGTGGTCGGGGGCCCGCTCCCGCAACCTGGCCGCCTCCAGCACGAGACCGAGCTGCTCGCGCACCCGCGCCTGGCCGACGACCTCGTCGAGCGTGCGGGGTCGCAGGGCCGCCTCGATCGCCCGCTCGTCGCCCTCGGCCTCGGCGGCGGTCAGGGAGCGGAGATGGTCGTCCTCGGCCCGCGAGAGCGGGTCGAGCGGATCGAGGTCGTGCTGGACGTCGGGCTGGACGTCGTGCTCGTCGTGCGGCATCCGTCGACCTCCGCTCAGGCCTTCGAGAGGGTCCGCAGGGCCGCACGGAGCAACGCTCCGACGTCGGGCGCGGGACCGGCGTCGGGTGCGACGGCGTCGACGGCCTTGTCGGCCTCCTTGGCCGACCAGCCCAGGCCGACCAGCCCACCGTGGACCTGCTCGCGCCAGGCCTGCTCGGGAGGCGGCATGGCGGCGGCCGACGTACGGGCACCGGTCGGGGCGCCGATGCGGTCCTTGAGCTCGAGGATGATCCGCTGGGCGCCCTTCTGCCCGATGCCCGGGACGCGGGTGAGCGTCTTGACGTCGTCGCCGGCGATCGCCCGGCGCAGGTCGTCCGGGCTGAGCACGGCGGTGATCGCCTGGGCCACCTTGGGCCCCACTCCGGAGGCGGTCTGGACGAGCTCGAACATCGCCTTCTCGTCGTCGTCGACGAACCCGAAGAGGGTCAGGGAGTCCTCGCGCACCACCATGCTCGTCGGCAGCGTGGCGGACTGCCCCTGCCGCAGGGTCGCGAGGGTGCCGGGGGTGCACATCAGCTCCAGGCCGACGCCGCCCACCTCCAGCACGGCACTGGACAGCGACACCTCGGCGACCTTGCCGCTCACGAACGCGATCATCGGGCTCTCCTGACTGCTGCTTCGAGGCGCGCCTGGGCTCCGCCGCGCCAGATGTGGGTGATGGCCAGGGCCAGCGCGTCGGCTGCGTCGGCCGGTTTCGGGGGCTTGTCGAGGCGCAGGATGCGGGCGATCATCGCCCCCACCTGGGCCTTGTCGGCCCGGCCGCTGCCCGTGACGGCGGCCTTGACCTCGCTGGGGGTGTGCAGGGCGACCGGCAGCCCCCGCCGGGCAGCGCAGACCAGAGCGATCCCGCTCGCCTGTGCGGTGCCCATCACCGTGCTGACGTCCGAACGCGCGAAGACCCGCTCGACCGCGACCGCCTCGGGCCGGTGCTCGTCGAGCCAGGCGTCGATGCCCTTCTCGATGGTGACCAGCCGCTGGGCGACCGGCAGGTCGGAGGAGGTGCGGATGACGTTGACGTCGACCAGCGACAGGGGACGCCCCACGCTGCCGTCCACCACGCCCATCCCGCAGCGGGTCAGCCCCGGGTCGATGCCGAGCACGCGCACGCTGCAACCCCTCCGTTAGAACAGATGTTCGGAGGACACGCTAACGCGGACGTGGGGCCGCGCCGGGCTCGACACGCGGGTGCGGGTGCGCTCCGCTGCTAGTCCGCGTCGACCTGCTCCATGACCTCGTCGCTCACGTCGTAGTTGGCGAAGAGGTTCTGCACGTCGTCGAGGTCCTCCAGGACGTCGATCAGGCGGAAGAGCTTGCCGGCCGACTCGGCGTCGAGCTCGATCTTGTTGTCCGGGACGAAGGAGGCCTCAGCGGAGTCGTAGTCGATGCCGGCGGCCTGGAGCGCGGTGCGCACGGCGACCAGGTCGGTCGACTCCGAGACGACCTCGAAGGTCTCCCCCAGGTCGTTGACGTCGTCGGCTCCGGCCTCCAAGGTCGCCTCGAGCAGGTCGTCCTCGGAGATCGTGCGTCCCTCCTGCTCGCTGGGCACGACCACGACGCCCTTGCGGTTGAAGAGGAACGACACCGAGCCGGGGTCCGCCAGCGAGCCGCCGTTGCGGGTCATCGCGGTGCGGACCTCCATCGCGGCACGGTTCTTGTTGTCGGTCAGGCACTCGATGAGCATCGCGACACCGGCCGGGCCGTAGCCCTCGTACATGATCGTGGAGTACTCGGCGCCGCCGGTCTCCGCACCCGAGCCGCGCTTGACCGCGCGGTCGATGTTGTCGTTGGGGACCGAGGACTTCTTCGCCTTCTGGATCGCGTCGTAGAGCGTCGGGTTGCCGGAGACGTCGCCCCCGCCCATGCGCGCCGCGACCTCGATGTTCTTGATCAGCTTGGCGAACATCTTGCCGCGCTTGGCATCGATCGCGGCCTTCTTGTGCTTCGTGGTCGCCCACTTGGAGTGCCCGGACATGCCTACCTCTTCTGTTGCTCTACGCCTGTGCTGCTCTGGGACGGTGAGTCGGCGCGGGTCACGCGTGCTGGCGGACGAGATCCACGAACAAGCCGTGCACCCGTGCGTCCTCGCCCACCTCGGGATGGAACGACGTCGCCATCAGCGGTCCCTGCCGGACCGCGACGATCCTACCCACCGCCTCCGGCTCGGCGTCGGGGCCGACCCGCGCGAGGACGTCGACTCCCTCACCGACCGACTCGACCCAGGGCGCACGGATGAAGATCCCGTGGACCGGGGCGGTGAGGCCCACGACCTCCACGTCGCCCTCGAAGGAGTCGACCTGCCGCCCGAACGCGTTGCGCCTCACCGTGATGTCGAGCCCACCGATCGACTCCTGACCGACGGCACCGCCCTCGATGCGATCGGCCAGCAGGATCATCCCGGCACAGGTGCCCAGAGCGGGCATCCCGTCCTTGATCCGGTGGCGCAAGGGCTCGAGCAGGTCGAAGGTGCGCGCGAGCTTGGCCATCGTCGTCGACTCCCCGCCCGGCAGGACGAGACCGTCGACGGCGGCCAGCTCGGACGGACGCCGTACGGCGCTCGCCGCGACACCGAGGCGGGCGAGCGCTGCCACGTGCTCGCGGACGTCGCCCTGGAGGGCGAGCACGCCGATGGTCGCGGTCATCCGACGATGGTAGAAGGGTCGGCGGGCCTGCTCAGCACTGGTAGTTGGTGCCGAACAGCCCGCGTGTCCTGATCGTGTCGCTGTTGGACACTGGGCTCGTCCAGCTGCCCTTCACGGCGACGACCGTCACGGTGTAGGTGGGGTTCCTGAGGAAGCCGCCGGCCGGTGGTTGGTACTGGCTCACGGTGGCGAACTGCTGGTTTCCCGAGCTGCCGTCGCTCGAGGTGTAGGAGACCCGGTAGAAGTCCGGCGCAGCACCCGCGGGTGCGGTCCAGGTGATGAAGGAGTCGTTGCCGTCCGGGACGCACCGAAGGTTGAGCGGCACCGCCACCGATCCCGAGCTGAACGTACCGGTGCCGGCCGTGGCCGGGTCGGTGAAGTACGCGGAGGTGCCACTGACTCCGGTCCAGGCCACGACAGCGGCGCTCGCCACCATGGCGGCGATTCCGGCGCTCGCCAGCCGCCGGCGCGACTCGCGCTCGCCACGGTGCCTCCCGGCTCCGGAGTCAGAGCCCGGCCGGGATCGGGTGCCTGACTCGCCCGAGGTGGACCCGAAGCCCAGCAGGAACACCATGCCGCTCAGGCAACCCGCGGCCACCAGTCCGGCAGGACTCAGCAGCACCGTGACGACGTACCCGGCGTAGGGCACCGAGACGATCGAGCGCTCGGCCTCGGTGACCTGGTAGATCTCCGCGTCCGGAGTGCCGTTGGCGTCTCCCTGCAGGATCAGGCTCGCCTCGTCGCCGCGCACGGTGGCGCTGACCAGGCGGTGGGTGATCCGGGCGCCGTTCGAGGCGAGCACGCTGACCACGTCGCCGGACTCGAGCTCGGCGGCCGGCGTCGTGCGGGCCAGGGCGAGCGAGCCGGTGGGGATGTCCGGACCCATCGACCCCGAGCGGAAGATCAGGAAGGTGAACCCGAAGAACATCACCGCGACGCCGGCCACCAGCGAGAGGAGGCCGAGCCCGGCCCCCACCCACAGCGTGGCTTCGCGCAGTCGCGACGGGCGCGCCTCGATCACGGAGCGCCGACCTGCTTGGCGTTGAAGATCAGGCTGGCGGTCATCGTCTTGCCCTGCAGGTCGTTGGCAGCCTGGGGGTCGAGGCGGGCGATCACGCAGATCGACTCCTGGGCTGCCACGGCCAGCGAACGAGCGGTCCCGACGACGCTCGAGGGGGTGCCGTTGAGGACCTGGTTGGACGCGAGGTTGCCCCCGCTGCACGTGCCGGTGCGGTTGCCGTTGGCGGCCGTACCGGTGTTGCCGGCGGTGCCGGTCGCGACGGTGAACTGCATGCCCGGTGCCAACCCGCCGGTCGCGCTGCCGTTGACCGTGTAGGTCAGGCCCACCGAGCCGTTGTTGGCGACCGGGAACGCGATCGCCTGGCTCTCGCCGGGCACCATGTTGCTGAGCGCGAAGGAGGGCAGGGTCGTCGTGCCGCCGTTGTTGGCTGCGCCTGCGAGCTGACCGTTGAGCGTGATGTCGAGCGTCCCGGAGCTGAAGCTGCCGGTCGTGACGGTGGCCTGGTCGGTCCAGAAGGCGAAGGTCCCCTGCGCGCCGAGTCCGAGCGCAAGGAAGCCGACCGCACCGAGCGAGGCGACCGCGCGCAGCCGACCGCTACGGGGGCGGCGGGTACGGGTCCGGCGGTGGGAGCTCATGGTTTCTCCTGGTGCGACGTTGCGGTGGGAGCGATGGGGAGGTGGTCGTGCGGGAGGTGATGTCTTGACGGTAAGGACCTGATCTCAGGCTTCGTCGGGCGAATCCTCAAGGTCGGGTCAAGGCTTCCTGCGGTGGTGCGGGGGCCTGGTCGTCCTCGTCATCTCCGCGACGGACGATGAGCACCGCCCCGGAGGCCAGGAGGAGGAGCGCCAGCGGCAGCACCCAGGGGCGCAGCGGGCTGCCGGTGTCCGGGAGGTCGCCGGAGGCGGTGCCCTCGGTGCTGCCGGTGCTGCCGGGGCTGCCGGGGCTGCCGGGGCTGCCGCCCGAGTCGCCGCCGTTCCCGTTGCCGCCGTTGCCGTTGCCGCCGTCGTCGGTGTCGTCGTCCTCCGAGGTGGCGTCGTCGACGATGCCCTCCTGGGTGAGGGTCAGCGTGAGGTCCAGGTCGGAGGCCAGCACCATGGTGCCGTTGGGCGCGTCGGCGGCCAGCGAGGCACGCAGGAGCACGACCTCTTCCTCCTGCGACTCCACGGCCGCCCCGTCGATCAGCTCGTGGCGGCCGCCGGACTCCACCTCGGTCCAGGGGCCGTTGCCCGCGCGAGCGGCCAGGCTCAGGAAGCCGGTGTCGAGCAAGGCCTCACGCGTCGGCCGTTCGAGGACGACCCGCAGGTCGCCCGAGTCCGGCTTGGCGTTGCGCACGAAGAAGCGCGCCGTCCTGGTGTCGCCCGGGACCCAGCGCGTGTCGGGGTCGAAGAGCGGCTGCCGGATCGACTCGGTCCAGGTGACACCGTCCAGGCTCAGCTGGAGCGCCGCACGGTCCCGCTCCGCCGAGTCGTCGGCGTGGGACGGCGAAGCTGCGAGGCCCAGAGCCAGGGAGGCGAGCGCGAAGAACAGCGCGAGTCTCACGGCGAGACGGATGGAGCCGTTCATGTCACACCTCCTTCAGGAGACCGTGGTGCGCGACCGACGGCGTCGGTCCCGCAGTGCAGCGACGTACATGGCCAGGGCGTAGCCACCCAGGCCCGCCGCTGCGAGGTAGACCAACGTCTGGCGCTGGTCACCGTTGAGGAGCTGGTTGACGCGACCGAGCTGAGGTACGGCGTACCAGAGCGTGCCGCGGACCTGCTCGGGGCGGACCGGGAGCTCGTCGGCGACCGAGTTGGCGTCGCCCTGCGTGACGTACTCCACGTCCCCGCTGAGGCTCTGGCGGACCTCGACGACGCGGTGGGTGACCACGGTGGGCTCACCCGAGCGGAGCTGGTAGGTCACGATCGAACCGACCCCGATGTCGTCCGGCCCAGCCGGCTTCATGACGACCAACGTGCCGGGCGGAAGCCCCGGCCGCATCGACCCGGTGAGGATCTCGTACGGCGTGGCGCCACCGAGGCGCGGCACCAGGACGGCGACCGTCAGCGCGGCGAGGCTGGCCAGGATGACCATCCAGCCGAGCACCCGCGCGCCCCACCGGGCCACGGAGACCGCAGGGTGCACAGGCCGTGCGGCCTGGTCAGCCTGGGTGTCCGTGGCGCGGTGACGCGCGGGACCCACCGTCAAGGACATGAGACGTCAGTCGTCGGGCGCTCGATCAGTTGTTGCCGGTGCTGTTGGACTGCGTGACGGTGAAGACGATCTGGTCCAGCGTCGCCGTCAGCCCGCCGCCGTCGACGTTCGAGTCGTTGTCCTCGACGCCGTAGGGCCAGTCGATCTCGAGGTCGACCCCGATGACGTCGGCGTTCGCCACGGCGACGTCGGTCGTGCCGACCGTCCCGCCGTTGACGGTGTAGGCGGCGTCGGGAACGAGCTCGTCGAGCAGCGCCTGGTCACCGGTCAGCTCGTCGCCGGCGTCGACGTCGAAGTCGGCGAGGAGGTTGTCGCCCTCCGCGTTGAGCACGAAGGTGCACGACTTGGTGAGCGTGTCACCGGGAACCAGCAGCTGGTCGGTGTAGGCGACGCCCTCGAGAAGCCAGCCGTCACCACAGTCGGGGTCGGTGAGCTTCATGTAGCCGCTGGTGATGGACGTGCCATCGACGGTGGCGTTGTCGGTCCAGTACGCGAGCGAGCCCGCGCCGCCCAGCAGCAGCACGGCCGCGGCGCCGGCGGCGAGAGAGCCCTTGGTGGTCTTGTTCATGGTCTGTCCTTCGGGTGTGGTCTTGCGTGGGGAGCACCTGACAGTGGGTCCGTACCCGGCCTGGACCCCTCTATGTCGTGCACTTTGCGTGAGGGTCAGCCACCGGTTTCGTGGTGCGACCTGAATTCCACCTCGCCGAGGTCAAGACCAACCCTCGGGGAACCTCAGGAGAGGGGCGGAAATGCGCAAGGAATCCACAACCTCGCTCGAGCCCGGCACAGTGGAGGCGTGCCTCGCTCTCGATCGCCACGCCCCGCGGCCCCACGGGTGCCCGTCGTCATGCTCCTGCTCGCCGTCCTGACCGCGTGCGGGGAGGAGGCATCGCCCACTCCCCTGACCGAGGTCAGCACCACGCCGAGCGCCTCGGCGTCCGCGGCTCCACCCGCGAGCGCCTCCCCCGAGGCGGAGTCACCGGCGGTGACGGCCTACCGGGCCTGGTTGAGCGCACTCGCGGAGCAGGACGCAGCGGCGGCCTGCGCTCGCCACGCACCCCAGCTGACGATCGACCTGCGCTACGAGGCGATCCTGCTGAAGCGGGCCCGGCTGGGCGAGCCCTGCGTCGACTTCGTGGCGGTGCTGTGGGAGCAGCGGGAGCGCGAGTACGACCCGACCGACATCGAGGTCACCCAGCTCACCGAGGAGGACGCGCTCCTGGCCGTCGACTTCCCTGGCCGGGACCAGACGGTCCGGATGATCCGGCAGAACACCCGCTGGCTGGTCGAGGAGTCCGTGGCACGGACCGACACGCCCGGAACGCCGGATCCGGCCCAGGCCGGCTCCGGCGAGCCTCGACGATGGCTCACCGTGTGGTGCGACCTCGAGCTCGAGATGTCACCGTCCGAGCTCACCGACCTGATGGGTGCCCCCTCGGGGACCTACACGATCGCCGACGGGGGCGAGCCGCAGCTGTACTGGACCCAGGACCAGTACGACTTCCGCGCCTACCTCGACACCGACCCGCCGGAAGGGCGCGCGATCGACCTCGTCGGCGACTACGACCGGCTGACGTCGGCCGAGCGCTCCGGGCTCACCTGCCCCGAGCTCCGCTGAGGCTCTCCGGCAGCTGCAGCGGAACGGTCTCGTAGAGCGCCCGCAGCCGACGGGTCCAGGGGTCGCGCGCGACAGGGTGCGCTCCGTCCTCGCCGAGGTCGAGGTACGACGTGCCGGCAGCCCGCGGCCACGTCGGCAGGCCCTGCACCACTGGCTCCCCGCTGCGGGCGAAGGCGACCCAGTAGTCGACCATCGCCTCGGTCAGCGCCTGCCTGCCCGGGCGGTCCTCGGAGCCGAAGACGTAGGGCACCTCGGCGCCGTGGGTGGAGCCGTCCCGGTCGGGCCCGAACCGGTAGCGGTAGGTCGGGGCCCGTTCGGCGTGCTCGAGGGCCAGGGAGGCGGCGGGGGCATGGAAGACCAGGTCGTCCAGGACGTACTCCCGGAATGCGCGCCGGCCGTAGGCCGCCACGAGAGCCTCGTGGTCCGTCGCGCCCAGCCGGGCGCGGATCCGCGAGGGGTTGCTTCCCGAGGCACGGAAGTCACCGTCGGAGAACTCCCCCGAGGTCGTCCCCACCAGGTAGGGCACCGAGGCCTCCCGGCCGGCCGCGAAGGCCTCCGCCACCCGCTCGGGCAGCACGCTGTCGACGATCGGAGCGTCGCCGAGGAGCACGTTGAACGTGGAGGACAGCAGGTCCTCGGGTGGCAGCGCCTGCAGCTCGGTGGCGCTGAGGCCGCGGAATGCCCGCGCCCCCTCACGCCGTACGTCGCGGATGGTGCGCGCCGCGGAGTCGCCGGGCGCCGACTGGGAGATCGCCCGGTCGAAGAGTCCCTGCGCGCCGGGTGCCACCATCAGCGCGTTGACGCTGATGGCACCTGCCGAGCCCCCCATCACCGTCACGTTGTCCGGGTCCCCGCCGAAGCCCTCGATGTTGTCGCGCACCCACTCGAGGGCGGCGATCTGGTCGAGGAGCGCGAAGTTGGCGATGTCCTGGTCCAGGGACGGGTGGGCGAAGAAGCCCAGCAGACCGAGGCGGTAGTTGACGGTCACCACGACCGCGTCGTGCTCGGCGAGGACGGTGGGGTCGACGAGCGACCCGTTGCCCTCGAAGAGGCCTCCTCCGTGCAGCCACACGATCACCGGCCGCGCCGCGGCGCTCCCGGAGGTGTCCTCGTCGCCGTACGCACTGGTGACGTTGAGGTAGAGGCAGTCCTCCGAGCTCGTCCGACGCGGCTTGAGGTCACGGTCGCCGTACCGGTAGCCGGCCGGCTGCAGGCACGGCGCACCGAAGGTGCCGGCGTCCCGCTCGCCCTCCCAGCCCGGAGGCTCGACGGGCGCACGCCAGCGCAGGTCGCCGACGGGGGCGGCGGCGTACGGGATGCCCCGCCAGGTCCGCACGCCCTGCTCGTCGACGCCGCGCACGCGGCCCTGCTCGGTGGCCACCACGAGGGGCTCGCCCGACGCGCTGGGCTCGGAGCCCGGTCCGGTGACCAGGAGCACACCGGCGACCACGACGATCGTGAGCACGAGCGCCGCCACCGCCGCGACGACAGTCGCGGAGACGGGCTCGCGACGACGGAGCCGACGCAGGGCGTCGCCGATGACGGGGATGATGACGAGGAGGGTCGAGGTGTGGGACGGAGGCCGTGAGCGGCTACCAGCCCCGCTCGGCCAAGCGGTGCGGCTGGGGGATCTCGTCGACGTTGATCCCGACCATGGCCTCGCCGAGGCCGCGGGAGACCTTCGCGACCATGTCGGCGTCGTCGAAGAACGTGGTCGCCTTCACGATCGCCTCCGCACGCTGCGCGGGGTTGCCGGACTTGAAGATCCCCGAGCCCACGAAGACGCCCTCGGCACCGAGCTGCATCATCATCGCGGCGTCCGCCGGGGTCGCGATGCCACCGGCGGTGAACAGGACCACGGGCAGCTTGCCGGACGCGGCCACCTCGGCCACCAGCTCGTAGGGCGCCTGCAGCTCCTTCGCGGCGACGTACAGCTCGTCGGCCGAGCGCGAGGACAACCGACGGATCTCGCCCAGGATGGTGCGCATGTGGGTGACCGCGTTGGAGACGTCACCGGTGCCGGCCTCGCCCTTGGAGCGGATCATCGCCGCGCCCTCGGTGATCCGACGCAACGCCTCGCCCAGGTTGGTCGCACCGCACACGAACGGGACGGTGAAGGCCCACTTGTCGATGTGGTTGGCGTAGTCGGCCGGCGTGAGCACCTCGGACTCGTCGATGTAGTCGACGCCCAGGCTCTGCAGGACCTGGGCCTCGGCGAAGTGACCGATCCGGGCCTTGGCCATCACCGGGATCGAGACCGCGGAGATGATCGAGTCGATCATGTCGGGGTCGCTCATCCGGCTCACGCCGCCCTGGGCGCGGATGTCGGCGGGCACCCGTTCGAGAGCCATCACGGCCACCGCGCCGGCGTCCTCGGCGATCTTGGCCTGCTCGGCGGTGACGACGTCCATGATCACGCCGCCCTTGAGCATCTCGGCCATGCCGCGCTTGACGCGGGTGGTGCCCGTGGTGCTGCTGGTCAGGGGGGTCTCGGACGTGTCGGCGGTGAGGTCGTTCATGGCGCTGATGGTACGGCGCTCAGGCGGTCGGGGGCGCATCGGGACCGCCCTGTCCGGCGGCCTCCGCGGCATCCCGCTCCGCGTCGGCGGCGAGCGCCTGGCGGCGCACCTTGTCGACCCGGAAGATCACCGTGTAGGTGTTGGCGACGGCCAGCACCCACAGGGTGAGGTACATCAGGATGGGCAGGTCGAAGAGCGCCCCGAGCCCCGTCATCACCAGGATCGAGACGAGCCGGTCCGCCCGCTCGGCCAGGCCGCCCCTGGCGTCCAGGCCCAACGACTCGGCCTTGGCCCGCGCGTAGGAGGTGACCGAGCCCATGACCAGGCAGTAGAGCGTCAGGCACAGGTAGAGGTAGGAGTCGCCCTCGTTGGTGTTGGCGAAGTACAGCGCCAGGCCCCCGAAGATCGCTCCGTCGCCGATCCGGTCGAGCGTGGAGTCCCAGAACGACCCGAACGTCGAGCGCCGGTCGAGCTCGCGGGCCATCTTGCCGTCGATCAGGTCGCTGAAGACGAAGGCGGTGATGAACAGGACACCGATGAGCAGCTCCCCCATCGGGAAGAAGATCAGCGCGCCCGCGGCCACGCCGACCGTGCCGACCAACGTGACGGTGTCGGGGCTGACGCCCCACTTGATGAAGAGCTTGACGAAGGGCATGAGCACGACGCCCTGCCAGAAGCCCTTGAACCTGTCCAACATGCCGCGGACGCTACCGGTCCCCGGCGCCATCAGCCCACTTCGGGGATGCCCCCTTCGGGGATGCTGGCGGATCGTCGGCCGACGTCAGCCGATCCACGCCTCGGCGAACAGGGCGCGGGTCTCGTCGAGCAGCTCGGGCAGGGTCTTGGTGCGCCCGATGATGGGCATGAAGTTCGCGTCTCCCGGCCAGCGCGGCACGACGTGCTGGTGCAGGTGGGCCGCGATGCCGGCGCCGGCGACCTCTCCCTGGTTCATCCCGAGGTTGAAGCCGCGCGCACCCGAGACCGCCCGTACGGTGTGCATCGCCTGCTTGGTCAGCTCGCCGATCTCGATCGCCTCCTCGGCGGTCGTCTCGGTGTAGTCGGCCAGGTGCCGGTAGGGGCAGACCATCAGGTGCCCCGGCGCGTAGGGGTAGAGGTTGAGCACGGCGAAGGCCAGCCGCCCCCGCCGTACGACGAGCCCGTCGGCGTCCTCGAGCGTGGGGATCCGGCAGAAGGGACACTGCCCGGCGCTCGCGTCGCCCGGCTTGGACTCGCCCCGGATGTAGGCCATCCGGTGCGGCGTCCAGAGGCGGTCGAGGTCGTCGGGCTCGCCGATCCCGTCCTGGCGCACGGTGTCCTCGCTCACGACGACGCTCCGGGGACCGTCCCGGCGGCACCACCGGCGAACACGTCCGCCAGGGGCAGGTCGGGGTCGAGGACGACACCGAGCCGCTTGGCGTGACCGTCGAGGAGGTTCCAGATCGACATCGAGAGCAGGTCGGCGAGCCGCTCCGCCGACGGCTCACGCACGTCGCGGGCCAACCAGCGTCCGACCGCGCCGAGGGCCGCGCCGACCAGGCCGTAGGCCAGGGGGTCGACCAGGGCCTTCTCGTCCTCGGTCAGCTCCGCGCCCAGGAGCGCGATGGCCAGGGAGAGGAGGTCGCCCAGCATGGTGGCGATCTGGTCGATGCCCTGCTGGAAGGGTCCCCCGCTCTCCTGGACCGCGAAGGCGTGCAGCGCGACGTGGGCCTCGGTCCAGTCGACGTAGGTGCGGATGATCCTGCCGATGATCTCGTTGATCGTGCCCTCGAGGGACACGACGGGGGTCAGCCGGTCGGTCAGCGAGGCGATGATGTGGGTGCGGATGGCGGTGTCGAGGTCCGAGCGGTCGGCGAAGTGGCGGTAGACGACCGTGCGGTTGAGTCCCGCACGCTCCGCGATCTGCTGCACGTGGAACTCGGCGCCCGCCGGCTGCGACTCGATCACCTCGAGGGCCGCGTCCAGGATGCTCAGGCGTCGTTGCTGGTTGTGCGCGTCCCAGCGTGCCTGCCGCCCGTCCTGAGCCATCTCACCGCCTCACCCTCGTCGTGTCAGCCCCCTGCGGAGCCGTGTGACCGAAGGGTAGCCGCGACGCGGGGGTGAGGTGGTGCCAACCTGGTCGCCGGCAGGCCGCCTCGCCCCGCGGCGGGTCGGCTCAGGACGCCGGCCCGCGTGGGCGACCCGCAGCATCTCGTCCACCTCGACGAGCTTGGCCCGGGGCCTCCCGCGCCGCTCGCCCCGTCTGCGCTCCTCGGCGTCGATGGCCCGCCATCCCTCGAGGCCGAGGACGTGAGGGCTGCGCTGGGAGACCAGCGCCACGATCGCCTCGTCGTCGGTTCCGCGTCCGGTCGTCGCCCCGGAGTCCAGGTCGTCCAGGATCCGGGCGACCGTCTCCTGGGCACACCCCTTGTTGCTGCCGATGAACCCCGTGGGCCCGCGCTTGACCCAGCCGGCGACGTACAGTCCGGGGCGGACGCGACCGCGGTCGTGGGGCACCACGCCCGTGGTGTCGTCGTACGGCAGGTCTGCGACAGGCAGCCCGCGGTAGCCGACGGCTCGCAGGACCAACCCGGTCGTGATGACCTCGCTCTGCCCGGTCGGCACCGCCACGGTGCGGCCCTCGGCATCCCGGTCGAGCCGGGTGCCGGTCACCTCGATCCCGGTGACCCGGTCGTCCCCGACCAGTCGGAGCGGGGCGGTGAGGAAGCGCAGCACGACGGTACGGCGACCCGGCGTGCGCGGGCGGGCGGCCAGGTCCTTGAGCAGCCGGGTGCGGAGGTCGTCGCCGTCGATCGCGTCGAGGTCGCCGCCCGGTCCCGCGTGGACGGCCACGTCGATGACGCCGGCCTCGGCAAGACCGGCGAGCCCGACGAGCTCGGGCACGGTGAAGGCGGCCTCGGCCGGCCCGCGCCGTCCGAGCACGACGACCTCCCGCACGCTGCTGCGCGAGAGCGCGGCCCAGGGCAGGGCGGCGATGTCGGTGGTCTCGAGCGCGACGGGGTCGGCGGTGAGGATCCTGGCCACGTCGAGGGCCACGTTGCCGTTGCCCACGACGACGGCGCGCTCGGTGTCGAGGTCGATGAGGAGGTCCTGCTTGTCGGGGTGGCCGTTGTACCAGCCGACGAGGTCGGTGGCCGACAGCGAGCCGACGAGGTCCTCGCCGGGGATCGCGAGCGCACGATCAGCGCTGGCACCGACCGTGTAGACGACGGCGTCGTAGTGCTCCTCGAGCTCGGCGAGGCTGACGTCGCGACCCACCTCGACGCCGAGGAAGTAGCGGAACCCCGGCTGCTCCTCGATCTGGCGGAAGAGCTTCTCGACGGCCTTGGTGTGCTGGTGGTCCGGCGCCACCCCCGCGCGCACCAGGCCGTACGGCGTGGGCAGCCGGTCGTAGACGTCGACGCTGATCTCGGGGTGTGTGAGCAGGTCGTCGGCGGTGTAGAGCCCGGCCGGACCCGCACCGACGACCGCGACCCGGAACGGCCCCTGGCGTGCCAGGCGGCGCTGCTTCGGCACGATCGCCAGGGGCGGGCGAGGCTGGTGCGGGAAGCACTCGTAGTACTCGGCGTTGATCGCCAGGAACGGCTGCTCCTCGGGGGTCAGCGTGCTGTCCGGCTTGATCGCCTCCACCGGGCAGGCCGTGGCGCAGGCCCCGCAGCCGACGCAGGAGCCGGCGTCGACGTAGAGCATCTCTGCGGTCGCGAAGCCGGGCTCGCCCGGCGTCGGGTGGATGCAGTTGACCGGGCAGGCGATGACGCACGAGGCATCGGCGCAGCACGACTGCGTGACGACGTACGTCACCGCTGTCCTCCGACGTCCGGGCCGCGGATCAGGCGGCCGCGGAGGCGGGCTGGCTGCGGAAGCGCGAGGTGGGGCCGTCGATCTTCATCAGCTTCCACACCCGGCGCGAGACCTTGTTCATCATGCCCGTCTGCTCGGCGAGCATCCGGACGTCACCGAACAGGTCGCGCAGGAACTTGCGTGACTCCGGGTTGTCCCAGTAGAGCTCCTTGACGACAGACCTCGGGATCCCCATGTCGCGCTGGGCCTTCTTGGTCGGCACCACGATCTCGTCACAGAGCCAGCGCATGATCAGGGGTACG
>NZZG01000072.1 GCA_002698575.1 Pimelobacter sp. | reverse complement strand
CATCCAGCACCCACTCATCTGCGCCGGATATCGCGGCTGGTCTCGTCCCGGTGCCGGCCTGCGACACCGGTAGCGCCGCGTGCCGATGAGGCAGACCGGGGTCAGGGCGGCCAGAAGGACGCCGGACAGGAGAACCAGCACGACGAGGAGGGTCGCTCGGGACGCAACCGTCGGCGGCGTGGGCGGGATCGCACCCGGACCGGCGCAGCCCCCGGGCAGCAGGGGGGCCAGCGCAACGAGCCCGACACCACGATCCTCGAGGATGACGTCCTGGTCCCGGCCGGCGGGATCCTGGACGTCCTCGACAACTACGCGTTCGTGCGCACCAGCGGCTACCTGCCCGGCGTCGACGACGTGTACCTCTCGCTGTCGATGGTGCGGAAGTTCGGTCTGCGCCGCGGTGACGCCATCGTGGGCCAGGTGCGTCAACCCCGCGAGGGGGAGCGCAAGGAGAAGTTCAACCCGATGGTGCGCATCGACACCGTCAACGGGTCGGACCCCCAGCACACGGCCACCCGTCCGGAGTTCGCCAAGCTCACGCCGGTGCACCCGACGACGCGGCTGAGGATGGAGACCGGCGCCACCGACCACATCGGTCGAGTGATCGACCTGCTGTCCCCGATCGGCAAGGGCCAGCGCGGCCTCGTCGTCGCCCCCGAGGGTGCCGGCAAGACCACGGTCCTGCGCTCGGTCGCCAGCTCGGTCACCGCGAACAATCCCGAGTGTCACCTGATGGTCGTGCTCGTCGACGAGCGTCCCGAGGAGGTCACGGAGTTCGAGCGTGCGGTCAAGGGCGAGGTCATCGCCTCGACGTTCGACCGGCAGCCGGCCGACCACACGATGGTGGCCGAGCTCGCCATCGAACGGGCCAAGCGTCTGGTCGAGCTGGGTCACGACGTCGTCGTGCTGCTCGACAACCTCGTCCGTCTCGGGCGCGCCTACCACCTGTCGGGCTCGACCTCCGGGCGCGCCCTCGCGGGCGGCGTCGACGCCGGCGCCGTCCACGCGCCCAAGCAGTTCTTCGGGGCGGCGCGCAACGTCGAGAACGGCGGCTCCCTGACGATCCTCGCGACCGCGGTGTGCGACTCGGGCTCGGCTGTCGACGAGGTATTTCTCGAGGAGTTCAGCGGTTCCGACAACATGGTGTTGCGACTTCGTCGAGACTTCGCCGACGGCGGACGTTTCCCGGCCGTGGACGCCGTCCGGTCGCGTACTCGTCGCGAGGAGCTGATGATCAGTGAGGAGGAGGTGGCGATCATGGGCAAGTTGCGTGGCTTCCTCGCCTCGGTCGAGGATGGTCAGGCCATCGGCTACCTCCTCGACCGGCTGAGCGGCACCCAGACCAACATCGAGCTCCTCACCCAGGTGCAGAAGAGCACCCCGACCCTCAGCGGAGGTCACTGACATGGCGCGGATCGTGGTCGCCGACGACGACGTGGACATCCGGGAGCTCGTGGAGTTCAAGCTGTCCACGATGGGCCACGACATCGTCGCGGTCGGTGACGGGGGAGCGGCTCTGGAGGCGTGTCGGGCCGAGAAGCCCGACCTGGCGGTCCTCGACGTGATGATGCCCGGGGTCTCGGGGCTCGACGCGATCAGGATGATCCGCTCCGACCCCGGTCTGCTGGACCTGCCCGTCATCCTGCTCACGGCGCGGGCCCAGGAGTCCGATGTCGAGACGGGCTTCGACTCCGGTGCCGACGACTACATCACCAAGCCGTTCAGCCCCCGCGAGCTGGCCTCACGCGTGGAGGCGTTGCTGAGCCGCACCTCCTGAGAGGTGTCCGAGTACCTCGGCGGCTCCACGGTGGCCCCACGAGCGGCCCACAATTCGCCAACAGAGGTGTCCCCGACGGTGATGTCGGCTCATCGTCGAGCCGGCGCGGGGTAGGCTCGGCGCACCCGTGGGGGGTGCAGCAGCAAGGGGGGAGGTCGCCATGGCGGTGGTCGGAAAGGTCGTCGACCCCGGGCGCCCCGTCTCGCGCCTGGTGGCCCCGGTCATCTGGCGGCTCGGCACCTTGGTCGCGGTCATGGCAGCCGTGAGCGTGATCGGCGTCGTGCTGTCGATGCAGGCGGTGGACCGGTCGACCGACGTCGTTGCTCCGGTGGCCCGCGCCCAGGGGGAGGTCGTGCGCAACCTCGAGGACGTCCAGGCCTCCGTCACCGGCTGGGAGGTCAGCGGCTCGCGCGCGTTCCGGGTCGACTTCGCGATGAGTATCGCCGAGCTGGACGCGGCGCTGCTCGACCTCGAGGCCCAGTCGACCCAGCTGTCGGACGTACGCCCCCTCGTCGACGCGGAGGTCACCCGGGTCCGCACCTGGTTGACCTCCTACGCCCAACCCCGGATGGCGACGGCCGGTGGAGGCGCGTCGTTCGAGCAGACCCGCTTCCAGACCGGCCGCGAGCTGATGGCCGACATCGTGGGTGCGCGAGGTCGAGTCGATGCGAGCCTCGTCGAGGAGGCCGACAGCGCCCGCTCGGCTGCGTTGCTGCGTTTCCGGGTGACCATCGTGGCCGCCCTGCTGCTGATGGGGGTCTCGTGGATCCTGATCGGCCGCGCCAGGTCCAAGCTCCTCGCCGAGCTCTCCGAGCCGCTCCTCGCCCTGGAGAAGGTCGTGCAGCGGATGCTGCGCAACGACCCGCAAGGCCGAGCGGCCGACGATCGAGGACCCAAGGAGGTCCGCGCCGTGGCCCGGGCACTCAACGACTTCGCCGACGCCCAGTCGCGCGCCCGAGCGGTCGAGGGCAGGATCCAGGACGAGCTCCACGTGCTCGACAGCGCCAAGGACGACTTCGTCTCCAACGTCTCCCACGAGCTGCGCACCCCGTTGACCACGATCAGCGGCTACCTCGAGATGGTCGCCGACGAGTTCCAGGGCCAGCTCGAGCCCAGGCACGACCGGATGCTGGAGGCGACCCGGCGCAACGTCACCCGGTTGCGGGCGTTGATCGACGACCTGCTCGCCCTGTCGAAGGCCGAGCAGCGCGCCAGCGACCTCGAGCCCGCCGACGTCAACCAGATGGTCATGGACGCGGTGACCGACATCCGGATGACCGCCGCTCGCCGGGGCATCTCCGTCGAGGTCAGTGCGCCGGACGACGCGATGATGGTGGTCTCCGACCGGGCCATGCTCTACCGCGCGTTCCTCAACATCCTGACCAACGCGGTGAAGTTCAGCCACGACCAGGGTTCGGTGGACGTCACCGTCAAGCGGGTCCGCAACCGGGTGGAGATCTCGGTGCGCGACCACGGGATCGGCATCCCGAAGGCCGAGCTCGACCGGCTCGGTACCCGCTTCTTCCGGGCCTCGAACGCGATGAGCAACGAGATCGCCGGGACGGGCCTGGGGCTACGGATCGTCCAGACGATCATCGACCGTCATGCCGGCGACGTCATCATCGAGTCGGCGGAGGGCGAGGGCACCACGGTGTTCGTGCGGCTCCGTCTGCACGGCGAGCGGACGGGCAGGATCGAGGCCACCACCCCGGGCCGCAGCGACCACCCGGTGTCCTGAGGGCCTCGGTCGGTCGCGGGGCGGAGCGCTGGCCGGGCGGGGCTGGAATTGGTGGGGCGGCTGCGGCGTTAGTAGGATCGACAAGTTGTTCCGGTTCACGTCTCGCGTAGCCCGCGCGGTGACGACCCGGCACTCTCCCAGCAATGGGACGATCGTCTGCGAGGGACACCCATGAAGAAGGACATCCACCCCGACTACACCGCCACCCAGGTCACCTGCACCTGCGGCGCGTCGTTCACCACCCGCAGCACTGCCGCGGCCGGCACCATCCGTGCCGACGTCTGCTCGCAGTGCCACCCGTTCTACACCGGCAAGCAGAAGATCCTCGACACCGGTGGCCGCGTTGCCCGGTTCGAGGCGCGCTACGCCAAGAAGGCCGCTGCCGACAAGGCTGCCGCCGACAAGGCCGCTGCCGACAAGTAGCCGCTTGACCGACGCCGGTCCCCGCTCGCCGCGGGGGCCGGCGTCGGTTGTGTTTTGTCCTGTGCGCAGCGTCGCAACCACCCGTCGGAAGCAGGCCAGATGTTCGAGGCAGTCGAGGGATACCTCTCCGAGCACGACGAGCTCGAAGGGCGCCTCGCCGCGCCCGAGACCCACGCCGACGCGCGCCTGGCCAAGCAGCTGAACCGGCGCTACTCCGAGCTGAGCGCCATCATCGGGGCCTGGCGCGAGTGGCTGCGACTGGGCGAAGACCTCGAGGCCGCCCGTGAGCTCGCCGGGGAGGACCCCGGGTTCGCGGCCGAGGCGGACGCCCTCGCCGCGCAGGTCCCGGTCGCCGAGGAACGGCTCCGACGCCTGCTCGTGCCCCGCGACCCCGCCGACCACAAGGACGTCCTGGTCGAGGTGAAGTCCGGGGAGGGTGGTGAGGAGTCGGCCCTGTTCGCCGCCGACCTCCTGCGCATGTACACCCGCTACGCCGAGCGCCGCGGCTGGTCGGTCGAGATCCTCGACGCCACCGAGTCCGACCTCGGTGGCTACAAGTCCGTCACCGCAGCCGTGAAGGCCCGGGGTGCTGGCGCGGAGCCGGGCAGCGCGCCGTACGGCGTCCTCAAGTTCGAGGGCGGCGTCCACCGCGTGCAGCGGGTGCCGGTGACCGAGTCCCAGGGCCGTGTCCACACCAGTGCCGCCGGCGTCCTGGTCGTGCCCGAGGCCGAGCAGGTCGAGGTCTCGATCGACGACAACGACCTGCGCATCGACGTCTACCGCAGCAGCGGGCCGGGCGGGCAGAGCGTCAACACGACGGACTCGGCGGTCCGAATCACCCACGTGCCCACCGGGATCGTCGCGAGCTGCCAGAACGAGAAGTCCCAGCTGCAGAACAAGGACCAGGCGATGCGGATCCTGTGGGCCCGGCTGCTCGCCGCCGCCCAGGAGCAGGCGGACGCAGCGGCCAGCGAGGTCCGGCGCAGCCAGGTCCGCACGGTCGACCGTTCCGAGCGGATCCGCACCTACAACTTCCCGGAGAACCGGATCTCCGACCACCGCACCGGCTACAAGGCCTACAACCTCGACCAGGTCCTCGACGGCGACCTGCAACCGGTGGTCGACTCGTGCATCGAGACCGACCTGGCCGCCCAGCTCGCCGCGCTCGAGGACTGATCGTCGTGGTCGAGACGCGCCGTGCGCTGGTGCGCGACGCGGCTGCCCGGCTGCACGCCGCCGGCGTCGCGAGTGCCTCCCACGACGCGGAGGAGCTGCTGGCCCACGTCCTGGACGTCCCTCGCTCGCGCCTGGTCCTGGTCGAGGAGGTGAGCGCAGCGCACGCCGCCCGGCTCCGGGCACTGGTCGGGCGCCGGGCCGCGCGCGAGCCGCTCCAGCACCTGACCGGGGTCTGCGGCTTCCGCTACGTCGAGCTCGTGGTGGGGCCCGGTGTCTTCGTGCCCCGTCCCGAGACCGAGCTGCTCGCCGGGTGGGCCGTGGAGCGGGCCGCACCCCTGGCGGCTCCCGTGGTCGTGGACCTGTGCACCGGATCGGGTGCGATCGCCCGGGCGTTGGCCGACGAGGTGCCGCACGCACGCATCCACGCCGTCGAGCTCGACGAGACGGCCCTGGAGTGGGCTGGGCGCAACCTCGCCGGCACCGGCGTCGACCTGCGGCACGGATCCATGGGCGAGGCGTTCGGCGACCTCGACGGCGAGGTGGACATCGTGGTGTGCAACCCGCCGTACATCCCCCTCGAGGCCTGGGAGTCCGTCGCGCCCGAGGCGCGCGACCACGACCCCCACCTGGCGCTGTTCTCGGGCGCCGACGGGCTGGACGCCTTCCGGGTGCTGGAGCGGGTGGCGAGCCGGCTGCTCCGGCCCGGGGGAGTGGTGGGCGCCGAGCACGCCGATGTCCAGGGCGTCTCGGCCCCGGCGATCTTCTCCGGAGCCGGTCGATGGCGCGAGGTCGAGGACCACGAGGACCTCGCGGGTCGTCCGCGCTTCGTCACCGCCCGGCTGCGATGATGACGCGGTGACCTCCGAGCGCTACGGCACCACCACCCCCGAGGAGAGGGAGCGGGCCATCGAGGCCGCGACCCTGTCCCTGCAGGGCGGGGACCTGGCCGTGATCCCGACCGACACCGTCTACGGCATCGCGGCCGATGCCTTCGACGTCGACGCGGTCGCCGAGCTCCTGGACGCCAAGGGACGAGGGCGTGCCATGCCGCCGCCCGTGCTGATCAGCAATGCCAGCACCCTCGATGCGCTGGCCACCGACGTGCCCGCGTTCGCCCGCGCCCTGGTGGAGGAGTTCTGGCCCGGACCGCTCACGCTCGTGTGCCGGCAGCAGGCGTCGTTGCAGTGGGACCTCGGCGAGGCGCGAGGCACCGTCGCGCTGCGGATGCCCGACGACGAGATCGCCCTGGAGATCCTGGAGCGCACCGGACCGCTCGCCGTGAGCTCGGCCAACAAGACCGGTGAGCCGGCAGCGACCGACGCCGACCAGGCCGAGGCGATGCTGGGCGACGTGGTCGCGGTCATCGTCGACGCGGGGGAGTCGGCGGGCGGGGAGGCCTCGACGATCGTGGACGCCACGTCCGGGCAGGGCCGGGTGCTGCGCGTGGGCGCCCTGTCGCTCGACGCCCTCAACGAGGTCCTCGAGCCGCTGGGGGCGACGCTCACGGACGAGGCCGACGACTCCGCGACGGGGGCCTGAGCCGACGCATGCGCGAGTACCTCGTCGTCTTCCTCGTCGCCGCGGCGGTGACCTACCTGCTCACGGTGGTGGCCCGGGAGATCGCGCTGCGGACGGGAGCCGTCGCCGCCGTGCGCGACCGGGACGTGCACGCCGAACCGATCCCCTACCTGGGCGGTCTGGCGATGCTCGGCGGGCTGGTCGCCGCCTACTTCGTGGCGCGTGAGCTGCCGTTCCTGTCGACCAGCAACGTCTTCACCTTCTCCGACGCCGGGGCGGTGCTGCTCGCCGGAGCCCTGATCTGCGGGGTGGGTGTGCTCGACGACATCTTCGAGCTCGACGCGTTGACGAAGTTCGGCGGCCAGGTCCTGGCGGTCGGGCTGCTGGTCTACTCCGGCATCCAGTTCCGCTTCTTCTTCGCACCCAACGACGAGCAGTTCTCCCTGGAGCCGGGCCAGGGGGCCCTGTTGACGGCGCTGATCGTCGTGGCCACGGTCAACGCCGTGAACTTCGTCGACGGTCTCGACGGACTCGCCGCGGGCGTGGTCGGGATCAGTGCGCTGGCCTTCTTCGTCTACTGCTACGAGCTGAGCCGGATCAACGACGTCGACCGGGCGACCACCGGCGCCTTCCTCAGCGCGGCACTCGCGGGCGTGTGCGTGGGATTCCTGGTGCACAACTTCCACCCGGCACGACTCTTCATGGGCGACAGCGGCTCGATGCTGATCGGCCTCGTGCTCTCCTCGAGCGCCATCACCGTCACGACCCGGTTCTCCAGCGAGGACATCGCCCTGGGCGCCGACGGGGCCCGCGCCAGCTGGCTGCCGCTACTGCTCCCGGTCGCGCTGCCCATCCTGATCCTCATCGTGCCGCTGATGGACCTGGTCCTGGCTGTCGTGCGACGCACCCGCGCCGGTCGCTCGCCCTTCGCCCCGGACAAGCAGCACCTGCACCACCGGCTCCTGGAGATCGGTCACTCCCACCGCCGCGCGGTGGTGATCATGTGGGTGTGGGCCGGCCTGATCGCCTTCGCCACCGTGCTGGCGAGCCTCTACACCGGTCCGAAGGTCTGGGCGACGGTGTCCGCGGGCCTCGCCGCGGCCCTGCTGCTGACCTTCGTGCTGCCCGTGCTGCACCGTCCGGGACACCCCGTGGAGCCCCTCTCCGCGGCCTTGCCCGGAGGCGATGAGGAACCGTCCGAGACTTTGTGATAACTTTCACGAGCAGGTGAAAGCAGCCTGAGAAGTGCCCTGATCGCCCCCGACCAGAACGGCCGCCGACGATGACGACCGAGACCAGGCAGGACGCCCGCCGTACCGGCGTGAGCACCCTGGTCCGGGCGAGCGCAGCCGCCTCGGGGATCGGCCTGGTGATCTCGCTGGTCGCTCTCGCGGTGGCCGGGGGAGCGGGCTTCATGGCTGCTCTGATCGGTGCCGTGGTCGTGGTGACCGTGCTCTTCAGCGGAGCCCTCGTGGTCACGGTCGTCGCCGACCTGATGCCCGCGGCCTCGCTGATGGTGGCCCTGATGACCTACACGCTGCAGATGGCGCTGCTCGCGCTGGTCCTGATCCCGCTCAGCCGCTCCGAGTGGTCCTCGCGCGAGCTGGACGCGCCCTGGCTCGCCGCGGCGGTGATCGGGGGCGCCCTCGTCTGGACCGTGGCCCAGGTCGTCCTCGCGACGCGCGCCCGGATCCCCGTCTACGACCTGCCCGCCCGGACCCCCGCGCAGGCGCCCCGCGAGGGCGTCTCGACGGCGGCCGAGGGGGGTGCGCGATGACCCCGCGCGACTGCTATTGTCCGGGGCGCAATGACCCGGGCCGACGAATCACCGCGAGGCGATCCCTGGAACGCCTTCGGCTACATCGTCGCCGGGGTCTTGCTGTACGGCCTTGCCGGCTACGGACTCGATCGCTGGTGGGGCACGGGCTTCATGGTGGCGGTCGGGATCATGCTGGGCGCCGTGCTGGGTCTCTACATGACCTGGGCCCGGTTCAAGGCTCCGCCGGAGCCCGACGCGGCTCCCGGCTCTACGACCAGTCGCACCACCAGCCCCGCCCCGCAGCCCCCGACGTCCACCGACCACCCCACCGAACCCCCGCGGTAGTGAAGACACAGGAGAACCGGTGAGCAGCCTCATGTTCCTCAACGCCGAGACGGAGCCCTTCGAGCCACCCGGCCCGGCGGACTTCGACTACCCGGCGATCCCGGGTACCGGTAGCGGCACCTTCGAGTTCCTCGGACAGGCCCAGATGGCCGGGATCACCAAGCCGATGGTGCAGATCGTGATCGCCGGGATCCTGGTGTTCGTGTTCTTCTACTACGCCTCGCGCAAGCGGGCGATGGTGCCCGGTCGCCTGCAGTACGTCGGCGAGGAGGCCTACGGCTTCGTCCGCAACTCGATGGGCCGCGACATCATCGGCAGCCACGACTTCCAGAAGTTCGTGCCGTACCTCTTCGCGCTCTTCTTCTTCCTGCTCTTCAACAACCTGATGGGCTCGATCCCCTTCATCCAGTTCCCGACGTTCTCCCGCTCGGGGATGGTCTACTCCTTGGCGCTGATGAGCTGGCTCATCTACAACGCCGTCGGGATCAAGAAGCACGGCTTCGCCGGCTACTTCAAGCTCCAGTCGGTGCCCGCGGGCGTCGGTGGCCCGATCCTGCTGCTGCTCATCCCGCTCGAGTTCATGTCGAACATCCTGGTGCGGCCGGTCACGCTGGCCCTGCGTCTGTTCGCGAACATGTTCGCCGGCCACCTGCTGCTGATCCTGTTCGCGCTCGGTGGCGAGTACCTCATCCTGGAGCAGCCGCTGGGCTACGCCCCGGTCGGCGTCATCGCGTGGCTGCTGTTCATCATCATCTCGTTCCTGGAGCTGCTGATCCAGTTCCTCCAGGCCTACGTCTTCGTCCTCCTCAACGCCATGTACATCCAGGGCGCGCTGGCGGACGAGCACTGATCAGCCCTCTCCACCCGCACCACCTGCTCCACCTCAGTCCCACAGCTCCATCCCATCTGAAGTAGAACCAACCGAAAGGAAACAGCCGTGGACGGCAACCTCAACATGATCGGCTACGGCCTGGCCGCTATCGGGCCGGGTATCGGAATCGGCCTGATCTTCGCCGCCTACATCAGTGGTGTCGCGCGTCAGCCGGAGGCCCAGAGCCGCCTGCAGTCGATCGCCATCTTGGGCTTCGCCCTCGCCGAGGCGCTCGCGATCATCGGTATCGCGCTCGCATTCGTCCTCTGACCGAGGCTCGAGAAGCCAGACTGACGTAGGACCCCGGAAGGACCTGCTATGCAAGCACCCACCGCGCCACCCGTGTTGCGGGCGGCCGAGGAGCTCAACCCGCTCATCCCGCACCCGGTCGAGATCGTCTTGTCGATCGTCGTGTTCGCCATCCTGTTCTTCGCCGTCAAGAAGTTCGTCGTTCCGAGCTTCGAGTCGACGTTCGCCGAGCGCACCACGGCGATCGAGGGTGGCCTCGCGGCCGCCGAGACGAAGCAGGCCGAGGCGGACGCCAAGCTCGCCGAGCTCGAGAAGCAGCTCGCCGACGCGCGACACGAGGCGGCACGCATCCGTGAAGAGGCACGCGAGCAGGGGGCGGCCATCGTCTCCGAGATGCGTGAGCAGGCTCAGACCGAGGCAGCCCGCATCGTCGAGCACGGCAAGACGCAGATCGAGGCGGAGCGCCAGCAGGCGGTCACCTCCCTGCGTGCCGAGGTCGGCACGCTGGCGACCACGCTGGCCGGCCGCATCGTGGGCGAGTCCCTCGACGACGACGCCCGTCAGGGCCGGGTCGTGGAGCGCTTCCTCGCCGACCTCGAGGCCGGAACCCCGGGCCAGAACTGATGAAGCCTGAATTGATGGGAGACGTCTGATGGCCTTCCGTGGTGCTTCGGCAGACGCCGTCGCGGCGCTGACCGGCGAGCTCGAGGCCGGCGCGTCGTCGCCGGAGGTCGCCGCCCAGGTGGCCGACGACCTGTTCGGCGCGGCGACGACGCTGCGGGGCGAGCCCGCGCTGCGGCGCTTCGCCACCGACGCCTCGATCCCCGCCCAGGCCAAGAGCGGTCTGGTCGGCGAGGTGTTCGGCGGCAAGGTGCACCAGGTCACCGAGGGTGTCCTGGCCTCCGCCGTCGGACGTCGCTGGGTGGCCGGGCGTGACCTCGCCGACGCCCTCGAGCACCTCGGGGTCGTCGCCTACGTCAAGGCTGCCGGGACCGAGACGGACCGCCTGGCCGACGAGCTGTTCGCGTTCGCCCAGGCCGTCAAGGACAACCCGGAGCTGCGTGACGCGCTGGCGGACCCGGCGCGGTCGGCGGCCGACAAGCGTGCGCTCATCAGTTCACTGCTGGACGGCAAGGCGCTCGCGGTCACCGTCGCGCTGGCCGGTCAGTCGATCAGCGGGAGCCACCGCACGGTGGCGGCCGCTCTCACCGAGTACCAGAGGGTCGTCGCCGACGTGCAGGCCCAGGGAGTCGCCACCGTCCGGGTGGCACGTCCGTTGCCGGACTCCGAGCTCGACCGGCTGGCCTCGGCCCTGTCGGCGCAGTACGGCCGTCCGGTCCACCTCAACCTGCTCGTCGACCCCTCGGTCCTCGGCGGCATCCGGGTGGAGATCGGCGACGACGTGATCGACGGGACGGTCGCGAGCCGTCTCGACGACGCCCGCCGAAGGCTGGTCGGCTAGCCGACCCGGCTGCCCCCGGTCCCACCACCCACCCGTCCCACCCCGACGCACCAGTAGACCCAAGAGAGAAGGCACCACAATGACGGAGCTCTCCATCCGTCCGGACGACATCCGCGACGCGCTGCAGAAGTACGTCGCCGACTACCAGCCGGAGGCGGCCAGCAAGGAAGAGGTCGGCACGGTCGCGGAGGCCGGGGACAGCATCGCCCGGATCAGCGGCCTGCCCTCGTGCATGGCCAACGAGCTGCTCGAGTTCGAGGACGGCACCCGCGGCCTGGCCCTCAACCTGGACACCCGCGAGATCGGTGCGGTCGTGCTCGGCGACTTCGACAAGATCGAGGAGGGCCAGACGGTCCGCCGTACCGGTGAGGTGCTCTCCGTGCCCGTCGGCGACGGCTACCTCGGCCGCGTCGTCGACCCGCTCGGTGTCCCGATCGACGGTCTCGGCGACCTCGAGACGACCGGCCGCCGCAACCTGGAGACCCAGGCCCCGTCGGTGATGGAGCGCAAGTCGGTGCACGAGCCGCTCGCGACCGGGATCAAGGCGATCGACGCCATGACCCCCATCGGTCGCGGCCAGCGCCAGCTGATCATCGGTGACCGCGCGACCGGCAAGACGACGGTTGCCATCGACACGATCATCAACCAGAAGCAGTACTGGGAGACCGGCGACCCGGAGAAGCAGGTCCGCTGCATCTACGTCGCCATCGGCCAGAAGGGCTCGACCATCGCCTCGGTGCGTGGCGCGCTCGAGGAGGCCGGGGCCCTGGAGTACACCACCATCGTCGCCTCGCCGGCCTCCGACTCGGCGGGCTTCAAGTACCTCGCCCCCTACACCGGCTCGGCCATCGGCCAGCACTGGATGTACGAGGGCAAGCACGTCCTCATCGTCTTCGACGACCTGACCAAGCAGGCCGAGGCCTACCGCGCGGTGTCGCTGCTGCTGCGTCGTCCGCCGGGCCGCGAAGCCTACCCGGGCGACGTCTTCTACCTGCACAGCCGGCTCCTCGAGCGCTGCGCGAAGCTCTCCGACGAGATGGGCAAGGGGTCGATGACGGGTCTGCCGATCATCGAGACGAAGGCCAACGACGTCTCGGCGTTCATCCCGACCAACGTCATCTCGATCACCGACGGACAGATCTTCCTGCAGTCCGACCTGTTCGCGGCCAACCAGCGCCCCGCGATCGACGTCGGTGTCTCGGTCTCGCGCGTCGGTGGTGCGGCCATGACCAAGGCCCTCAAGGCCGTCACCGGCTCGCTCAAGGTCGACCTGGCGCAGTTCCGCGCCATGGAGGCCTTCGCGATGTTCGCCTCCGACCTCGACGCGGCCTCGCGCCAGCAGCTCGACCGTGGGCAGCGACTGATGGCCCTGCTCAAGCAGCCGGCCTACTCGCCGTACCCGATCGAGGAGATGACCGTGTCCCTGTGGCTCGGCACGACCGGTCGCCTGGACAAGGTCCCGGCCGACGACGTGCTGCGTTTCGAGACCGAGTTCCTCGACTTCCTGCGGCGCTCGCACGACGGCATCCTGTCGGCGATCCGGGAGTCCCTGAAGTTCGAGGACGACACCGAGAGCTCGGTCAGCGACGCCTACGACTCCTTCCTCGACCAGTTCGAGACGAGCGACGGTTCCTCGATCAAGATCGGCCACGAGGCGGCCGCCGAGGCACTCGGCGACGACGAGGTCGAGCAGGAGCAGATCGTCAAGCAGAAGCGGGGCTGACCGCTGTGCACACCGCACCACACGATCGACGACGGGAGGCTGTGAACCATGGCTGTATCACTGCGTGAGTACCGCGCGCGGATCAAGTCGACGGAGTCGATGAAGAAGATCACGCGGGCCATGGAGCTCATCGCTGCCTCCCGCATCATCAAGGCGCAGCAGCGGGCCCAGGCGGCAGCGCCGTACGCCCGTGAGCTCACGCGGGCGGTCTCGGCCGTGGCGACGTTCTCCAACGTCGACCACCCGCTGACCAAGGAGGAGGAGAACCCGGTCAAGGCCGCGGTGCTCATCGTCACCAGCGACCGTGGTCTGGCGGGTGCCTACTCGGGCAGCGTGCTCAAGGAGGCCGAGCGCCTCTTCGAGCGGTTGCGCGACGAGGGCAAGGACGTGGACATCTTCATCGCCGGCCGCAAGGGGGAGGCGTACTTCAAGTTCCGCAACCGCCCGGTGGTCCAGTCCTGGACCGGATTCTCCGACCAGCCCTCCTACGACGTCGCCGCCGAGATCGGCGAGGCGCTGATCACCGCGTTCCTCAAGGACCAGGGCGAGGAGGGCGACGTGGACGAGGTGCACGTCGTCTACACCCGGTTCCGCTCCATGCTGGTGCAGGAGCCGACCGCCGTTCGGCTGCTCCCGCTGGAGATCATCGAGGGCGAGCAGGCCCCCGAGGCGTCCGAGGCCCTGCCCCTCTACGAGTTCGAGCCCTCCCCGGAGTCGGTGCTCGACGGGCTGCTGCCGCAGTACGTCCAGAGCCGGATCTTCTTCGCCCTGCTCCAGGCCGCGGCCTCGGAGCTGGCGGCTCGTCAGAAGGCGATGAAGTCGGCCACCGACAACGCCGAAGAGCTCATCAAGAAGTACACGCGCATCGCCAACCAGGCCCGCCAGGCCGGCATTACCCAGGAAATCAGCGAGATCGTCGGTGGCGTCAACGCGCTGGCCGACTCCAACGCCGGGAGTGAGTGAGAGAGACATGACTGCCACTGTGGAAGAGACCAAGTCCGGCGCGAGCGCCGGAAGCACGGGCCGCGTCGCCCGGGTGACCGGGCCTGTGGTCGACGTGGAGTTCCCCGTCGACTCGATGCCCGAGATGTACAACATGCTCGAGGTGCCGGTCGAGCTCGGCGGCGAGACGATCACGCTGATCCTCGAGGTTGCCCTGCACATCGGTGACGGCATGGTCCGTGCCATCTCGATGAAGTCGACCGACGGCCTGGTGCGCGGTGCCACCGTCACCGACACGGGCGGTCCGATCTCGGTCCCCGTCGGCGACATCACCAAGGGTCACGTCTTCAACGCGACCGGTGACGTGCTGAACCTCGCCGAGGGCGAGGCCTACGAGGTCACGGAGCGCTGGGGGATCCACCGCAAGGCTCCGGCCTTCGACCAGCTCGAGTCGAAGACGACGATGTTCGAGACCGGCATCAAGGTCATCGACCTGCTCACGCCGTACGTGAACGGCGGCAAGATCGGCCTCTTCGGTGGTGCGGGCGTCGGCAAGACCGTCCTCATCCAGGAGATGATCGCCCGGGTCGCCAAGGACCACGGTGGTGTGTCGGTGTTCGCCGGCGTCGGTGAGCGCACCCGCGAGGGCAACGACCTCATCGCCGAGATGGAGGACGCGGGCGTCCTCGGTCAGACCGCCCTGGTGTTCGGTCAGATGGACGAGCCGCCGGGGACCCGGCTGCGCGTGGCGCTGTCCGCGCTGACGATGGCGGAGTACTTCCGCGACGTGCAGAACCAGGACGTGCTGCTCTTCATCGACAACATCTTCCGGTTCACCCAGGCCGGCTCCGAGGTCTCGACCCTGCTGGGTCGGATGCCCTCGGCCGTGGGCTACCAGCCCAACCTGGCCGACGAGATGGGTCAGCTCCAGGAGCGGATCACCTCCACGCGAGGCAACTCGATCACCTCGCTGCAGGCGATCTACGTGCCCGCCGACGACTACACCGACCCGGCTCCGGCCACGACGTTCGCGCACCTCGACGCGACCACCGAGCTGTCGCGTGACATCGCCTCGCAGGGCATCTACCCGGCGGTGGACCCGCTGACGTCGACCTCGCGGATCCTCGACGCCCAGTACATCGGGCAGGCGCACTACGACTGCGCGATCCGCGTGAAGCGGATCCTGCAGCGCAACAAGGAGCTGCAGGACATCATCGCGATCCTCGGTGTCGACGAGCTGTCCGAGGAGGACCGCATCATCGTCTCGCGGGCGCGTCGCATCCAGCGCTTCCTGTCCCAGAACACCTACGTGGCCAAGCAGTTCACCGGCCTCGAGGGCTCGACCGTGCCGGTCGCCGACACCATCGAGGCGTTCAACAAGATCGCCGACGGTGACTACGACCACGTCGCCGAGCAGGCCTTCTTCATGTGCGGTGGGCTCGAGGACGTCGAGGCCAAGTGGGCTGACATCCAGAAGAACCTCTGATGGCCGGCGACATCGGGACCGGGCTGCAGGTCGAGATGGTCGCAGCGGACCGGGTCGTGTGGTCGGGCGAGGCCTCGATGGTGATCGCGCGCACGAGCGAGGGCGACCTCGGCGTGCTGCGCGGGCACGCCCCGCTGCTCTCGCTCCTGGTCGACGCCGCGGTGGAGATCTCCACGCCGGAGGGTGTCGTGCACGCGGCGGTCGACGGCGGGTTCCTGTCGGTGGCCGCTGATCGGGTCTCCATCCTCTCCGAGCACGCGCTGCTCGCCGAGGAGATCAAGATCGACGAGGTCAAGGCCGAGCTCGAGGCCGCCGAGGGCATGCCGACCGGCGACGAGCGCGAGGTACGGATCCGTCGCGCCAGCGCTCGGATCCGGGCCGTGGAGAAAGCGTCCTGACCCGCACCCAGTAGGGTTCGTGCTCCAGGGGAGGGGGAGGGCGCGTGGCGTGGTGGCAGTGGTTGATCGACGCTGCCGGTGTGCTGCTGCTCCTCGCCCTGCTCTACGGGCTCGCGCTGGTCATCCGTCGCCGGGTGATCTCGCGCCACGGTGGCACGTTCGAGCTCAGCTGTCGGGTCAACCCGCACGGTGACGGGCGTGGGTGGGTGCTCGGCCTGGGGCGCTACTCGGGAGAACGTCTCGAGTGGTTCCGGGTCTTCTCCATCGCCCCGCGGCCCAAGCGCTCGTGGGCACGCGACGCGTTGAGCTACGACGGCCGGCGCGAGGCCCTGGGCGCCGAGCAGATGTCGTTGTACCCCGACCACCTCGTGATCCACTGCCAGACCCGTGAGGGAGAGGTGGAGCTGGCGATGAGCACGGCGTCGCTGACCGGCTTCCAGTCGTGGCTCGAGGCGCGTCCGCCCGGCACGGACTGGAACCGCTGAGCGGGGCCGGTGACCCGGTGCGCCGCGTGGATGTCCGGCGGCATCGCGATCCTCAGTCGAACAGGGCGCGGAT
>NZZG01000071.1 GCA_002698575.1 Pimelobacter sp. | reverse complement strand
GTGGAGCTCAAGGACAACATCAAGCGCCAGTGGTGGAAGTCCATGGTGCAGATGCGTGACGACATGGTCGGTCTCGACTCCAGCGTGATCCTCCCCAAGCAGACGTGGGAGGCCAGCGGGCACGTCGAGACGTTCTCCGACCCGCTCACCGAGTGCCAGTCGTGCCACAAGCGCTTCCGCGCCGACCACCTCCAGGAAGCGGCTGCCGAGAAGCAGGGGTCCGATGTCGACCCGGACAGCATCGACCTGTCCACCCTGGCCTGCACCAACTGCGGCACCCGTGGTGCCTGGACCGAGCCGCGCCAGTTCTCCGGCCTGCTCAAGACCTACCTCGGCGTGATCGAGGACGAGTCCGGCCTGCACTACCTGCGCCCCGAGACCGCGCAGGGGATCTTCCTCAACTTCGCCAACGTCGTGACGTCGTCGCGGATGAAGCCCCCGTTCGGGATCGCCCAGATCGGCAAGAGCTTCCGCAACGAGATCACGCCGGGCAACTTCATCTTCCGCACCCGTGAGTTCGAGCAGATGGAGATGGAGTTCTTCGTCAAGCCGGGCGAGGACGAGGAGTGGCACCAGTACTGGATCGACGCTCGCACGCAGTGGTACGTCGACCTCGGGATCGACCCCGACAACCTGCGCCACTACGAGCACGCCCAGGAGAAGCTGAGTCACTACTCCAAGCGGACCGTCGACATCGAGTACCGCTTCCGCTTCGCCGGCTCCGAGTGGGGTGAGCTCGAGGGCGTCGCCAACCGCACCGACTTCGACCTCTCGACCCACGCGTCGCACTCGGGCAAGGACCTCAGCTACTTCGACCAGGCCAACAACGAGCGCTACACGCCGTACGTCATCGAGCCGGCGGCGGGGCTCTCCCGGAGCCTGATGACCTTCCTGGTCGACGCCTACACCGAGGACGAGGCGCCCAACACCAAGGGTGGGGTCGACAAGCGCACGGTGCTGCGCCTCGACAAGCGCCTCGCACCGGTCAAGGTGGCGGTGCTCCCGTTGAGCCGCAACGCCGACCTCTCGCCGAAGGCCAAGGCGCTGGCCGCCGAGCTGCGCGCCAGCTGGAACATCGACTTCGACGACGCCGGTGCCATCGGCAAGCGCTACCGGCGCCAGGACGAGATCGGTACGCCGTACTGCGTCACCGTCGACTTCGAGACCCTCGAGGACCACGCGGTGACCGTGCGCGAGCGCGACACGATGCAGCAGGAGCGGATCAGCCTCGACGGCATCTCCACCTACTTCGCCGAGCGGCTGCTCGGCTGCTGACATGGGCCTGCGACCGAGCGGAATCGCTGCGGCAGTCCTCGGCCTGGGACTGCTCGTGGCCTCGTGCGGCGGCGAGGCCGAGGACGACGCGACGCCGCAGCCCAGCCCTCGCCCGAGCAGCAGCGGGTCCGCGACGCCGTCCCCGGCTCCCGAGCCCGACGGCTACCTCCCGGTGCCGGCAGGCGTGACCCTGACCGAGCCCGGTGAGCGGCTGTCGCTCAAGGACCCGGCCGTGGTGGCCTGGCAGCCGCGCCAGGACCTGGTGGGAGTGGTCGAGCTGGCAGTGACCCGCATCGAGAGGACCACCGTCCAGGCCTCCCTGCCCGGCTTCGACCTCGACAAGCAGGCGCAGCGCTCGACGCCGTACTTCGTCCGGGCGAGGGTCGGCAACGTGGGGGAGACCGACCTCGGCGGACGCCAGGTGCCGCTGTACTTCCTCGACGGTGCGGGCGTCCTCGTGGCACCGACCGGGGTGGCTCGCGACTTCGAGGCCTGCCCCGGGTCTACCCTGCCGGGGGTCTTCGCGCCCGGCGAGGAGACCAGCACCTGCCTGATCTTCCTGGTCCCGAAGGACGCCAGCCTGCAGTCGATCATGTTCCGCCCGCCCGAGGGAGTGGTCCCGCTGCAGTGGACCGGCAAGGTCACCTCGCCCAGGCCGGCCGCGGTCACCCGGAAGGGACGCGAGCGAGGATGACGCCCGGACTGCAGCTCGGCTCCGTGCACGTCGACACGCCCGTGGTCCTCGCGCCGATGGCCGGCATCACCAACGCCGCCTACCGCCGTCTGTGCGCCGAGCAGGGCGCCGGGCTCTACGTGTGCGAGATGATCACCTCGCGCGGCCTGGTCGAGCGCGACGCCACGACGCTCACCATGCTCGTCTTCGACGAGCTGGAGACCATCCGGTCGGTCCAGCTCTACGGCACCGACCCGGTCTACGTCGGCAAGGCCGCCGAGATCCTGTGCGGTGAGTACGGCGTGGCGCACATCGACCTGAACTTCGGCTGCCCGGTCCCGAAGGTGACCCGCAAGGGCGGAGGCGGTGCGCTGCCGTGGAAGCGCAACCTCCTCGGCCAGATCCTCGAGCACGCGGTCGCGGCCGCCACGCCGTACGACGTGCCGGTGACGATGAAGACCCGCAAGGGTCTCGACGACGACCACCTCACCTTCCTGGACGCCGGCCGGATCGCCGAGGAGTCGGGCTGCGCGGCGATCGCCCTGCACGGACGCACCGTGGCGCAGGCCTACTCCGGCGAGGCGGACTGGGACGCGATCGCGGCCCTCGTGGACCACGTCGAGCTGCCGGTGCTCGGCAACGGCGACATCTGGGAGGCCTCCGACGCCCTGCGCATGGTCGAGCAGACCGGCGTCGCCGGGGTGGTCGTGGGGCGCGGCTGCCTCGGCCGACCGTGGCTCTTCCGCGACCTCGCTGCCGCCTTCGCCGGGGAGCAGGTGGCCACGCTGCCTGCCTTGGGTGAGGTGGCGGCGATGATGCGTCGCCATGCCGAGCTGCTCAGCCAGCACATGGGGGAGGAGCGCGGCTGCAAGGAGTTCCGCAAGCACGTCACCTGGTACCTCAAGGGCTTCGCCGCGGGAGGCTCGCTGCGCCGCTCCCTGGGGCTGGTGGACTCCCTGTCCGCGCTCGACGAGCTGCTCACCGAGCTCGACCCCGACGAGCCGTTCCCGGTCCGCGAACTGGGGACGCCGCGCGGTCGGCAGGGCGCCCCGAGATCGCGCGTCGTGCTCCCCGACGGTTGGCTCGACGACACCGATGGCACCGGTGGGGTGCTGCGCGAGGACGCCGGGGAGACCACCGGAGGGTGATCGGGAACACCCTGTGAGGGGTGTGTGAAGATTGAACGAAGCCTGGCGGGCTGTGCTTGACTCGGTGCTCGTGCCGGTCGCCACCGCGATCGGCACTGCCGTACCTGCACGCTGCACGACCTGCACCGCCCATCTGTCAGCAACAGCAAAGGATCAGCGCTGTGGCGAACCAAAGCCACAAGCGGGACACCAATGCCCGCCTGTTCTCCCGTGCTCCACGAGCCACCGTGATCGCCGGACCGCTCGCCGTCCTGGCGACAGCGTCCGCGGTCTCGCTCGGAGTGCTCACCACCGACACCGGAGCCACCGCCCCCGCGTCCCTGGCCGACGCCTTGCCGGAGGCCGTCTCGGGCCCGGTCGCCGGCGACTCGACGCCCGCGGCGCTCGACCTGGCCGGTGAGCTGGACCGTCGCGCCTTCTCCCGCGGAGGAGGTCGGGCCGCCGCCGAGGTGGTCCCCGACGCGACCCAGCAGAAGTCGAAGAAGAAGGACCTGAGCAAGGTCGAGAAGGTGCTGCGCCCGAAGAAGGTGCGCAAGGCGGTCCGCCAGGCCGACACCAGGCTCTTCACGACCGAGGCGCTGAACCTCTGGACCGAGCCGGGCACGAAGGCGCGCAAGACCGGAGAGGTCGACGCGGGCGAGAAGGTCCTCGTCACGGGGCGCGAGCTGCGCGGGCGCCAGGAGATCGTGCTGGGCAAGAAGAGCACCCGCTGGGTCACCTCCGGCTACCTCAGCGAGGAGAAGCCGGCCGCCGAGCCCACGCTCGGCGCCAGCTGCACCAACGGCACCAGCGTCGCCTCAGGGGTCAGCCCCAACATCGTCAAGGTGCACAACGCCGTGTGCGCGGCGTTCCCCAACATCTCCACGTACGGGACCTTCCGGGGCGACGGGGAGCACGCCCAGGGCATCGCCGTGGACATCATGGTCTCCGGGGCCGAGGGCTACCGGGTCGCCGACTTCGTGCGGGCCAACGCCGGCGCCCTGGGGGTGAGCTACGTGATCTACGCCCAGCGCATCTGGTCGGTCGAGCGCGGCGGCGAGGGCTGGCGCGGGATGTCCAACCGTGGGTCGGCGACAGCCAACCACTACGACCACGTGCACGTCACGACCTTCTGACCCTGACGCCTGAACCCTGACCCTGGCCGCCCGGCGCCTCAGCGTGCGCCGGGGCGGCTGGCGCGCACCTGTGCCTCGCTCCGGCGGAATCCGACCTCCTCGTACAGGCTGATCGCGGAGTGGCCCTTGGCAGCCACGACCATCGAGGTCGTGGCGCCCTGCGCGGCGCCGGCGTGCTGCACCGAGGCGGCGACGAGCCGAGCGGCGAGCCCGGGGCCGCGGGCGACCGGGTCGAGATCCACGCCCTGACAGCGCGAGTGCGTGCCGAGGACCACGATGCCGGCGGCCCCGACGAGTCGCAGGCCGTCGAACCCACCCCACCAGGTGCCGTTGCCTGCCTCGGAGAGTCTTCTCTCGGCGGCGATCTGGTCGGCTGCCGCCTTCTCGTCGTGACGCAGGGGGAGCACCCGTGCCCGGGCCTGCCACTCCTCCTCCGAGACCAGCGGCCGTACGTCGTACCGCGTCGCCGGGACGCTGGCCACGTCGCCGGCCTCGGCGACCAGGGCGATCGAGGTGCCGACCGTGAAACCGACCTCCTCGAAGGCCGCGAGGTCGCTCTGCGCCGCGCCGGGATCGTCGACCCCGACCACGATGGGCCGGCCGTCCGGGAAGAGGCTCTCGGCGAGTGCCGTCCACCGCGCCACGTCCCGGCGCAGCGGAGCGCGGCGCAGCAGCAGCAGGCCGCTCTCCGCGACCACGTACGTCGCGTGGTGCTTCACGGCGACCCCGTCGAGGGCGAGCAGGGCCAGGTCGCTGCGCCAGACCTGGCTGATCACCTCCACCGGCAGGACGCTAGTGGCAGCGCGCGGCAGGTGGGTTGCCGTGATGTTTCGCCGAGTGGTCGCTCCACTAGGCTCGCGATCGATGGACCCCACCGATCTCTACGACGACCACGCGCGCGAGCGGCTCGTGGCCGAGCCGCCCAAGCGGGTCGAGGCCCCGGTCCGGACCGTCTTCGAGCGGGACCGCGCGCGGGTCGTGCACGCCGCGTCGTCGCGTCGGCTCGCCGCCAAGACCCAGGTGGTCGGACCGGCCTCCGACGACTTCGTGCGCAACCGGCTCACGCACAGTCTCGAGGTTGCCCAGGTGGCTCGTGACCTCTCGCGCGCCCTGGGCAGCCAGCCCGACGTCGCCGAGACCGCCGCGTTGGCCCACGACCTGGGCCACCCGCCGTTCGGGCACAACGGGGAACGGCTGCTGGCCGAGCTGAGCGAGACGTGCGGCGGGTTCGAGGGCAACGCGCAGACCCTCCGGGTGCTCACCCGGCTGGAGGCGAAGACCTTCACCGCGCAGGGGCGCTCCGCCGGTCTCAACCTCACCCGGGCCACGCTCGACGCCTGCACGAAGTACCCGTGGCCGCGCGGGGCCGGACCGGACCCGCTGAAGTTCGGCGTCTACGCCGACGACCGCCCGGTCTTCGACTGGTTGCGCGAGGACGCGCCCGGCCCGCGCCGGTGCCTGGAGGCCCAGGTGATGGACCTCGCCGACGACGTCGCCTACTCGGTCCACGACGTCGAGGACGGCACCGTGGCCGGCCACCTCGACCTGACCCGGCTGGACACGCCGGCGGTGTGGGACACGCTGCGGGAGTGGTACCTGCCCGACGCCGTCGACGACGAGGTCGACGCCGCCCTGGTGCGCCTGCGAGGCGTCGGGAGCTGGCCGACGGCGCCGTACGACGGGAGCCGGCGCAGCCTGGCGGCGCTGAAGAACCTCACCAGCGACCTGATCGGGCGCTTCTGCGGAGCGGTGCAGGCCGCCTCCTTCGCGGCCGGCGACGGTCCGATGGCGCGCTACGCGGCCGACCTCGTGGTGCCGCACGAGACCTGGGTGGAGGTCACCGTGCTCAAGTCGGTGGCTGCCCACTACGTCATGCAGACCTCCGACCGGCTGGCGATCATGGAGCGCCAGCGCTCACTGCTGTCCGAGCTGGTGGAAGCGTTCGTGGCGGGTGGGCCCGACGCCCTGGACCGCCCCTTCGCCGACGACTGGCGCGCTGCGGACGACGACGCGAGCAGGTTGCGCGTGGTGGTGGACCAGGTGGCCTCGCTCACCGACGCCAGCGCGGTCGACCGCCACGCCCGGCTCGTGGGTGGAGGTAGCCGGTGGACAGCCCCGTGAGCGGCGGCTCGGCGTCGGACCGGCCACTCGTCTGGTTGCCCTTCGACCCCGCCGAGCTGGGCGACCCGCCGCAGACCCTGCGCTACGAGGTCGCGGACCCGACCCGCGAGGTGCCCGACTCGGTCGCCGAGGTGGCCTACTACGTCACGCCGTACCAGATGGGGGTCTCGGTCACCGACGTGCTGCCGCGGATGTCCGGGCTGCAGGTGGTGCAGACACTGACCGCCGGCGTCGACGCCGTGCGACCGAGGGTGCCTTCCGGCGTCACACTGTGCAGCGGTCGCGGCATCCACGACGCCTCGACCGCCGAGCTCGCCGTGACACTCGTCCTGGCCAGCCTGCGTGGCGTGCCCGGCTTCGTGCGCGACCACGATCGCCGGGAGTGGAACCAGCAGTGGTATCCCGCGCTGGCGGACCGGCACGTGCTGATCGTCGGGTACGGCGCGATCGGAGAGGCGATCGAGGCGCGACTGGCACCGTTCGAGGTGACGATCACCAAGGTCGCGCGGAGTGCCCGCGACGGCGTGCACGCGATCGCCGAGCTGCCCGACCTGCTGCCGAGCGCCGACGTCGTCGTGCTGATCGTGCCGCTCACCGACGAGACCCGCGGGCTCGTCGACGCCGCGTTCCTGGGCCGGCTGCGCGACGGTGCCCTGCTCGTCAACGTGTCGCGCGGGCCCGTGGTCGACCAGGACGCCCTGGTGGCCGAGCTCACCTCCGGCCGGATCACCGCCGCGCTCGACGTCGTGGACCCGGAGCCGCTGCCGTCCAGCAGCCCGTTGTGGGGTGCGCCGGGGTTGCTGATCTCGCCGCACGTCGGCGGGACGAGCAGTGCCATGTGGCCCAGGGCCCACCGGCTGGTGCGCGATCAGCTGCACCGCTTCGCCGCCCGCGAGCCGCTCGCCAACGTCGTCCAGGGGTGAGTCCCGCGGCGACCAGGCGGGTGGCTGTGCAAACCCGCGACCACGATGTCGACCCCCGGCCGTAGGATCGGCACCGTGGCAGGCCGGATCCGCGAGGAGGACATCGCAGAAGTACGCGAGAAGTCCCGGATCGACGAGGTCGTCGGCGACTACGTGACGCTGCGCAACGCCGGCGGCGGCTCCCTCAAGGGGCTGTGCCCCTTCCACGACGAGAAGTCGCCGAGCTTCAACGTCAACCCGAGCCGCAACTTCTACCACTGCTTCGGCTGCCAGGCCGGCGGTGACGTCATCTCGTTCCTCATGCAGATCGACGGGCTCTCGTTCACCGAGGCGCTCGAGCGTCTGGCCGACAAGGTCGGGGTCGTGCTGCGGCGCGAGGAGGGCGGGGACTTCCGCGACGACCGACCCAAGGGTCCGCCGCGCCAGCGCCTCGTGGAGGCCAACCGCGCGGCCCAGGAGTACTACGCCGAGCAGCTGGCCGGCCCCGACGCGATCCCGGGGCGCACCTTCCTCAGCGACCGCGGCTTCGACCGGTCCGCTGCCGAGCTGTTCGGCATGGGCTGGGCCCCGCGCGACGGCGAGGCGCTGTGGCGGCACCTGCGCGGGCGCGGCTTCAGCCAGGAGGAGGTCGTCGCCGCGGGAGTGGTGAAGGTCGGACGCTCGGCGTACGACGCCTTCCGGGGCCGGCTGCTGTGGCCGATCCGCGACCCCAGCGGCGCCACGATCGGGTTCGGAGCCCGGCGGATCCTCGAGGACGACAAGATCGAGGCCAAGTACCTCAACACCCCCGAGACGACGCTCTACAAGAAGAGCCAGGTCCTCTACGGCATCGACCTTGCCCGCAAGGAGATCGCGAGGTCCTCCCAGGCCGTGGTCGTCGAGGGCTACACCGACGTGATGGCCTGCCACCTCGCCGGGGTGACGACCGCGGTCGCCTCCTGCGGCACCGCGTTCGGCGAGGACCACACCCGCGTGCTGCGGCGTTTCCTGCACGACCACGAGGAGTTCCGGGGCGAGGTGATCTTCACCTTCGACGGTGACGCGGCCGGCCAGAACGCCGCGCTCAAGACGTTCCAGGGCGACCAGCGCTTCGTGGCGCAGACCTACGTCGCGGTCGAGCCGGACGGGCTCGACCCGTGCGACGTCCGGATCCAGAAGGGTGATGCCGCGGTGCGCGACCTCGTGGCCCGGCGCGTTCCGCTGTACCGCTTCGTGCTCGGCAACATCGTGGAGCAGTTCGACCTCGACCGTGCCGACGGGCGGGTCGCCGCGGTGCGCGAGGCCGCCAAGCTCGTCACCAGCAGCCGGGACGCCTCGGTGGTCAACTCGTCCTACGCCCGCGACATCGCCGCGCTGACGGGGATGGATCCGGTCGACGTCCAGGCGGAGGTACGGCGCGCCGCCGGGCGCGCGCGCCCGGGCAACGGGTCGAGTCCCTCAGGAGCACCCGCGACGGCACCGGCGTCCGGCGAGCAGTCGCGCCCCCGCGATCGTGTGCCCGACCTGCGCGACCCGCGCTTCACGATCGAGCGGGAAACCCTCAAGCTGGTCATCCAGGCACCGATGGCGATCGGCCGCACCACCGCCGACATCGGGGCCAACGACTTCACCCACCCCGTCTACCGCGGGGTGTGGGAGCTGGTCGAGGCAGCCGGTGGCACGGTGGCCGGGGCCGACGACGACGGATGGGCGGGCAGGCTGCGTCAGTCGGCCGACGACCCGGCGGTGTCCTCGGCGATCACCGCGCTCGCCGTCGAGCCCCTGATGAAGACGCCGGACGCCGCCTACGTCGGCAGCTACGTGTTCAAGCTCCTCGAGCTGACGGCCCAACGTCGGATCGCCGACCTCAAGTCCAAGCTCCAGCGGACCAACCCGGTCGACCAGGCAGCCGACTACAACCGGATGTTCGGCGAGCTGGCGGCGCTCGAGCAGCACCGGCGGACGCTGCGCGACCACATCGCGGGCACCCAGTGAGGCGGCCGGTGAGACGGCCGGTGAGGCGTGCGCGGCCCGACGTGCCACTCCCGCGCGGCGAGCGGCTGCTCGCCTGGGCCGCCACCGCCGACGGTGGGGTCGTCGGCGGCTCCCGTGACGCGCTCTACGTGAGCGGCGGGACCCGGATCCCGTGGGAGAGCGTGGAGGCGGCCGACTGGGACAGCGAGACATCGGTGCTGCTGGTGAGCGAGGTGGGCAGCTGGGGGCAGGTCCGCCCCGAGCACCGGCTGACGATCGAGGAGCCGGGCCGGCTGCTCGAGCTGGTCCGGGAGCGGGTGACGGCCAGCGTCGTGATGCAGCGGCACGTGGCGCTCACGGGCCGTCAAGGCGTGCGCGTCATCGCCCGACGCGCGCCGGGACGCCCGTCGGAGGTGTCGTGGATCTACGAGTACGACGAGGGGATCGACCCCGACGACGCGTTCGTCCGGCTGGCCGCGGCGCAGGCGCTGGCAGCTGCCCGCGACGAGCTGGGACTGGCCTGAGCGCGACAGGACCCTCTCGATTTCGGGCGACGTCACCGGCTTGCTACCGTATCCCCGCACGATCCCCTGTAGCTCAGTTGGCAGAGCGCTTGACTGTTAATCAGGATGTCGCTGGTTCGAGTCCAGCCGGGGGAGCGCCTCGACGGCCCGGCCGTGATCCACGATCACGGTTCGGGCCGTTGCTATTCTGCGGGCAGACCCCGGAGTCCCGTGGTCGGTTCGTTTGCGCCCACGACGAGGACCCGTACCCATGTCCCAGGACCTGCCCGAGAACGTCGGCGTCGCGCCGCGTCCTGCGGGGCACCGGCGGGCGGAGCGGTCGAGCCGGTTCCCCCGGCTGCGGTCGAGCGGTCCGACCGGGGGCACCCGCGCGCGCCGGGCCCGGCGTCAGGCGTCGGGGCTGCCCGGCACCATCGGGATGACGGTCCTGGGGGCGATGGTCCCCGGCTCCGGCTACCTGTACGCGGGGCGTCGCTGGCTCGGGCTCGTGGTGCTCGGGCTGTGGGCCGGCGTCATCGGCCTGGTCGTCTGGTACTTCGGGCGCGACCTCAAGCAGCAGCTCACCGATCTCGCCTTCGACACCTCGGCGCTCAAGGTGATCGCAGTGCTCCTGGGCCTGTCCCTGCTGACGTGGGCGTTCGTGGTCCTGACGTCGTACCGCCTGGTGCGCCCTCGCGAGCGGCCCCGGTGGCACACGGTCGCGGGCTACACGACGGTGGTCCTGGTGCTTCTCGTCGGAGCGGCACCGGTCGTGCGTGCCGCCCAGTACGCGCTCGTGCAGGCGGATCTCGTCGAGACGGTGCTGCCGGACAACGTGCGCAGCGCCACGACACCGCGCGACGTCTCGGTCGAGGACCCCTGGGCGGGGCAGGACCGTGTCAACGTCCTGCTGCTCGGCGGCGACGGGGGAGTGGGACGCACGGGTGTCCGCACCGACACCGTCATCTTGGTGAGCATCGACACCGAGTCGGGCAAGACGGTGATGTTCAGCCTGCCGCGCAACATGATGTACGCGCAGTTCCCCGAGGACAGCCCGCTGCACGACCTCTACCCGGACGGGTACCAGACCGGTCAGGGCGACCCCGGCTTCGACATGCTCAACGCCATCTACGGCCAGGTCCCGCTCCTGCACCCGGGCGTGCTCGGCGACAGCGACAACGAGGGGGCGGACGCCGTGAAGCAGGCGGTCTCCGGCAGCCTCGGCGTGCCGGTCGACTACTACGTCCTGGTCAACCTCGAGGGCTTCAAGACGGTCGTCGACGCCTTGGGCGGCATCACCGTCAACATCAACGAGCCGGTCGCCATCAACGGCAACACCGACGCCGGCATCCCGCCGACCGGCTACCTCCAGCCCGGACCCGACCAGACGCTCGGCGGCTTCGACGCCCTGTGGTTCGCCCGCGGTCGCTACGGGTCGGACGACTACGCCCGGATGGATCGCCAGCGCTGCGCCGTCGACGCGCTCATCGAGGCAGCCGACCCGATGACCGTGCTCAACAAGTACGTCGACCTGGCATCGGCCGGCAAGGAGATCCTCTCCACCGACGTGCCTCGCGACCTCGCCTCGCCCCTGGTCCAGCTGTTGCTCAAGGTCAAGAACGCCCCCGTCCGCTCGGTCGTCTTCAAGGCCTCGGACAAGTTCTTCTCCGGCGACCCCGACTACGTCTACGTCCAGGACACCGTCCAGAAGGCGCTGTACCCGCCGAAGAAGAAGGCCAAGCGCAAGGCCGAGAAGCCCGAGGCGGTCGAGGATCCGGTCGACGCATGTGCCTACACCGCCGACGATCCGGTGGAGGACGACGGCCTGCTCGACGAGTCGGTCACCGACGACCTCGCCGCGACCGAGCCCTAGTCGGTGCCCCACCGCACGCGCGCGCCGTACGACGGCGGCGCGTGCCGTCCGCTGTCGAAGGCGTCGCGGTAGTGCCGGTTGGTGTCCATGGTCTCGGCGTCGGTGCTCGACCTCACTCGGACCCAGTTTGGAGCCCCGAGGCAGCCTCGCGGCAGCCAGAAGCGGATCCGGTCCCGGGCGTAGTCGATCCGGTGTCCGGCACGCGCGCAACCGATGTCGGTGGAGACGTAGCCCTCGATGGTGTAGACGGTGAGCTCTCCCTTCCACCGTCGGTACGCCGAGAGGTCGACGTGGACAGTCTCGTCCAGACCCGCTACCCGCAGGTCGTAGCGATCCCGGAACCACGTGTCGCGCTTGTCCAGGTCGGCGAGCTGCGTCACCACGGTGAGTCGCCTCTCGCCGTGTCGCACCACGGTCTCGAGGATGTCGGCGTTGGAGGGCGACCCCGCCTTGATCCACTCGACCAGACGGCCGTCATCGTCGTAGACGCCCTCCCACACGTCGCCCCCACGGTCGTCGACCCGGAGCGTCTGGCCGTTCGCGGGAGGCGTAGCGGCCGTCGTCGCGGCCAGGACAAGCGCCGCCACGCCGGCGACCAGCCTTCCACTGATAAGCGGACGGGTCATGCTGCCTCCCTGCGGGAATCGGCGTCCCTGTCGCCGGAGCACCATTGTGGAACTCAGGCCCCGTCGAGTCGATAGCTCGGTGTGCTCATGCTTCGAGGACCCTCACGCGCACGCCTCCCTGCGCACCCCCACCGGCACCACCACGGCTACGCTTCGTCCCGTGCCGGCGGCTTCATCCCCGGCGCGGGGCGGTAGCTCAGTCGGTTAGAGCAGAGGACTCATAATCCTTGGGTCGTGGGTTCGAGCCCCACCCGCCCTACGGTTGGTCGCGTCCCTGGATCCCCCTCAGGTCGTGGGACCCATCGCGGTGGCGAAGGCGTCCAGGGCTACGAGGCCGCGCTCCGCCGCAGTGACGAGCTCGGTCATCGACGGCTCGGAGGCCGTCGCGTCCGACCTGCCCATGCCCTCGAGCATCTCGGCGAGCTCGGTGACGTGCACGAGCCCGATGTTCGACGAGGCTCCCTTGAGAGCGTGGGCCGAGCTGGCGAGGTCGGCGCCGTCGGTGGCTCGGCGTACGGCCTCGATCATGCCGGGAAGTCTCTCGTGGAAGCTGGCGATCACCCGGGACACGTAGGCGGGGGAGAGCTCTGCCAGCTCCTCGAGCCGCGACCGGTCGAGCACGTCGCGCGTCGCCGCAGGGATGGCCACGGGTGGCGTAGCGGCCGGGGTGCCGGAGTGGTCGTCGATCCAGAGCGCGACCACCTTGGCCAGGCGCGAGGAGTTGACCGGCTTGGAGACGAAGTCGTCCATCCCGGAGGCCAGTGCGCGCTCGCGCTCGCCGCTCACGGCCGAGGCGGTCATCGCCACGATCGGCGTTCGCTCGATCCCGAGCTCCTCCTCGCGGTGACGCAGGGCCCGCGTGGTGGCGTACCCGTCGAGCCGGGGCATCTGCACGTCCATCAGGATGAGGTCGTACCCGGACCGCTCCACCATGGCGAGCGCATCGTCGCCGTCGTCCGCGGTGTCCGCGGTGAAGCCGAGCCCGTCGAGCAGGCCGGTGGCCACCAGGCGGTTCACCGCGTTGTCCTCCACGACCAGGATCCGCTCCGTACGACGTGCCACGGGCGCGGGAGCGCGCGGCGGGCTCTCCTGCCGGCGGATCCCGAGAAGGACGTCGCGCAGGTGCGCCGAGCTCACGGGCTTGCTCAGGCACAGGTCGATCCCGGCGGCCGCGGGGGCCACCTCGTCGGGCAGCAGGGAGGACGTCAGCAGGATCAGCGGAAGGTGCTCGTCGGCCGGCTCCCCTTCGCGGATGGCGCGGGCCAGCCCGAGCCCGTCCACGTCGGGCATGGCCATGTCGACCAGGACCAGGTCGAACTCCTGCGTGCGCATCGTCTCCAGCGCGAGAGCAGGCGAGGCCACCGCCACGCTCGTGACGTCCCACCAGGCCAGCTGCTCGGTGAGGATGTGCCGGTTGGTCGGGTTGTCGTCCACCACGAGCACGTGGGTGCCACGCAGCTCCTCCCGAGCGCCGTCCGTGGTCTCGCCGAGCAGAGCGCCGGTGGGCGGGAGGAGCGGCACCTCCATCCAGAAGGTGCTGCCGCGGCCGACCTCGCTGTCGACGCCGATGGTGCCCCCCGCCGCCTCGACGATCTCCTGGGAGATCGCCAGTCCGAGCCCGGTGCCGCCGAAGTGCCGGGTCGTGGAGCTGTCGCCCTGGAGGAAGGGACTGAAGATCGACTCCACCCGGTCCGGTGCCACGCCGATCCCGGTGTCGCGCACGTCGACGCGCAAGCGGGGTGCTGCGGCGGTGCCGTCGAGAGTCGCGCGGATCGCGACCTCGCCCTCGGCGGTGAACTTCACGGCGTTGGACCCGAGGTTCGTGAGCACCTGCAGCAGGCGCGTCGGGTCGCCCGAGGCGAGCTGCGGCACGTCGGGACTGCACGAGACCTGGAGGTCGAGCGACTTGGCCCGCGCGGTCTCGGCGAGCACCCCGGCCACCTGGTCGAGCAGGTCGCGGACCTCGAAGTCGACGATCTCCAGCTCGAGGAGACCGGCCTCGATCTTGGAGAAGTCGAGGATGTCGTTGATCAGCGCCAGCAGCGAGCGACTCGACAGGTCCACGCCCGAGACGAGATGACGCTGGCGCTCATCGAGGGCGGTGCGGCCCAGCAGCTCGGTCAGGCCGATGATCCCGTTCAGCGGCGTCCGGATCTCGTGGCTCATGGTCGCCAGGAAGTCCGACTTGTGCTGCGACGCCTCCATCGCCAGGTCCCGTGCCTGTCCCAGCGCCTGCGCGGCACGCTCGCGCTCCGCGACGAGAGCGAGCTGGTCGGCCACCTGCTCCGCCATGTGCTGGACCATCTCGTGGCGGTACAGCGGTGGCAGGGAGGTGATGGACAGCACGGCTACGCACTCGTCCTCGAGCATCACGCGGAACGCGATCGTCAACCGGGTCTCGTCGTCCCACACCGATCGCTGCTCGCGCAGGGCGCGCAACGCCGTGCTCAGCTCGCGGTCCCGGAGCGGGTCGTGAGCGGGCCCCTCGTAGCGTTCGCGATCCTCCTCGTCGATGTAGTACGGCGTCAGCTCGCGACCGTCGTCCACCGGGAGGAAGGCCCGGGCCCGGTCCCAGTCGTCGTGGAGCAGCACCAGGTCCTTGGCCTGGGACAGCACGTCGTCGAGTGTCGCGGCCTCGTTGGCTGCGCTCGCGACCGCCTGCATGAGCGAGTTCTGGGTGACGAGGTCCTGCAGGGCGTCGTCGGTCGCCCGCGCTCTCGTCACGTCCTGGTGCGTGCCCGAGGCCGCGACGAGGGCGCCCCGGTCGTCGTGGGTGCCGACGCCGCGACCGCGGATCCAGACGTAGCCGCTCTGGGCCCGCACCCGGCCCTCGAACTCGAAGTCCTGGCCGGTTTCCATCGCTGAGACCAGGGCCTCGCGGACGCGCTCGCGGTCGTCGGGGTGGACCGAGTTGAGGAAGGCCTCGGAGCTGGAGAAGATCTCGTCGGTGCGGTCGCCGTACAGGGCTCGGATGCCCTCGCTCACCTCGTACGCATCGCCCTCAGCCGTCCAGTGCCAGCTCCCCAGGCGCGCGATTCGCTCGGCCTCGGCGCGCTGACGCTCGCTCTCGCGCAGCGAGTCGAGCAGCACCTTGCGCGAGGTGATGTCGGTGGTGTTCAGCACCACGGCGACGGGGACGCCGTCGTCGTCACGCACGAAGGCCTCGCGCACGGCGACCCAGACGGTCGCCCCGTCGACGAGGTGGAAGAGACACTCCACCTCGCCCGGGTTGACCCGGCCCTCGCGCAGGCCCGCGAGGTGGTCGGCGAACTGAGCGCGACCCTCCTCGTCGAGGAGGTGGGCGAGGTCCAGGCCGGGAAGATCGTGCGGCTCGAGCCGGAGCAGCGCGGCCACGGCGGGATTGGCCTCGATGGTGTGCCCGTCGAGGTCGATGACCCAGATCCCCTCCGCAACGGCGTCGAGAACCCTGCGGTTCCAGGCGTGCGACTCCACGCGATGTCCCTCCCTCGGACGAGGCTTCCCTCAAAGCCTCCACCAAGGCAGTACCCAGCCGAGGGCCTGCTTAGCGCACTTCCCTCCCGTGTGCCTGGACGGCGAGCCTGCGCGGCCTCGTCGGGGGGAGAGAGACGGGCTGCTCATTCCACAGCTCGCCGTACCCGCCAGGAAGGTCTCGGCGAGTCGCGCGGTCCAGAAGGCCATCGCACGCTCGACCGAGGCGACCGGCAGAGCGGGGATGGCCTGGGTGAGAGCCATGGCCACAGGCTAGCGCCGTGCGGCGCACCGGGCGCGGCCCGAACGGGGTCCCCACGTGGTCCATGGGGGCGGAGTCATCCATTCGGGCCCGCCGCGCGGCCGAGAGCCCTAGCGTGAGCGGGCAGCCCACCAGGAGGACCCCCACGTGCCGAACCAGCGCCGTCTCACCACCCGCTCCGTCGCAGCCGTCGCCGGCGCGGCGCTCTGCGTCACCCTCGTGCAGCAGGGGGCCGTGGCTCGTGACCCGGACCCGATGGGACCCGGCGCCACGTCCGACTCCGGTGCCGGGTCCGGCGTCGTGATCCGTGAGGCAGACGACCTGTTGGACGGTGCTCGCCACGGGCGGGCCGCGTTGCGCCAGCTCGGTGACGACCTCGTCGTCGCCGCGGATCGCAACGACACGACGCCGCACGCACTGAGGACTCTCCTGAGGGCCGATAAGTCCGCCTGGCTGGATGCCCAGGGGCGCCTGTACTACATCGAGCCGGAGCTCCCGGCAGCCCAGCGTCGAGCCGGTACGGCGCAGGACGCCTCGACGAGGCTCGCCCCGCTGGTGGACACGTTCGTCCTGCACAGCCGACCGGGGGCGAGTCGGGTCGTGTTCCTCGACTTCGACGGGGCCACCGTCAGCGGCACGGCGTGGAACTCCCAGGACGGCGTCGGGACCTCGCACCCCGCCTGGGACCCCAGTGGCAACGGGCCGTCCTTCACCGATGCCGAGAAGACCAGCATCCAGCAGGTGTGGGCCATCGTGGCCGAGGACTTCGCGCCGTGGGACGTCGACGTCACCACCGAGGACCCGGGGACGGCCGGGATCGTGCGCAGCAGCGCGGCCGACGAGAGCTATGGCACCCATGCCCTGATCACGCCCAGCAACGACGCGTACATCAAGATCTGCGGTGGTGGGTGCGGCGGGGTGGCGTACGTCGACGTCTACGACCAGGTCAACTCGCCCTACCAGCCTGCGTGGGTCTTCCCGCAGGGCACGGGCGACTCGCCCAAGAACATCGCCGAGGCCACCACGCACGAGGTGGGCCACAACCTCGGCCTGAGTCACGACGCGACGGCCGGCACCAGCTACTACGCGGGCCACAGCAACTGGGCTCCGATCATGGGCTCCGGCTACAACAGGCCCCTGGTCCAGTGGAGCCGCGGCGACTACACCGGTGCGGACAACCACGAGGACGACCTCGGCATCATCGGGGGCTACCTGGACCTGCGTCCGGACGAGGCCTCCGGTGCCCCGGCGTCTCCCTCCCCGCTGCCGCTCGGCACGGCGTACATCAGCAGCCCGACCGACGTCGACGCCTACCTCCTAGGCACCTGTCTCGCCGGCGCGACCGTGACGGTCAGCGGCGCCGAGCTCTCCGGTGACCTGGACGTGCTGGCGATCCTGCGTGACGGCGACGGCATCACCGTCGCCACCTCGGACCCGGCCTCGGGTACCGGGGACGGGGCGACCGCCAGCGGACTGGGCGCCTCGCTGAGCGTGCCGAACGCCGGTGACGGCTACACCGTGACGATCGACGGGACCGGCCGGGGGACCTTCGCGAGCAGCGGCTACGACGACTACGGCAGCCTGGGCGCGTACTCGATCGCGACCGACGGGTGCGATGGCGACGTGGTGGCCGGCGCTCCCGGTGCGCCGACGTCGGTTTCTGCCACGCCGGACCCGGTGGAGCCGGAGATCACGTTGACGTGGGCGGCGCCGAGCGATCCCGGCAGCAGCCCCGTCGACGGGTACGTCGTGTCGCGCAGCGGCGGGGGAAGCGCGGTCCTGCTGCCGAGCAGCGCCACGAGCCACGTCTTCGACGGGCTCGCGCCCGGCACGACGTACGACCTGACCGTGCGGGCGACCAACGCCTCCGGCGGGGGAACCGGCGCGACCGTGTCGGCCACGACGGCGGCCCCTACCGTGGTCGCACCCTCGGCCGTGCAGGACCTCGAGGCGTCCTTCGACCGGACCTTCGACGAGGTCTACGCCTCGTGGTCGGCTCCGAGTGACGACGGCGGCGCCACCATCACCGCCTACGCCATCTACTACGACGGCTCCTACCTCGGAGAGTTGGACGGTGGTGCGCGCGCCGTGTACATCTCGGCCCAGACGGGTCAGCTGGACCGGGGCACGCACACCGTCGGGATCACTGCCGTCAACGGCGTCGGCGCCGGCCCGACCGAGAACGTCGCGGTCGTGGTCGCGGATCCGCCGGGTGCCCCCACGGGCGTGACCGCGACCGCGGGAGATGCCTCGGCCGCCGTGTCGTGGTCCCCGGGCCCGGAGAACGGGGCGCCTGTCAGCGAGTACCGAGTGACCGCGGTGCCCGGCGGAGTAGTCGCCACGGTGGCAGCGCCCGCGACCTCGGCGACGGTCACGGGGTTGAGCAACGGAACGTCGTACACGTTCAGGGTGGTGGCGACCAACCTGGCGGGTGACTCCGCAGCGAGCGCTGCCTCGGGTGCCGTCACCCCGACGGCCCCGACGCCGACTCCGACGCCTACGCCTACCCCGACTCCGACTCCGACGCCGACTCCGACTCCGACGCCTACGCCGACCCCTGTGGCGGTGCCCGGCGCCCCGACGGGTGTGTCAGCGGTGGCGGGGGTCTCCGCCGCGACGGTGTCGTGGTCGCCGAGCCAGGAGAACGGATCGCCGGTCACGGGCTACACGGTGACGGCCGCGCCGGGTGGCGCATCGGCGAGCGTGGGAGGGGGCGCCTCGTCGGCGACGGTGAACGGGTTGACGAACGGGACGTCGTACACGTTCACCGTGGTGGCCTCGAGTGCGGTGGGGGACTCTCCCGCGAGCCTCGCCTCGGACGTCGTGACGCCTGCGGGCAGGCCGGGTCGGGCCGGCAAGCCGCGGGTCAAGGTGAAGGCGAAGGGCGCCAAGGTCGTCGTCACCTGGGCTGCCGCCGACACCCATGGGTCGCCCATCGTGGGCTACCTGGTGAAGGTCTCCCGGGGATCGAACGCCTCCACGACGGGGAAGCGCAAGGTGGTGCTGAAGGGCCTGAGCAGGGGACGGCACACGGTGAAGGTCTTCGCGATCAACGCGGTGGGTCGCTCCCAGGCCAGCCCGGTCGCGACCGTGAGGCTCAAGCGGTAGGCGGGAAGGGCGGCGTGAACTCCTCGCCGACCCTGTGGGGCCACAACGTCACGCCGCCCCCGGCACGCACCGACACGACCTCGCCCGCCGGGTCGCGCTCGTAGCCGATGTGCTCGCCGACGGCACCGAAGCCGTCACCGGAGACGATGCGCAACGTCGAGTCGTCGACGACCTCGAGCTCGTCGACCGCTGCTAGCGGGTCGGGGCCGCCGGGCGACAGCGTCACCAGGCGATCGCCGAGCCGTACGACGTCCCGGACCCCCCACACTCCGGCGAAGCGCCCCTCGAACATCGAGGTGTCGCCCAGCTCCGTGGGGCCGGATGTCAGCGACCGACGGTCGGGCGTGCGCAGCGCGGCATCGATGAGGGCCAGCACCCCGGAGGAGAGCTCATGGGCAGGGCCGTCGATCGCGTTGGTCAGGACCGAGACCGCGATCTGGTCCTCGGGATCCAGGAAGGAGCGGGTGATGTGACCCGGGTACCCGCCGCTGTGCCCGAGGACGTCGCGGCCGGCGACCTTCTCGAGGATGAGTCCCATCCCGTAGCCCACCTCGCCGGCCGGAGCGCTGGTCCAGGCACGCCGTCGTTGCAGGCGCTTGGAGGCGTCGGTGAGCAGCTCACCGCTGCCCAGCCGGTGCGCCGCCAGGTAGCGCACCACGTCCTCGGCCGTGCTGGCGAAACCGGTCGCTGGCGCGAGGGCCCCGGTGTCGACATGGGCCAGCGGCCGGCGTTCGAGCGAGGTGTGGAAGCCGGAGTAACCGGTCGCGTAGTCACCTGCTCGCCTCGGATCGAGCTCGGCGTGGGTGTGGTCGAGGCCGAGGGGAGCGGTGATGTGCTCGTGCGTGTAGTCGGCGAAGGGCTGACCCGAGACACGCGACACCACCAGCCCCAGCAACCCGTAGCCGAGGTTGCTGTAGTCGAACCTGCTGTTCGGCTCGGCCTTGACCCCGTCGTCGCGCACCATCGCCAGCAGCTCACCCTCGTCGGGGAACGCCTGCGCGTGCTGCCAGTGGTCGCCGTCCAACCCGTCGCGCAGCACCCCGCCGCCGTGCTCCAGCAGCTCGCGCAGCCGCACCCGTCCGATGCCCGAGGAGGCGTCGATGAGCTCGGGCACGTGCGTCGCCACGGTGTCGTCGAGGCGCAGGCGTCCGGCTTCCATCAGCTGCAGGATCGCGGTCGCCGTGAACGTCTTGGAGTGCGAGGCGATCCGGAACAGGTGACCGGTCGTCAGGGGTGTGCCGGAGGCCAGGTCCGCGCTGCCCACGGCACCCGAGAGGCGGACCCGCCCGCCGAACCACACGGCGTACTGCACTCCGGGGACACGCAGCTTCCACGCCCGGTAGGCGATCCAGCTCTCGACGTACGGCAGGACGGCGGTGGCCGCGGCCACCGCCGTCTCGTCGGTCGGTGCTGGTGGTGAGGTCGGTGCGGTGGATGCGCTGGTGGAGGTCACCCGCCGAACCTACGGGTCAGTCCGTCACGGGACGAAGGCTCGCAGGCGGACACGCCGCCGCCGCTACGCAGGCGGGAAGAGCTGCTGGAGAAGGGTCTCGACGCGGGCGCGGATCTCATCGCGGATCGGACGCACCGACTCGATGCCCTGGCCGGCGGGGTCGGCCAGCTCCCAGTCCTCGTAGCGCTTCCCGGGAAAGAACGGGCACGCGTCGCCGCAGCCCATGGTGACGACCACGTCCGAGGCCTGGACTGCCTCGGTGGTGAGCACCTGGGGCGTGGCGGAGGTGATGTCGATGCCCTCCTCGGCCATCGCCTCGACGGCGACCGGGTTGATGGAGTCGGCCGGCATCGAACCGGCGGACAGGACGTCGACCCGCCCGGCGCCGAGCTCCATCAGGTAGCCCGCGGCCATCTGGGACCTCCCGGCGTTGTGGACACAGACGAACAGGACGGTGGGGCAGCTCATGAGCGGCTCTCCTGGGGTGTGGTGGAGCCATCGAGCTCCACGGACGGTGTGTCGGGGTAGAGGAAGCGCACCAGGAGGAGCGCGAGCCCACCCCCGACGACCTGGAAGCCGATGAAGGCGGGTACCGAGGCCGGTTGGATCCCGGCGAACGTGTCGGAGAACATCCGAGCGATCGTGACGGCGGGGTTGGCGAAGCTCGTGGAGCTGGTGAACCAGTAGGCGGCGGTGATGTAGCCCCCCACGGTGAAGGCGACGATCTCGCTGCGCCCCGAGCGCAGGCTGCCGAACACGACGAGGACGAGTCCGAAGGTCGCCACGACCTCGCCCAGCCACAGCCCGCCGCCCGAACGGTCGCGGGTCGAGAGGTTGACGGCGTCCAGGTCGTACATCAGGTTGGCCAGCACCGTGCCCAGGGACCCGCCGATGATCTGGGCGATGACCAGGTAGGCGGCGTCGCGGCTGCTGATGGCGCCGAGTGCTCGCTCGACCAGGGTCACGACCGGGTTGAAGCTGGCCGAGACAGGCTGCAGCGCGAGGATCAGGGCGACGAGCACGGCCCCGGTGATGAGACTGTTCTCGAGCAGCTGGAGCCCGACGTCGTCGGGGGACAGGCGGACGGCGGCGATCCCCGAGCCCACGACGGCGGTGACGAGGAACGCCGTCCCGACGAGCTCGGCGGTCAGCCGGCGGGCGAGCTCGGTACTCACCCGGCGGTCACCGGGCCCGGTACGGCGAGCAGGGCGCCGAGGTCGGCCAGGGCGTCCTCGCGGACCCGGTAGTAGACCCACACACCGCGCTTGCTGCGGTCGAGCAGACCGACCTGGTGCAGCACCTTCAAGTGGTGGCTGATCGTGGGTTGCGACAGCTCGAAGGCGTCCTGCAGGTCGCACACGCACGCCTCCCCGTCGGCGTGGGAGGCGACCAGGGAGAGCAGCCGGAGGCGGACGGGCTCGGCGAGCGCCTTGAGCACCGGCGCGATCCGCAGCGCCTGGTCGGCGCTGAGGGGTTGACTGACCAGGGGGGAGCAGCACGCCACGGCGGCAGCTTCGGGGGTCGGGGTGGCCGCTGGGGCCGTCACGGACATAGGCACCCGTCAATGTTGACAGACATCTATGTCTCCTGCCAGTCGTGCCAGTCCTGCCCGTCCTGCCGGCCTCGGAGCCGGCCGACCGGTCGTGCCCGCCTCAGGAGGTGTACGTCGCCTGGTACGCCAGCAGCAGCGCGCGCCCCTCCGCCATGGCCGCCTGCAGCTCGTCCACGAGGGCGCCGGCGCCCTCGGTCGTGCCGGCGGAGGCGACCTGCTCGATGGCCCGGGCCGACTCACCGGCACGGGGGATGCCCAGGTTGAGCGCGCTCCCGGCGATCTTGTGCGCGGCCGCGCGCAGCCCGTCGACGTCGTCGGCCGCGATCAGCTCGATGATCGCAGCCTCGGCATTCACCGAGTTGGACTGGAAGTTGGCGATCGCCCGATCCAGGTAGGTGGTGTCGCCGGGATCCAGGTCCCGCAGCATGTCGAGCCTGCTCGTGTCGAGCCCCGACATCGGCGGGGTGGGCGGCAGCTCGGGTGCCACCGCGTCACGGTCCTCGGGCATGTCTTCCTTCGGGGTAGTGATCCACGCGTCGAGCACGTGCGCCAGGGCGGCCCGGTCGACGGGCTTGGTCAGGAACTCGTCCATCCCGGCGGCCAGGCAGCGCTCGCGCTCGCCGTCCACCGCGGAGGCTGTCATCGCGATGACCGGCACGTGCACCCCGCCGCCCTCGCGCTCGCGCAGCGTACGGGTCGCGGCGTAGCCGTCGAGCACCGGCATCTGCACATCCATCAGGACGGCGTCGAAGGTGTCGCGCGCGAGCACCTCGAGTGCTTCGGCGCCGTTCTGCGCCACGCTGACCCGGTAGCCGAGGGAGGTCAGCAGGCCGGTGGCCACGAGCTGGTTGACCGCGTTGTCCTCCACCACCAGCACCCGCGGCTGCCCGGCCGGGTGGCTGCTCTGCTCCGGCAGCGGCAGCGGCTGGGCGGGCACGCCGGCGAGCTGCTCGAGCAACGTGCCGCGCAGCGCCTCGGCGGCGACCGGTCGGTCCAGGAAGACCGAGACGCCGGCTTCGCGCAGGCGTCCGGGGTCCACGTCGAGGCGTGAGCCGACCACCACCATCGCGACCTGGTCGTAGGCCGTGTCCGCGGCGATGCGCGCGGCCAGCTCCATCCCGCCGCCCCCGGCCAGCCGAGCGTCGATCAGCACGGCCTCGTAGGGCCGGCCTGCCCTGATCGAGTCGGCGAGCAGGGCGTGGGCCGACGACACGTCCTCGGCGCGGTGCGTGTCCACGGACCACCAGCGGAGCTGTTCGACCTGGGCAGGGCCGCGCAACGGAGAGCCGTCGGCGACCAGGACCCGTCGTCCGGTGAGCCAGCTGCGGGCGTAGTCGTCGAGGTCGGTGGCCTGGGTCCCGTGTCGTCCGCAGGTCACCTCGAAGGAGAAGATGCTGCCGCCACCCGGGTTGGGCTGGTAGCCGATCTCACCACCCAGGGCGGCGACGACCTGGCGTGCGATGGACAGGCCGAGGCCCGTGCCGCCGAACCGGCGGGGGGTCGTGGCGTCCGCCTGGGTGAAGGGCTCGAACAGCCGCTGGAGCTGGTCGGGCTCGATGCCGATCCCGGTGTCCGCGACGTCGAAGCGGAGCACGACGTCGTCCTCGCCGACGGGTGCCTCGTCGCTGCGCCGGGGCGGGGCCGTCACGGACAGCAGGACGTCGCCTCCCGCGCTGAACTTCACGGCGTTGGAGACGAGGTTGAGCAGGACCTGGGAGAGCCGGGTGGGGTCGCCGAGCACGAGCGCCGGCACCGAGCGGTCGCACCACACGACGACCTCCACACCACCCGTGCTGGCCGCTCCCGAGACCACGCGCACCACCTGGTCGCTCAGCGAGCGCACCTCCACGTCGACGTGCTCGAGCTCCACGGGGCGGCCGTCGATCTTGCTGAAGTCGAGGACGTCGTTCAGCGCGCCGAGCAGCGTGTGGCTGGCGGCCTGCAGGCCCGAGGTCAGTCGCTGCTGCTCCGGGTCGAGGGTCGAGCGCTGGAGGAGGTCGGTCAGACCGATGATGCCGTTGAGCGGCGTCCGGATCTCGTGGCTCATCGTCGCCAGGAACTCCGACTTCTGCCGCGATGCCGCCATGGCCGCATCGCGCGCGGCGGCGAGCGCGCGCTCGCTCTCCTCGCGCTCGGCGACGCGGGCCAGCTGCACCGCGACCGCCTCGACCATGGTCTGGACCATGTCGCGCCGCTCGATGTCGCGCGCCGAGGTGATCGTGCCGAGGCCCAGGACCCTGTCGTCGGAGGCGACGCAGAAGGCGACGGTGCGCCCGTCCTCGCTCCAGGTGGTCGCCCGGGTGCCGAGCGCTACCAGGCACAAGGCCTCGTCTGCGGGTTCGACGACCGGGTCGAGCTCTTCGAGGCTGCCCTGCTCGTCGAGGACGCGGAAGGCCGTCGAGCGTACCCAGTGGTCGTGGCCACCCAGGATCCCTCGCACGATGGGGATCGCCTCCTGGAGCGTGTGCGCGGCGTTGGCGGCATCGGCGACCTGCCGCATCAGGGCGCTCTGGGCCACCTCGTCGCGCAGCGCCACCTCGGCCAGGCGCAGCTCGTCCAGGACACGACGGCGGTCACCGTAGGCAGAGGTCCGGTTGAGGATGGCGACGACCTGGCCGTCCTCGCGCAGCAGGCTCTCGCGCAGCGAGACCCAGCTCCCGACGCCGGTCACGTCGTGGAAGAGGACCTCCACGTCGGCCTGGTTCGGCTCACCGGCACGCACCCGACGCAGGTGCTCGGCGAACTGCACCTTCCCGGTCTCGTCCAAGGTGTCGAAGACCGTCACCGACGTGATCTGCTCGACCGGGACGCCGTACATGTCGGCGAACGCCTCGTTGGCGTAGAGGATGCCTCCGCGCAGGTCGGTCACCCAGATCCCGTCCGGGGACGTCTCCACGATGTCGCGGTAGAGCGCGGCGATGTCCATGCGTGGCTCGTCAGCGCTGCATCAGGCCGGCCCGGCGATGAGGAACCCGTCGTCGGTCGCCACGAGCTGCAGGCTCACCGGCTCCTCGACACGACCGAATCCCCGCCGCTGGTAGCGATAGGTGTAGGAGACCGTCAGGGCGGACGTGTCGGCACTGAAGCTGAGGAGCCGCGTGTTGCTGACGCTGCCCCAGAAGTTCTCGTAGCCGGGGGTGCTCTCCTCCCGGAACGCCGGGGTGAGCAGCTCGATCCCCTGGGCGGGGTCGCTGCTCGCGAGGGTGAGGTAGTCGGAGACGAACGAGCGGAGCTCCTTGCGGGTCGGCTCGCCGGAGGGCTCGGGCGTGGGCGTCGGGGTGGGCGTGGGGGTCGGCTCGCTGCTGGGGACGTCGGCGGAGGGTGCAGCCGGGTCCGCGGCGAGGTTCTCCTGCGGGTCGTCCTGCAGGGCGAGGACCACGATCGCGATCACGAGGGCCGCCACCAGGGCCGAGATGATCGCGGGCAACCAGGAACGTCGTTCCGGGTCGGCACGTCGGGACCCCGCGGCAGTGACCGGCGTCGGGTCGGGGGCGGCCGGGACCTCCGGCGCAGCCTGGTCGAGGAGTCCCGGGATGACGTGCATCGCCTCGGTGGGGGCGTCGGTCCTCGGCGGCGGGAGACGACCGGGCGGGTCGTTCTCGGGGGCCTCGAGGAAGTGGACGATGTCCTGCATCGTCCAGCGCTGGGCGGGTGTGCGCGTCATCGTGGCCTCGAGCAGCGGGGCGAGCGCGCCGGCGTCCGCGACCCGAGGAGGCGCCTCGTTGACGATGCGGTACAGCGCTCCGAGCACGTTGTCGCTGGCGTCGTACGGCGGGTGGCCGGCGAGGGCGTGGAAGAGCGTGGCGCCCAGCGACCACACGTCGCTGGCAGGGGTGGCCTGCTGGCCGGAGGCGACCTCCGGAGCGAGGTAGGCGGGGGACCCGGTCACCAGACCCGTCTGGGTCAGGGCGGCGTCCGCACTGCCGCGCGCGATCCCGAAGTCGGTCAGCTTCACGTGGCCGTCCGCGCGCACCAGGATGTTGCTGGGCTTCACGTCGCGGTGCACGACGCCGTTGGCGTGGGCGGCGGCGAGCGCCGAGGCGGCCTGAGAGATGATCCGGCCGGCCTCCGCGTGGGACAGGGGACCGTCGGCACGCACCAGCTCGCTCAGCGTCTGGCCCTCGACGTACTCCATCACCATCCACTGCTGACCGTCCTCGGCCACCAGGTCGAAGACGCCGACGATGTGGGGGTGGTTGAGGCTCGCGGCGATCTTGGCCTCGCGCGCGGCCCGCTCCTGGTCCGGGCTCGTCTCGCCGGGCAACGCACCGAGACGCTTGATGGCGACCGGTCGGTCCAGCACCTCGTCGCGGCCCAGCCAGACCGCTCCCATGCCGCCCCGACCGATCTCGCGGTCGCGCGTGAATCTTCCAGCAATCAACGTAGAGCTCCTCCAGACGCCACAAACCTACTGTCCCCGGGGCTCGTGGCATGCCAGTCTCCACGATCAGCCACCATGCGGCAGTCTTGTCCCGTCAGCCGCCGTCGAAATGCAACCGGAAGCGAGGCGACCTCCGTGTCGGTCGACCCGAACCTGCTCGAAGACCTGCAGTGGCGTGGGCTCGTGGCCCACTCCACCGACCTCGACGCCCTCGGTGCGGCGTTGCGGGAGAGCAGCGTGCGGTTCTACGTCGGCTTCGACCCGACGGCGCCGAGCCTCCACATGGGCAACCTCGTGCAGCTCACCACCGCCCGTCGGCTGCAGGAGGCCGGCCATACGCCGTACCTCCTCGTCGGCGGCGCGACGGGGATGATCGGAGACCCCAGGGACTCCGGGGAGCGCACCTTGAACTCCCTGGAGACCGTGCAGGAGTGGACCGAGGGCGTACGGCGCCAGATCGAGCCGTTCCTCGCCTTCGGCGGTGACAACGGCGCCACCATGGTCAACAACTACGACTGGACCGAGGGCCTGTCGGTCATCGACTTCCTGCGCGACGTCGGCAAGCACTTCCCGGTCAACCGGATGCTCGCCCGCGAGACCGTGAGACGCCGCCTGGAGTCGGGGATCAGCTACACGGAGTTCAGCTACGTGCTGCTGCAGTCCATGGACTTCTTAACCCTCTACCGCGAGCACGGGGTGACGCTGCAGTTCGGGGGGTCCGACCAGTGGGGCAACCTGACCGGAGGTGCCGAGCTGATCCGTCGCGCCGAGAGCGGC
>NZZG01000070.1 GCA_002698575.1 Pimelobacter sp. | reverse complement strand
TACTCCATCGACTCGCGGATGAAGTCGCGTCTGGCCGTCGCTGCGCTCAACAACGCCGTCGCCAGACGCCGCATCGACGGTGATGAGGTGGCCGGCTGCGTGATCCACAGCGACCGCGGGTCGCAATTTCGAAGCCGGAAATTCGTCCACGCCATCAACCGCCACGCCATGGTCGGATCGATGGGCCGCGTCGGTGCCGCCGGCGACAACGCGGCGATGGAATCGTTCTTCGCGCTCCTGCAGAAGAACGTCCTCGACCGCCGTGCCTGGGACACCCGCGAAGAGCTCCGAATCGCGATCGTGAGGTGGATCGAGAGGACCTACCACCGACGACGTCGCCAAGACGCTCTTGGACGATTGACCCCGATCGAGTACGAGACCATCATGACCACGCACGAGACCACGCCAGCCACTCAGGCTGCGTGACCCCACCTGTCACCTACCCGTGCAGCAGTCCCCAATCGCGACCGTCCGTGTCAGGCCGTTCAGCCGGATGGTCCCGGTTTGGCCTGCCCCTTCCCATGTGATGACCCAGTCCGAGGTGGCGGTCACCGTGTACGTCCCGTCCGCCTGCTTCGAGCTCGACTTCTCATAGACGTGCCCGCAGTCGGGGGACTTCGTGTTGCCGTACGCCGCCTCGTACGGCGTCCCGGCGGTTGGGCACTTGACCGTGGCGCCGTCGCCCATGTCCCAGGTGATCTTGTGGAGCTTCGCCGTGGCGGTGACCGTGATCCCGCCTGCGGAGGCCGACTCCGTGATCGGACCGACGGTGTGCTCGTCAGGGTTGGCAGCCCACATCCACACGGGCATGCCGACGATTCCGATGCTGTCCTCACCTGGCTCAGGTGTGATGCCGATGTCGATGGCCCGCAGGTTCATCTCCTGAATCGCGATCTGCGCGACCTCGCCGGGCGTCGGCCCTGCGCCGGAGTTCGGCGGCGGGTCCTGCGACCAGATCCAGATGAGCAGGTCGGTCTGTGGCTGGTAGCAGTTGTAGACGGCACCGTCGCCTGGCTCATGGCCTTGCCAGTTCGGATCGCCGGCTGGCGGTTGCGGGTCGAGCAGCGAGATGTAACACCGGTAGCCGTTCGACCAGTACCCGTACTCAGTGGAACAGGGGACAGGCCCGGGCGGAGGGTTCGTGATCCCCTGATCGCTCCCGTCCCAGAAGCAAGCGGCACCGCCCCCGGTGTCCTTGGGTCCGTCGTCGCCACCGTCTCCAGGGTCGCCGGGTGTTCCGGGGACCTCGACGTAGATCAGGCAGACGCCGGTTTCAGGGTCCGTGACCTGACAGACGGTGTCGGCGTACGACGGCGCCTGGGCATGGATGAGTAGCCCCGCGACGGCGAGTGAGGTGACGACAGCACGGATTACGAGGCTTCGCATGGCGCGCGCTCGATGTCCTGGCTGGAGGCAACACGCCACGAGCCATCGGGATCGGTGCCCCATTGATAGTTCGACACGAGGAATTGAATCCAGCCGGTGTCCGGTCGGTCTGGGCTGACGACCGACTTGCCGTTCTTGTCGATGACGTCGACGTCGCTGACGTCGAAGCAGAGGTCGATTTGGACCGTCGGCACCTTGCCGGCGTTCGGGTCCGAGTTGTCGAGGTTGACCGACTGCACTTCCAGCTCGACGATCTTCGTCGCGCCGGTCTGGTGGAGGCCTTGCTTGCGCTCCTTCGTGAACAGGTTCTTCTGTGCCGCGAGTTCGGTGCTGATCGCGACCTTTTCGAGCAGCCTCAGCGGCTTGCTCGGGTTTCGGCGAAGGTCGTTGCGCACGTCGTAGTACTTCCGGAGAATGGTAGACGCCGCCTTTGCTGAGATCTCGCTGTCAGATTGCGGCGTCGGGGAAGTCGTCGTGGTGGCCGGCGAGCTCGAACCTGAAGTGGGGGTCGGGGTCGCCGCCGGGTCATTGCCGTCGGAGGCACAACCTCCCATTGCGATCGCCACCGCGGTAACGGTCGCCAGGAGAGCGAAGTGTCGGGCGTTCGTCATGGCCGAGTCCTGGACGCCTTCGCGAGACCATCCCGAGAAGGACGCATACGACGCCCTGACGGCGGGCCGACTGGGTCGTCGCATTCGTATCGTACGTCACATCCGGGACCTTGAACCGGTTCGTTTTTCACGTTGCCTCCTCGCTCCGTGCGACCGATTGCCGCCTCTTCTCACCCAGGTGTGCCGCACCGACCCACCGCGACTCCGCCCGCCCCGACCGGCCGCACCCTCCTTCTCGGCATACACGTCATGCAGAACGAGGTGGGCTCTGTGGCCCGGGCTCTGTGGACAACTCAGCCTGAACCGGGGGCTGTGGACCTGCGCGGACACCTTCACGCCAAGGAGGTGTGCGGCCATGACCGTCTCGATGAGGAAGATCCAGGCTGGCCGGGGCTACGACTACCTGCTCAAGAGCGTGGTCCGGGGCGACGCCAACATGGCCGACCCCAACCCGGTCACGCGCTACTACACCGAGGAAGGAACACCGCCAGGCCGCTGGATGGGCTCGGCGCTCCACGCCTTCGGCGACGGCGAGATCAAGCGCGGTGATCAGGTGACGCCGCAGCAACTCCAGCTCCTGATCGGCGCGGGCCTCGACCCGGTCACCGGAGCGAAGCTCGGTCGCGCCTTCCCGGTCTTCCCGCCGGTCGAAGAGCGGATCGCCGCTCGGGTGGCCGAGCTGAGTTCGAGCCTCACCGCCGAGCAGCGGGCCGAGGCGGAGAGGCAGATCAGGGCCGAGGAGTCGGTCAAGCCGTCCAGCGGGGTCGCCGGCTATGACTACACATTCAGCGTCCCCAAGTCGGTCTCGGCGCTATGGGGCGTGGCCGATGCGGGCACGCAGGCGCTGATCGTCGGCGCCCACCACGAGGCAGTCGCTGAGGTGCTCGACTTCATGGAGCGAGAGGTCGTCTCCACGAGGAGGGGCGTTGCCGCCGGGAACGGCGCGGTGATGCAGGCCGACGTGATCGGGGTCGCGGCAACGGCGTACGACCACTGGGACTCTCGGCTCGGTGATCCGCAACTCCACACCCACGTCGTCATCTCCAACAAGGTCAAGACGACAGAGGACGGGCGCTGGCGAAGCCTGGACGGCACCGCGATGTACGAGGCCAACGTGCCGATCTCGGAGCACTACAACGCCGTGCTGGCCGACCGCCTCACCCGGCTGTTCGGCATCGAGTGGGAGCAGCGGGAGCGGGGTGCGGAACGCAACGCGGCCTGGGAGCTTGCGCCCGTCCCGGAGACGCTCATCCGCGAGTTCTCCAGCCGGTCCAGCCACATCGACAAGGAGAAGGACCGGCTCATCGCGGAGTACGTCGACCTGACGGGCCGCCGCCCCTCGTCGGCGAAGATCATCCAGTTGCGCGCGAAGGCCACGCTGGCAACGCGCCCCGAGAAGGAGATCCACTCCCTGCTCGACCTGACGACGCAGTGGCGAGAACGGGCGCAGAAGATCCTCGGGAGGGGCGCAGTCGACTGGGCCAAGGAAGCCACCGCCCCTTCTCGCGCCCGTCCCACTCTCCGCGCCGACGACGTTCCCCTCGACGCGATCACCGAAGTCGGCGTCTCCGTCGTCGGAGCCGTCGAGGAGAAGCGCTCGACGTGGAAGCACTGGAACCTCTGGGCGGAGGCATCCAGGGAGACGATGGGTTGGCGGTTCGCCAGCGCCGACGACCGCGAGGCCGTCGTCGGCATGATCGTCGAGGCCGCGAAGCAGGAGTCGCTGACGATCACTCCGCCCGATCTGGTCACCGTGCCGGAGGTCTTCCGGCGGGCCGACGGCACCTCGCGCTTCCGGCCGCGTCACGGAGTCGTCTTCACCTCCGAGACCCTGCTCGCCGCCGAGGACCGCCTTCTGGCCCGGGCCGAAGACATGACCGCCCCAGAGCTCGACCTCGACGTGATCGAGGGGGTGACGCGCAAGGAGCACCTATTGTCTGCCGAGCAGTCCGAGACGCTGGCGGGGATCGCCGTGTCTGGACGACAGGTCGACCTGCTCGTCGGTCCGGCGGGCGCGGGCAAGACCACCGCGATGCACGCACTGAAGACCGCGTGGGTGAAGGCTCACGGCAAGGGCAGCGTCGTCGGCCTTGCGCCGAGCGCAGTCGCCGCCCAGGTGCTCGCCGAGGACTTGGGCATCGCATGTGAGAACACCGCGAAGTGGCTGCACGAGCACGACCGAGGACGGGCGGAGCTCGGCAAGGGCCAGCTCGTCATCATCGACGAGGCCACCCTCGCCGGCACGCTCACCCTCGACCGCCTCACGGCGCTCGCGGCCGAGGCCGGTGCGAAGGTACTGCTGGTCGGCGATTGGGCGCAGCTTCAGTCGGTCGACGCGGGAGGGGCGTTCTCTCTGTTGGCCTCCGCCCGTCCTGACACCCCCGAGCTGACCGAGGTTCACCGCTTCACCCACAGGTGGGAGAAGACCGCATCGCTCGACCTTCGGTTCGGACGGGCGGAAGTCATCAGCACCTACGTCGCCAAGGATCGCGTCCAGGAGGGCACAACCGACGAGATGATGGACGCCGCCTACCTAGCGTGGACCGCCGACGTGAAGGAGGGGCGGACGTCAATCCTGGTCGCCGAGGCCACCGACATGGTGATCCGACTCAACCGGCGTGCCCGCGCCGACCGCATCGTTGCCAACCCGGTCGGACACATCGAGGTGAACCTCGCCGACGGCACCCAGGCGTCCAAGGGTGACCTCATCATCACCCGCCACAACGACCGCCGCCTTCACACCCTGCGCGGCGGCTGGGTCCGCAACGGGGACCGCTGGACCGTCACCCGCGTTCACAAGGACGGGTCGATGCAGATCCAACGCCTCGGCGTCGCCATTGGTGGGTCGGTGACCTTGCCTGCGGCGTACGTCGCCGAGCACGTCGACCTAGGGTACGCCGTCACCGCGCACCGCGCCCAGGGGATGACCGTCGACGCCTCCCATGTCGTGGTGACCGGCTCGACGACCCGGGAGAACTTCTACGTCTCCATGACCCGCGGCCGAGACTCGAACATCGCGTACGTCGCCCTCGACAAGCCCGACGAAGGCCACGCCCCTCCCGAGCCTGATGAGGTGAACGCCCACACCGTCCTCTGCGGCGTGCTCCAGCACATCGGCGGCGAGCTCTCCGCACACCAGATGATCGCGGCCGAGCAGGACCGCTGGTCGTCCATCGCGCAGATCGCTGCCGAGTACGAAACCATCGGCGCAGTCGCCCAGCGCGACCGCTGGGTGGCAGCGATCCGGGGGAGTGGACTGACTGACGCCCAGGTCGAACAGGTGCTGGCCTCGGAGTCGTTCGGCCCGCTCACCGCCGAACTGCGGCGGGCCGAGGCCAACCACCACGACGTCACTCGACTCCTGCCGGCCCTCGTCGCCCGGCGGTCATTGGACGACGCCGAGGACATCGGAGCCGTCCTGATCAGTCGTCTCCAGAAGGCCGCCCAGCCCAAGCGCGGCAGCCGTCGCCCCTCCCCGAAACTGGTCGTCGGCCTGGTCCCCGTCGTCGGCGGTCCCATGAGCGAGGAGATGGCGAGGGCACTTGCCGATCGCGCCGACCTGATGGAAGCACGGGCGATGACGCTCGCCAAGAAGGCCGTCGAGGAGCGGGTGCCCTGGCTGAAGCGGCTCGGCACGGCGCCGGAGACGGCCGCCGCTCGACGTCGCTGGCTGCGCGAGGTCAGGACCGTGGCCGCCTACCGCGACCGCTACCAGGTGGAGGGACGCACGCCGCTCGGTGTGCCCACGACCGAGGCGCAGAAGCTCGAAGCCGCACGCGCTGAGCAGGCCATTCGTCGTGCCCGATCCATTGCCGACGACGCTGCCATGACCCAGGAGGGGCGCAGCCAGGCGCTCGAAGCGAGGGGGCGGGCGGCACTCGGTGGTTGAGCCTGTCGAAACCACACAGAGGTAGTTCTGACCAGGTAGTCCACAGGGGGCGCGACGGGTGCTCCCTCCTGTCGGATCGCGGTCGTAGAGAGGAGATGCGCCCCAACCCGAAGGAGATCCTCATGCTCACCGCACTCTGGCACTTCAGCGCAGCGATCCGCGGCTACCTCCGCTTCTACATGCCCACGAACCGCGCGATCGACTGGTTGCGTACTCCGCGCGGTTTCAAGTGGGCGATCCCCGTCGCTCTCGTCGCGACGCCTGCTTACCTCGGGCTGACGGCGCTCGCAATCGAGTTCGCTGCCAGGCCCGGCCTCGGCTTCCTCAACGTGCTGGTGTTCCTGTTCTTCTGGAACGCTGCGAAGTTCGCCTGGATGGCGGTGCTGTCTCCCTTGATCTGGGTCGGCCAAAAGGATCGACGTCGCTCGATGGCGCCCGTCTGAAGCCGGTTGTCCATGCAGACTTTCGAGGTACTTCCCCAAGTCGATGGGCTCCGCCGATAGGGTTGAGGTTCAAGGCTTGGGGAGGTACAGACGTGGGTCCTCCCGCGTACTGACCGGAGGCCCGAATGAGTTTGGCGACGCGACATGCTTCGTGCTGCTCTCTCGGGCGCCCAGAGGTCGCCCGATGACCAGCGGCTTCACGGACTATCAGGCGAAGTACTACGCCCACGAACTCCAGCGCAGCTACGCCAGCGATCACGTCGGCAAGCTGGCCGGCCTCCTGTTCGACGCGCAGGTCGAGCCTAAGCCGCACCAGATCGACGCGGCGCTCTTCGCGCTGCAGACCCCGTTCCTCAAGGGCGTCATCCTTGCCGATGAGGTCGGCCTCGGTAAGACGATCGAGGCGGGCATCGTCATCACCCAGTACTGGTCCGAGCGCAAGCGCAACATCCTGATCGTCGCCCCCTCCAGCCTCCGGCAGCAGTGGCAGCAGGAGCTGTACGAGAAGTTCCTGATCCCCAGCTCGCTCCTGGACGCGAAGAGTAAGGAGCGTCTCCTCGGGGCGGGCCGCAATCACGAGGTGCTGATCTGCTCCTACGAGTTCGTACAGTGCCACGAAGTCTCCTTGATCAAGGCATGGGACCTGGTCGTTGCCGACGAGGCCCACCGCCTGCGCAACTACTGGAATGGCAAGGCAAAGGTCGCCAACGCCGTCTCCCGCATCGTGGAGGGCGCCCACAAGACCGTGCTGCTTACCGCGACGCCGCTGCAGAACAAGCTCGAGGAGCTCTATGGGCTCGTCTCGGTCTTCGAGCCGGAGTACTTCTATTCGCTGGACGCCTTCCGTGAGCGCTACATCAAGAACCGGGAGTCAGCAGCCTTTGACGACCTCGGCGACCGCGTCGCCCAGATCAGCAAGCGCACGCTGCGCCGTGACGCCGACAAGTACATCCGCTTCACCGAACGCCTCCCGCTGACCGTCGGGTTCGAACCGTCCCCGGATGAGCAGCGGCTCTACGAGTTGGTCAATGAGTACCTGCAGCGCGACGAGGTCTACGCCTTCTCCAAGTCCACCCGGCACCTCAGCGCTTTGATCATCCGCAAGCGGCTGGGCTCCTCGACCTACGCCATCGCCAGCACTCTGGAGAAGATCGCCGACCGGCTGGAACGCGAGATCGCCGAAGGGAAGCGTTGGACCAATTCGGGCAGCTTCATCGTCGATGCCGATCTCACCGATGAGGAGGAAGAAGAGCTCGACGAAGCCCCGAAGGCTGGCTTCACGGCCATTGATCCCCGCGACTTAGAGCCGATGAGGGACGAGGTCCGCGAGCTGCGCGAGTACGCCGCGCTTGCCCGGTCCATCACCGTCAACGAGAAGGCCGTGCAGCTCAACCACGCTGTGGACTTGGGCTTCGAGCGTCTCCGGGAGCTGGGCGCGCCCGAGAAGGCGATCATCTTCACCGACTCCACGGTCACGCAGGAGTACATCGCCAGGTCGCTCACCGAGGCAGGACGCGGCGATGGTCTGCTGCTGTTTAACGGTCAGAACGACTCGCCGCAGGCCACCGCGATCTACCAGAAGTGGTTGGAGCGCAACAAGGGCAGCGACGTCATCACTGGCGTGCTGGCCGCTGACCGCCGCAAGGCTCTCGTGGACTACTTCCGTGAAGAAGGCACGATCATGATCGCCACCGAGGCAGCCTCGGAGGGCATCAACCTCCAGTTCTGCTCGATGGTCGTCAACTACGACCTGCCCTGGAACCCCCAGCGCGTGGAGCAGCGCATCGGTCGCGCCCACCGCTTCGGGCAGCAGCACAACGTCGTGGTCGTGAACTTCTCCAACAAGGGCAACCTCGCCGAGCAGCGGATCCTCGAGCTGCTGGAGGACAAGTTCCACCTCTTCAAGGGCGTCTTCGGTGCGAGCGATGAAGTGCTCGGCTCCATCGAGGACGGCCTCGACTTCGAGAAGACGATCAGCGACATCCTCAACCGCTGCAAGACGGCAGGGGAGATCGAAGTCGCCTTCAACCAGCTGGAGCAGCAGTTCGAGGGCGAGATCTCCAAGGAGATGGCCAGCGCCAAGGCCAAGGTGTTCGACAACCTCGACCCCAACGTCCAGGACCGCCTGAAGTCCTACGACGCCCAGAGTGGGGAAGTGCTCAACAAGTTCGAGCGCCTCCTCCTGACTGTCACCAAGTACCAGCTCAACAGTGTCGCCACGTTCGAAGGCGACGGTCGGCTGTTTGAGCTCCATGAGGTACCGGTACCCGGGACCAAGACCGGTCGCTACTACTTCAAGTCGCAACCGCAGGAGCACGCGCTCCAGTACCGGTTCCAGAGCCCGTTGGCCGAGTACGTCGTGGCCTCCTCTAAGAAGGCGGAGACGCCTGCCCGCGAGTTGACGTTCAGCCTCGTGCAGTCGCACCGGGCCAGCACCGCGATCAGGGCACTGCAGGGCAAGAGCGGTCAGCTGGTGAGTAAAGTCGTCACGTTCCGGATGAAGGCTGGCAACGAGGACATTTCCGAGTCGTACGCGCTCGCGGGGATGCTCACCAACGACGGCGAGTGGCTCGACCACGAGTACGTCGCCGACCTGATGGACCTCGCCTGCACAGAAGTGTCGGACCCGATTGACATGATCGACGAGTCGGCCTTCGAGAAGCACCTGGACGCCCAGCGAGAGGCGTTCGAGAAGGAAGTGCAGGCGCGCAACGCTCGCTACTACGACCAGCAGGAGGAGCTGCTCTACCGGAACACCCTTGACCGCAAGGCCGAGTCCGAGGGCCTGATCCGCGAGTACCGCCAGAAGGAGAAGGAGAGCCGGAAGGCGGCGCGGCAGACCGACGACCCGATGGAGCAACTGCGACACAAGAAGGAAGCCAGGCGCTGGGCGCAGAAGGCCGAAGACGAGGACGACCGCGCCCGTGGCGAGCGGATCAAGCTCCGCGAAGAGATCGACAAGTACCTCGACCTGATCGAGCAGTCGCTCAAGGGCAGGCGCGAGACCGAAGACCTCTTCGCCATTCGCTGGCGGGTCACGGCGTAAACATCAGGCTGATCAATAATTCACAATATTGATAAACGAATTCAGATACATTGAATGAGGAACACTGAATGACCGACGAAATCCACGAGATCCCGAGCGCCACCCCTGACCTGCAGACCGAGCTTGCTCGCCGGCTCCAAGAGTTGGTGCCCGAGGCGATCGCGGATGGCAAGGTCGACGTCACCAAGCTCACCGAGCTCCTCGCGGACGATGCCGCCGACAGCAATGAGCGGTTCGGACTGTTCTGGCCGGGCAAGAAGCGGGCGCTCCGTGCCGCGCAGGAGCCGACCACTGCCACGCTGCGGCCGGTCAAGGATCAGAGCAAGGACTGGGACACGACGAAGAACGTGTTCATCGAGGGCGACAACCTCGAAGTGCTCAAGATCCTGCAGAAGCACTACCACGGCAAGGTGGATCTGACCCGGATCCGCGAGTAGTGGCGGCGTGATCCGCGTGTGAGACGACGAAGGTGCCCGTCCTGGTTGGAGAATCGAGGTTCTTGAGGCCTTCGAACGTC
>NZZG01000069.1 GCA_002698575.1 Pimelobacter sp. | reverse complement strand
TGATGCGGGACAGGACGTAGGACAGGTAGTCCTCGGTCGGCTTGCCCGCCCGGATCCCGGGGATGAAGCCGCCGTACTTCTTCATGTTGTCCGCCACCTCGTTCGGGTTGAACGTGATGGAGACGTAGAAGTAGGTGAAGAAGACGATGAGGCCGAAGTACACGGCCATGTAGAGCGGGTGGTCGCCCCCGACGAGGTAGCTGTTGAGGAAGTCGATCACCGGGTTGGTGCTGGTCTGGTTGAACTGCACCGCCATCGCCGGCAGGTAGAGCAGCGAGGAGGCGAAGATGACCGGGATGATGCCGGCCTGGTTGACCTTCAACGGGATGTACGTCGAGCTGCCACCGAACATCTTGCGTCCCACCATCCGGCGGGCGTACTGCACCGGGATCCGGCGCTGCGACTGCTCGATGAAGATGACCGCGGCCACGATGACGAGGCCGACCGCCAGGACGACGCCGAAGACCCACCAGCCCTGCTGGCGACCGACGGACCACAGGCCCGAGGGGAAGGTCGCGACGACCTGCGTGAAGATCAGGATCGACATGCCGTTGCCGACTCCCCGGTCGGTGATGAGCTCGCCGAGCCACATGATGACGGCGGTGCCGGCGGTCATCGTGATGACCATGGTCAGGAACGTCGAGAGGTTGTCGCTGTGCAGCAGGTCCTGGGGGCAGTTCTGCAGCAGGTTGCCCGAGCGCGCCAGGGCGACGATGCCGGTGGCCTGCAGCAGCGCCAGGCCCAGCGTCAGGTAGCGGGTGTACTGGGTGATCTTGGTCTGGCCGGCCTGGCCCTCCTTCTTCAGCGCCTCGAGCCGCGGGATGACCACGACGAGCAGCTGCAGGATGATGCTGGCGGTGATGTACGGCATGATCCCGAGCGCGAAGACCGTGAGCTGCAGCAGCGCACCGCCGGAGAACAGGTTGATCAGGTTGTAGACGCCGTCGTTGTTGGCCGCGTCACCCAGACACTCCTGGACGTTGGCGACGTTGACCCCGGGGGCGGGGATCTGGGAACCGGCCCGGAAGATGACGATGATCATCAGGACGAACAGCAGCTTGCGCCGCAGGTCCGGGGTTCGGAAGGCGTTGACGAACGCGCTGAGCACGATTCCTCTTTCTCCAGCTGATGGGGTCCCCGCGCAGGTACGACCCGTCGAGACGGCGACGGGTCGCAGGGACCTGTGAAGCCTAACAGGAGCCTGAGCACGTCACAGGCGCCCCGGACCAGCGCTGAGGCATCGCGTGCGATGCCGGCCGGTCAAGGGCGCCTGTGGACGTTCAGAACTCGGTCACGAACAGGTCACGAGACCGTGACAGAACCGCCCGCGGCCTCGATCTTGTCCTTCGCGGAGGCGGAGAAGGCGTTGGCCGTGACCGACACCTTCACACCGAGGTCGCCCTGGCCGAGCACCTTGACCGGGTGACCCTTGCGGACCGCGCCGCGCTCGACGAGCGCGGCGACGTCGACGTCGCCACCCTCGGGGAAGAGCTCGGTGATCCGGTCCAGGTTGACGACCTGGAACTCGACCTTGAAGGGGTTCTTGAAGCCCTTGAGCTTCGGGAGCCGCATGTGGATGGGCATCTGCCCACCCTCGAAGGCGGCCGGGACCTGGTAGCGGGCCTTGGTGCCCTTGGTGCCGCGACCGGCGGTCTTGCCCTTGGATGCCTCACCGCGACCCACGCGGGTCTTGGCGGTCTTGGCGCCCGGCGCGGGGCGCAGCTGGTGGAGCTTGAGCGTCATGTCAGTTGACCTCCTCGACCGTCACGAGGTGACGAACCGTGTGGACCATGCCCCGGATCTCGGGGCGGTCCTCCTTGACGACCACGTCACCGATCCGCTTGAGGCCCAGCGAGCGAACGGTGTCGCGCTGGTTGGGCTTGCACCCGATCGTGGAGCGGTGCTGCTGGATCTTGAGCTGCGCCATCAGGAGGACACCCCCGTGGCGGCCGCAGCGGCCTTCTCGCCCTCGGCCTGGGCCCGCAGGAGCGCCGCCGGGGCGACGTCCTCGACCGGCAGGCCACGACGCGAGGCAACGGCCTCGGGACGCTCGAGCATCCGCAGCGCCTCGACGGTCGCGTGCACGATGTTGATCTGGTTGGACGACCCCAGCGACTTGCTGAGGACGTCGTGGATGCCGGCGCACTCCAGGACCGCGCGCACCGGACCACCGGCGATGACACCGGTACCGGGCGAGGCGGGCCGCAGGAACACGACACCGGCTGCCTTCTCACCCTGGACCGGGTGCGGGATGGTGCCCTGGATGCGAGGGACGCGGAAGAAAGCCTTCTTCGCCTCCTCGACGCCCTTGGCGATCGCCGCGGGCACCTCCTTGGCCTTGCCGTAGCCGACACCGACCATGCCGTCGCCGTCGCCGACGACCACCAGGGCGGTGAAGCTGAAGCGACGACCACCCTTGACGACCTTGGCGACACGGTTGATGGCTACGACGCGCTCGAGGTACTGGCTCTTCTCAGCGCCCTGTCCGCGACCTCCGTCGCGTCCACGGCCCTGACGATCGCCGCCCCCACGCTGTCCGCGCTGAGCTCCGCTCATGAGTCTCTATCTCCCTAGTTCTCTACTGGCTCAAAACGACAGCCCGCCGGAGCGGGCCCCGTCGGCCAGGGCCGCAATGCGACCGTGGTACTTGTTGCCGGCGCGGTCGAAGACGACCGACTCGACACCCTGGGCCTTGGCACGCTCGGCGACGAGCTCGCCCACGCGCGTGGCCTTGGCGGTCTTGTCGCCGTCCTGGGACCGCAGGTCGGACTCCATCGTGGAGGCCGAGACCAGGGTCTTGCCGACCAGGTCGTCGACGACCTGCACGGTGATGTGCTTGGTGGAACGCGTGACCACGAGACGGGGACGCTCCGGGGTGCCGTGGATGCGCTTGCGACCACGCACCTGGCGCTTGAGCCGCGACTGCAGGCGCTTGGACGCGTGCTTCTGCTGCTTGAGCTTGATAGCCATGGACTACTTACCAGCCTTTCCGACCTTGCGGCGGATGTGCTCGCCGGCGTACCGAACGCCCTTGCCCTTGTAGGGCTCGGGCTTGCGCAGCTTGCGGATCTTCGCGGCGGTCTCGCCGACGAGCTGCTTGTCGATGCCGACGACACCGAGCTTGGTGGGGCCCTCGACCGTGAAGGTGATGCCCTCGGGCGCGTCGAAGATGATCGAGTGGCTGTAGCCGAGCTGGAACTCCAGCTGGGTCGGGCCCTTCGACAGGACGCGGTAACCCACGCCCACGATCTCGAGCTTCTTCTCGTAGCCGTCGGTCACACCGACGACCATGTTGCTGACCAGCGTGCGGGTCAGGCCGTGCAGGGACTTGCTGATGCGCTCGTCGTCGGGACGCTTGACGTCCAGGACGCCCTCGCCCTGCTCGACCACGATCGGCGCGGCGACGGAGTGGCTCAGGGTCCCCTTGGGGCCCTTGACCGTCACCAGCGCGCCATCGATCGCCACGTCGACACCCGACGGGACCGCAACAGGCAGCTTGCCAATTCGCGACATGTGCTTCTGTCTCCTATCTGGGTCTCGGATTACCAGACGTAGGCGAGGACTTCTCCGCCCACGCCCTTCTGGTTGGCCTGGCGGTCGGTGAGCAGGCCCTGGCTGGTCGAGATGATCGCCACCCCGAGACCGCCGAGGACCTTGGGCAGGCCGGTGTGCTTGGCGTAGACGCGCAGACCGGGCTTGCTGATCCGGCGCACCCCGGCGATCGAGCGCTCGCGGTTACGGCCGAACTTGAGGGTGATGGTCAGCGTCTGGCCGACGCCCTCGTTGTCGGCGACGTCGAAGGAGGTGATGTACCCCTCCTGCTTGAGGATCTCGGCCACGCCCTGCTTCAGCTTGCTGTAGGGCATCGCGACCTGGTCGTGGTACGCCTGGTTGGCGTTGCGCAGACGCGTGAGCATGTCTGCGATCGGGTCAGTCATCGTCATGAGTCGGGTGTTCTCTCTCTTCTGTGGTTTCCCGCGAGCGGGACCTTCAGCGGTTGTGGAAGGTGTCGGTCACCAGGAGGACTTGGTCACGCCGGGCAGCTCGCCCCGGTGAGCCATCTCGCGCAGGCAGATCCGGCAGAGGCCGAACTTGCGGTAGACGGCCTTCGGCCGACCACAGCGCTGGCAGCGGGTGTATCCGCGCACCGCGAACTTGGGCTTGCGAGCAGCCTTGACCTTCAGTGCAGTCTTCGCCATGACTTCCTCAGTTCTCCTTGAACGGGAAGCCGAGCTGCTTCAGCAGCGCGCGACCCTGGTCGTTGGTGGTGGCGGTCGTGACGATCGTGATGTCCATGCCGCGCGACCGGTCGATCTTGTCCTGGTCGATCTCGTGGAACATGACCTGCTCGGTCAGACCGAAGGTGTAGTTGCCGTTGCCGTCGAACTGCCCGGGGTTGAGTCCACGGAAGTCGCGGATGCGGGGCAGCGCGAGCGACAGCAGCCGGTCGAGGAACTCCCACATCCGGTCACCACGCAGCGTGACGTGGCAGCCGATCGGCATGCCCTCACGCAGCTTGAACTGCGCGATGGACTTGCGGGCCTTGGTCACGGCCGGCTTCTGGCCGGTGATCGCGGTGAGGTCGCGGATGGCGCCGTCGATCAGCTTGGAGTCGCGAGCGGCCTCGCCGACACCCATGTTGACCACGATCTTGGTCAGGCCGGGGACCTGCATGACGTTGGCGATCTCGAACTCGGACTTGAGCGAGGGAAGGATCTCCTCGCGGTAGCGCGTCTTGAGGCGCGGGGTGACCTGCTCGATCACAGCACCCTCAGTGGTCTCGCTCATCAGATCTCCTTCCCGGACTTGCGCGAGATGCGCACGGAGCGCGTCGCGGCGTAGGTGGAGCCGTCGGGGCGACGCTTGGTCACCTCGTCGCGGCGGAAGCCGATGCGGGTGACGCCGTCACCCTCGACCAGCATCACGTTGGACACGTGGATCGGGGCCTCGGTGGTGATGATCCCGCCGGTGGTCCCGGCGCGACCGCCCTGGTTGACGACCTTGGTGTGCCGCTTCATCCGGTTGACACCCTCGACGATCACGCGCTGCTCCTCGCGGAGCACCTTGATGACCTTGCCCTCGGCGCCCTTGTCCTTGCCTGCGATCACCTTGACGGTGTCGCCCTTCTTGAGGTTCACGCTTGCCTTCTTCTGCTTGGCCATCGTCAGAGCACCTCCGGCGCCAGCGAGATGATCTTCATGAAGCGCTTCTCGCGCAGCTCGCGACCGACGGGGCCGAAGATGCGCGTGCCGCGCGGCTCGCCGTCTGCCTTGAGGATCACTGCGGCGTTCTCGTCGAAACGGATGTAGGACCCGTCCGCACGACGACGCTCCTTGACGGTGCGGACGATGACGGCCTTGACGACCTCACCCTTCTTCACACCGCCACCGGGGATGGCGTCCTTGACGGTGGCCACGATCGTGTCGCCGATGCCGGCGTAGCGCCGACCCGAGCCCCCGAGAACACGGATGCAGAGGATCTCCTTGGCACCCGTGTTGTCGGCGACCTTGAGCCGCGACTCCTGCTGAATCATTACTTCTCCTTGTCACCACGGTTCTCGCGCTGGGCGCGAGCCTGTGAGAACCCAGTCATCTGGTCCGGCTAGGCCGGGCTGTCTTGAACTACTTGGCCTTCTCGAGGACCTGCACGACGCGCCAGCGCTTGGTGGCCGACAGCGGACGGGTCTCCATGATCAGGACCCGGTCGCCGATGCCGCACTCGTTGGGCTCGTCGTGGGCCTTGAGCTTGCTCGTGCGCCGCATGACCTTGCCGTAGAGCGCGTGCTTGACGCGGTCCTCGACCTCGACCACGACGGTCTTGTCCATCTTGTCGCTGACGACCAGGCCCTCGCGGGTCTTGCGCGCGTTGCGCTCGATCGTCGTATTGGTCTCACTCATGCGCTCGCCTCGTCGGTGTCGGTGCCCGGCGCGGTCCGGATGCCGAGCTCGCGCTCACGCACCACGGTGTAGATCCGGGCGATGTCCTTCTTGACCGTGCGGAGCCGGCCGTGGCTCTCCAGCTGGCCGGTGGCCGCCTGGAAACGGAGGTTGAAGAGCTCCTCCTTGGCCTCACGCAGCTTCGACTCGAGGTCGACTGCGTTGAGCTCGTCGAGCTCGTGAGCCTTGGTGTCCTGACTCATCAGAACTCACCAGCCTCTCGGGAGATGAAACGGCACTTCATGGGGAGCTTGTGCATGGCGCGACGCATGGCCTCGCGGGCCACGTCCTCGTCCACGCCGGCGAGCTCGAACATGACGCGGCCGGGCTTGACGTTGGCGACCCACCACTCGGGCGAGCCCTTGCCGGAACCCATCCGGGTCTCGGCGGGCTTCTTGGTGAGCGGACGGTCCGGGTAGATGTTGATCCAGACCTTGCCGCCACGCTTGATGTGACGGGTCATGGCGATACGGGCCGACTCGATCTGCCGGTTGGTCACGTAGTGACCCTCGATCGCCTGGATGCCGTAGTCACCGAAGGCAAGCGACGTACCGCCCTTGGCAGCGCCGCGGCGCTTGGGGTGGTGCTGCTTGCGGTGCTTGACGCGACGGGGCATCAACATGGCTCAGCCCTCCGTTCCGGGAGTCTCGGTGGCGGCCGGAGCCGCAGCAGCGGCCGGAGCCTCGGCGGCGGGCGCCTCGCGGTCCGAGCGCGAGGGACGCGAGCCACGGCTCGGGCGGTCGCCTCCACGCTGCGGTCGGTTGCTGCCGCCGCGGCCGGGGACGCCGGCGCGGGCTGCGGCCTGGGCCTGACGCTCGGCCCGACTGCCGGCGACCTCGCCCTTGTAGATCCACACCTTGACGCCGATGCGGCCGAAGGTGGTCTTGGCCTCGTAGAAGCCGTAGTCGATGTCGGCACGCAGCGTGTGCAGCGGGACGCGACCCTCGCGGTAGAACTCGGTGCGCGACATCTCGGCGCCGTTGAGTCGACCGGAGCACTGGATCCGGATGCCCTTGGCACCCGAGCGCATCGTGGTCTGCATCGCCTTGCGCATCGCGCGACGGAACTGCACGCGACCGGCGAGCTGCTCGGCCACGCCCTGGGCGACCAGCTGGGCGTCCATCTCGGGGCTCTTGACCTCGAGGATGTTCAGCTGGACCTGCTTGCCGGTGAGCTTCTCCAGCTCGCCGCGGATCCGGTCCGCCTCGGCGCCACGGCGACCGATGACGATGCCCGGGCGGGCGGTGTGGATGTCGACGCGGACCCGCTCGCGGGTGCGCTCGATCTCCACCTTGGAGATGCCGGCCCGCTCCATGCCCTTGGAGAGCAGCTTGCGGATCGCGACGTCCTCGCCGACGTACGACTTGTAGAGCTTGTCGGCGTACCAGCGCGACTTGTGGTCGGTGCTGATGCCGAGGCGGAACCCGTTCGGGTTGATCTTCTGGCCCATCAGGCACCCTTTCCGTTCTTCTTGGCCGAGGCGACCACGTCGGCGGGCTGAACCACCAAGGTGATGTGGCTCGTGCGCTTGTTGATCCGGGTCGCCCGACCCTGGGCGCGCGGACGCCACCGCTTCATCGTGGGGCCCTCGTCGACCATCGCGACCGAGACGACCAGGTCACTGGTGTCCAGGCCCTCGGTGGTCTCGGCGTTGGCGATGGCGCTCTCGAGCACCTTGTAGACCGTCTCCGAGGCAGCCTGCGGGGCGAACTGCAGGAGAGCCAGGGCGTCGTCGGTGCGCAGACCGCGCACCATGTCGACGACCCGGCGGGCCTTCATCGGGGTGATCCGGACGAACTTGGCGCTGGCGAAGGCGCCCGGGGCGTCGCCCAGGAGCGTCTCGCGCCGGGCGCTGGTGCGTCGGCGTTCGGTGGTCGACATCAGCGACGACGTCCTTTCCGGTCTTCCTTGACGTGCCCGCGGTAGGTGCGGGTCGGGGCGAACTCGCCCAGCTTGTGGCCGACCATGGAGTCGGTCACGAAGACCGGAACGTGCTTGCGCCCGTCGTGGACCGCGATGGTGTGACCGATCATCGAGGGGATGATCATCGACCGACGCGACCACGTCTTGATGACGTTGTGGGAGCCCTTGTCGTTCTCGGCGTCCACCTTCTTCTCGAGGTGGCCGTCGACGAACGGGCCCTTCTTCAGACTGCGAGGCATCTCAATAGCTCCCTGTTACCGCTTGTTCTTGCCGGTCTTGCGACGGCGAATGATCTGGGCGTCGCTGGCCTTGCGCTTGCGCGTGCGGCCCTCGGGCTTGCCCCACGGGGACACCGGGTGACGACCACCCGAGGTCTTGCCCTCGCCACCACCGTGCGGGTGGTCGACGGGGTTCATCACGACACCGCGCACGGTCGGGCGCTTGCCCTTCCAGCGCATTCGGCCGGCCTTGCCCCAGTTGATGTTCGACTGCTCGGCGTTGCCGACCTCGCCGACGGTGGCGCGGCAGCGCACGTCGACGAAGCGCATCTCGCCCGAGGGCATCCGCAGCGTTGCCCGCGAACCCTCACGGGCGACCAGCTGGGCGCTCATGCCGGCGGAGCGAGCGATCTTGGCGCCCCCACCGGGACGCAGCTCCACGGCGTGGATCGTCGTACCGACCGGGATGTTGCGCAGCGGCAGGTTGTTGCCGGTCTTGATGTCGGCCGTGGGACCGGACTCGATGCGCGTGCCCTGCGTCAGGTCGCGCGGCGCGAGGATGTAGCGCTTCTCGCCGTCGACGTAGTGCAGCAGCGCGATGCGCGCGGTGCGGTTGGGGTCGTACTCGATGTGAGCGACCTTCGCCGGGACACCGTCCTTGTCGTAGCGACGGAAGTCGATGATGCGGTAGGCGCGCTTGTGGCCGCCCCCCTGGTGCCGCGTGGTGATGCGGCCCTGGTTGTTGCGACCGCCCTTCTTGGGCAGCGGGCGCGTCAGCGACTTCTCCGGAGTGGTCCGGGTGATCTCGACGAAGTCGGCCACCGAGGAGCCACGACGGCCCGGGGTGGTCGGCTTGTACTTGCGGATAGCCATGATTTATCTCGTCCTAGTCAGGCGCCCGGTCAGGAGACCGGACCTCCGAAGATGTCGATGCGGTGGCCCTCGGCGAGGCTGACGATGGCGCGCTTGGTGTCCTTGCGCTTGCCCAGGCCGTTGCGCGTGCGGCGCGTCTTGCCCGGCCGGTTCATCGTGTTCACCGAGGTGACCCGGACACTGAAGATCTTCTCGACAGCGATCTTGATCTCGGTCTTGTTCGCGTCGGGGTGCACCAGGAAGGTGTACTTGTTGGCGTCGAGGAGGCCGTAGCTCTTCTCCGACACCACCGGCGCGATCAGGACGTCGCGGTAGTCCTTGTGCAGCGTGCTCACTGGGCAGCCTCCTCGGTCACAGCAGCGGAGCCGGCCTTGGTCGCCCACGCGATGAACGCGTCGTAGGCGCCCTGGGTGAAGACGAGGTCGTCGCAGGCCAGCACGTCGTAGGTGTTGAGCTGGTCGACCGCCACGATGTGCACCTCGGCTGCGTTGCGCAGCGAGAGCCAGGTCAGCGAGTCGGTGCGCTCGAGCACGACCAGGAACTTCGAGCGCGAGGAGAGGCCGGTGAGCGCAGCGAGGGCGCTCTTGGTCGACGGCGTCTCGCCGGTCACGAGCGAGTCCACGACGTGGATCCGCTCGTTGCGCGCCCGGTCCGACAGGGCGCCACGCAGGGCGGCGGCCTTCATCTTCTTGGGCGTGCGCTGGTCGTAGTCACGCGGCTTGGGACCGTGGACGACGCCACCGCCGGCGAACTGCGGCGCGCGGGTGGAGCCCTGGCGGGCGCGACCGGTGCCCTTCTGCTTGTAGGGCTTGCGGCCACCGCCGCGGACCTCGCCACGACGCTTGGTCGAGGCGCTGCCCTGGCGGGCCGCGGCCTGCTGGGCCACGACGACCTGGTGGATCAGCGGGATGTTGACCTTGGCGTCGAAGATCTCGGCCGGGAGGTCGACCTTCACGGTGTTGGTGCTCATCTGACTCAGGCCTCCTGGGTGAGCTTGGCGGCCGAGCGCAGGACGATGAGTCCGCCCTTGGGGCCGGGGACGGCGCCCTTGAGCAGGATCAGGCCTTTCTCGACGTCGACGGCGTGCACGGTGACGTTCTGGGTGGTGATCGTGTCGCTACCCATCCGGCCGGCCATGCGGGTGCCCTTGAACACGCGACCCGGCGTGGCGCAGGCGCCGATGGATCCGGGCTTGCGGTGGTTGCGGTGGGCACCGTGCGAGGCGCCGACGCCGTGGAAGCCGTGCAGCTTCATGACACCGGCGTACCCCTTGCCCTTGCTGGTGCCGGTGACGTCGATGACGTCGCCGGCGGCGAAGGTGTCGACCGGGAGCTCCTGGCCGACGGTGTACTCGGAGGCGTTGGCGGTCCGGATCTCGGCGAGGTGCCGACGCGGGGTCGAGCCTGCCTTGGCGAAGTGACCGGCAGCCGGCTTGTTGACCTTGCGGCCCTCGATCTCGCCGAAGCCCACCTGGATGGCGTTGTAGCCGTCCGTGCTGGGCTGGCGGACCTGGGTGACCACGTTGGTGCTCGCGGCGATCACGGTCACGGGGACGACGAGGTTGTTCTCGTCCCACAGCTGGGTCATGCCGAGCTTGGTGCCCAGCAGGCCCTTCACGTTTCTCTCGAAAGTCATTGTCAGAACCTCAGAGCTTGATCTCGATGTCGACACCGGCCGGCAGGTCGAGGCGCATGAGCGAGTCGACCGTCTTCGGGGTGGGGTCGATGATGTCGATGAGGCGCTTGTGCGTGCGCATCTCGAAGTGCTCGCGCGAGTCCTTGTACTTGTGGGGCGAGCGGATGACGCAGTACACGTTCTTCTCGGTCGGCAGCGGCACCGGGCCGGCGACCTTCGCACCCGTACGGGTGACGGTGTCCACGATCTTGCGCGCCGAGGTGTCGATCACCTCGTGGTCATAGGCCTTGAGCCTGATGCGGATCTTCTGTCCCGCCATAGGTCTCTCTCGTCCTTCTCGTCAGTACTCGTACCGCGGTCCAGGGCCCCGGGCGTGGGACCCCGCCTCGCTCCTCCGACCCCTTCCCGCCCACCCCCGCGGTCGGGCGTGTCGCACTGGGCACGCCGACGAACGGGGTCGTTCGCGGTGTCGGGCCGGCCCCCGACGGCGGTCGGGGTGAATCGGGTCTCCAGGTGCGGCGTGGCGATCGGACTCAGCCCGCTCCACACCCCTGCGCACGCAGCCGACGGGCC
>NZZG01000068.1 GCA_002698575.1 Pimelobacter sp. | reverse complement strand
GTTCCTCTTCCTCCTCGGCGGTGCAGCACTGGCCGGGCAGGTGGTGGTCGGCCTCAACCACACGCGCCGCGGGTCCGCGCTGGCGGCCGACGTACGGCGCTCCGACGTGCAGGTGATCGTCACCGACGAGACCCTGGCCCCGCTGCTGGACGGGCTCGACCTCGGCGTACCGGTGCTCCTCACGGGCTCCCCCGAGTGGCACACGCTCCTGGCCGCCCACCCATCGCCGCCTCCGCCCTCGACCACCCCGGCGCCCGACGACCTGCTCATGCTGATCTTCACCTCCGGCACCTCGGGCGAGCCCAAGGCGGTCAACGTGACCCACGCGAAGATCGCCCACCCGGGCCAGTTCCTCTCCGAGCGGTTCGGGCTCTCCCCCGACGATGTCGCCTACCTGTCGATGCCGCTGTTCCACTCCAACGCGATCATGGCCGGCTGGGCTCCCGCGCTGGCCGTCGGTGCCACGGTCGCCCTCGCACCACGCTTCAGCGCGTCCGGGTTCCTGCCCGACGTACGGCGCTACGGCGCGACGTACGCCAACTACGTCGGCAAGCCGCTGGCCTACGTGATGGCCACGGAGACCAGGGCCGACGACACCGACAACCCCCTGCGCCTGGTGTTCGGCAACGAGGCGAACGAGCGCGACATCGAGGGCTTCGGCGCCCGCTTCGGCTGCACCGTGATCGACTCCTACTCATCCACCGAGAACGCCGTGATCGTGCAGCGCGTCCCGGGGATGCCTCCGGGCAGTCTCGGCCGGCCCGTCGACGGTGTGGCGGTGCTCGACCCCGCCACCGGCCGGCAGACGCCGGACGCGCTCTTCGACGACGACGGCAGGTTGCTCAATGCCGAGGCCGCCACCGGCGAGCTGGTCAACACCGAGGGGTCCGGGGCCTTCGCCGGCTACTACCGCGACGAGGATGCCGAGGCCGAGCGGATGCGAGGCGGGATGTACTGGTCCGGTGACCTGGCGTACCGCGACGCCGCCGGCTTCGTCTACTTCGCCGGTCGCAGCGCAGACTGGCTGCGGGTCGACGGGGAGAACCTGGCGGCCGCCCCTGTGGAACGGATCCTGCTGCGCCACCCGGCCGTCTCGGAAGCGGCCGTGTACGGCGTGCCGGATCCCACGGGCGGGGACCAGGTCGTCGCGGCGCTGCTCCTGCGCGGCGCTCTCACGCCGGGGGCCCTCGGCGACTTCCTCGCCGAGCAGGAGGACCTGTCCCCCAAGGCCTGGCCGCGCTCCGTGCGGATCCTCGACGACCTGCCCCGGACGGCCACCAACAAGGTGCTCAAGAGGGCGCTGCCCGAGACCGGGGGAGGCACCACGTGGGAGCGCGCGGCGCGCGGCACGACCTACGCACCGCGCTGAGACGCTCCCGCGCGGGCTAGCGCAGCTTGTCCAGCCTGGCGACGGTCTCCTCGAACTCCGCCACGAGGTCGGCCATCACCTCGGCGACCGGACGCACCTCGTTCATCCGCCCCACGATCTGACCGACCGGCATCGAGATGACGTCGGGGTCGTTGGCGGCGCTGATCCGGTTGTGCGCGTCGGAGACGAGGAGGTTCTGCAGCGGCATCGGCAGCGGCGCCGGTGCGCCCTCCTCGGCCCAGGCCTCGGTCCACTTGGTCTTGAGCAGCCGAGCCGGCTTGCCGGTGTAGACCCGGGTGCGCACGGTGTCGCTGCTGGTCGCCCGGGTGAAGGCGGTCTGCCACGCCTCGGCGTTGGCGGCTCCCATCAGCTGGTACTCCTCGGTGCCGAGCCAGATGGACCCCATCCACACGCCCTGCGAGCCGAGGGCGAGGGAGGCCGCGATCTGGCGGCCCGAGCCGATGCCACCCGCGCCGAGGACCGGTACGTCGGGTCCCACTGCGTCGACGATGTCGGGCTGCAGGACCATGCTGGCGACCTCACCGGTGTGCCCGCCGGCCTCGTAGCCCTGGGCGATGATGATGTCGACGCCGTTGGCGACGTGGCTCAGGGCGTGCTTGGCGGCGCCCGCGAGCGCGCCGATCTTGATGCCGTGCTCGTGGCACTTGTCGATGACGTCCTTCGGCGGCGAGCCGAGGGCGTTGGCGATGAAGACCGGCCGGTGCTGCAGGGCCACGTCGAGGTGCGAGCGCGCCACGGAGTGCAGCCAGCCGAGCACCCCGTCTCGTCCCTCGCCCTCGGGCAGCGGGGGCACGCCCAGCTTGAGCAGGGTCTCGTCGACGAACTTCTTGTGGTCCTCGGGGATCATCGCGCCGAGGTCCATCGAGGTGCCCTCGGTGGGGATCTTCATCGGCATCACGATGTCGACGCCGTACGGCTTGCCGTCGGTGTTGTCGTCCAGCCAGGACAGCACGCTCTCCAGCTCGTCGGTGTCGTTGAAGCGCACGCACCCCAGGACGCCGAGCCCACCGGCCCGGGAGACGGCCGCGGCGACGTGCTCGGAGGGGGTGAAGGCGAAGATCGGCAGGTCGATGCCGAACGCCTCGCACAGGGGGCTGCGCATCATGCCGGTGCCCCCTGGGTCGAGCCGGCACCGGCGTGGTCGGCGAGGATCATCTCCTTGGCCCGGGGGTACTGCGCCTTGCCGGTGGCGTTGCGAGGGATCTCGGGGACGACCGTGAGGCTGCGGGGCAGCTTGTAGCCCGACAGGTGCTCGCGCAGGAAGGTCCGCAGGCCCTCCAGCTCGACGCTCTCGCCGTCGCGCAGCTGCACGACCGCGGCGACCGACTGGCCGTACTTCTCGTCGGGGATGCCGACGACGAGGCAGTCGTAGACGGCCGGGTGCCGCTTGATCGACATCTCGACCTCCTCGGGGTAGACCTTCTCGCCACCGGTGTTGACGCAGTTGGAGCCGCGGCCCAGCAGGGTGACCCGGTTGCCCTCCTCGATGCGGGCGAAGTCGCCGGGCACCGAGTAGCGCTCGCCGTCGACCTCGAGGAAGGTCTTGGCCGACTTCTCCGGGTCCTTGTAGTAACCGACCGGCACCGAGCCGCCGCGCCCGAGGCGGCCGATCTTGCCGACGCTGGTGGCCAGGTCGTAGGGCCGGTTGTCGTCGTCGAGCACCACGCTGCTCGGACCGAGCCCCACGACGGGGCCGTCGGAGCTGATGGCGTCCTTGTCCTGCATGCCCATGCCCTGGAAGCCGGTCTCGGTGGCACCGACCGAGTCGGTGAAGACGGCGTTGGTGAACTCCGACATCCACCGCTCCTTGACCGGCGGGCTGAAGATGGCGGCGCTGCTGGAGATCGCGAACAGGCTCGAGCCGTCGTACGGCGTGCCCGTCGCCTTCTTGCGCTCGTACTCCTCGATCAGCGGCCTCGCCATCGCGTCGCCGGTCATGAAGATGAGCTGGACCTTGTCGTCGTTGATGATCTCCCACGTGCGCTGCGGGTCGAACTTCGGCTCGAGGATCGTCAGGTGGCCGGCGAACAGGTGCATGAGCAGCCCCGCCTGCGCCCCACCGTGCATGAGGGGGCTCAGCGGGAAGGTGATCATCCGACCGTCCAGCTTGGCCTGCTCGGACTGGTCGAACTCCGAGAGCGGCTCACCGGTGTAGAAGTCGATCCCGCCGCCCAGGACCCGCCAGAAGTCCTCGTGACGCCACATGACGCCCTTCGGGAAACCGGTGGTGCCGCCGGTGTAGATGATGTGCAGGTCGTCGGCCGAGCGCTCGGCGAAGTCACGCTCGGCGCTCTGGTCGGCGATCGCGTCGGCGTACTCGACCCCGCCGTAGGACGACATGTCCGCCTCGTTGTCAGGATCCAGGATGTCGGGGAAGGCGACGAAGGTCTTGAGCTGCGGGTGGTTCGGGGCGCACGCGGCCACCAGGGGCGCGTAGGAACGCTCGTGGATGAGGGCCACGACGTCGGCGTTCTCGAACAGGTAGTTGAGCTCCCCCTCCACGTAGCGGAAGTTGACGTTGATCGTGACCGCGCGGATCTTCACGGTCGCCAGGACGGCGACGACGTGCTCGACGCTGTTCTTGGCGTAGATCGCCACGTGGTCGCCCGGCTGGACGCCCTGGCCGGACAGGTAGTGGGCGAGGCGGTTGGCGTCGGCCTCCAGCTCGGCGTAGGTGACGACACGGTCGCCCACCTTCAGTGCCGGCTTGTCCGGGGCTGCGTCGACGGCGTGCTCGAAGAGGTCTGCGATGTTCAGGGCCACGCCGCGAGACTAGAACACGTTCTTGTTTTTCGCTACCGTCTCGCGACATGACCGAAACCGCAGCCGACTCCCCTGCTCCGCACTGCCTCGTCGAGCAGGTCGGCCACACCCTCGTGGTGACCATGAACCGTCCGGAGGCGCGCAACGCGCTGTCCGGGGAGATGCTCGCGATCATGAGCGATGCCTGGGACCGGGTGAACGCCGACGACTCCATCCGGGTCTGCATCCTGACCGGGGCCGGTGGCTACTTCTGCGCCGGCGCGGACCTGAAGGCGATGAACGCCAAGCCACCGAGCGACAGCTTCGAGTCGGGCGAGTTCGACCCCTCGGTGATCAAGTCGTTGCTCAAGGGTTTCCGCCTCACCAAGCCACTGATCGCCGCGGTCGAGGGGCCGGCGGTGGCCGGCGGAACGGAGATCCTGCAGGGCACTGACATCCGGGTCGCGGGCGAGTCGGCGAAGTTCGGCGTCGCCGAGGCGCGGTGGAGTCTCTACCCGATGGGCGGCTCCGCTGTCCGGTTGATCCGCCAGATGCCCTACACCGTGGCCGCCGAGCTGTTGCTGACCGGACGCACGATGAAGGCGCCGGAGGCCAAGGAGGTCGGCCTCATCGGCCACGTCGTGCCCGACGGGGAGGCCCTGGCCGAGGCGCACGAGATCGCCGACGCGATCGCCGCGAACGGTCCGGTCGCGGTGCAGGCGATCCTCAGGACGATGCGCGCCTCCGAGGGCAAGCACGAGGACGACTGCTGGGCCGACGACGCGAAGGTCGGCGCCGCGGTCTTCGCCTCGGACGACGCGAAGGAGGGCCCGCGGGCGTTCCTGGAGAAGCGCAAGCCCGAGTTCACCGGCCGCTGACACCGCCGACCGGGTTTCCGGGCGCGGCGTTCGGAGAGGATGCTCGCCATGACCTCCCTGGCCGTCGGCCTGCTCTGCCTGGGGCTCCCGGTCGCCGCGATGACGGTCGGCATCGTCCTGGTCGTCCGCGCCACGCAGCGCGCCAAGGAGCGGCGCCGGGCGAGCATGGCCGCCTACGCCGCGCAGCGCGAGTGGCGCTTCAGCACCCACGCCCCGGCCCTGGAGCGCCGCTTCGGAGGCGATCCCTTCGGTCGTGGCTCGGCCCGTACGGCGCGCAACAGCGTGGAGGGGTCCTACGAGGGACGCCACTTCGTGGCCTTCGACTACTCCTACGTGACGAGGTCGGGCGAGCGGACGCAGACGAGCTCTTTCTCGGTGGTCGCGATGCACCTCGGCGAGCTCGGCGGCCCCGTCCCGACGCTGCAGGTGAGCCCACAGACGTCGCTGGGACGCTTCTTCAGCGGCCTGTTCGGGACCGACCTGATCATCGGGAACCAGGGCTTCGACGACGCCTTCCACGTGCGCGCCGACAGTCCGGAGCTCGCCCACGACGTCCTGCACCCGGGGATGGTCGCACTGCTCGCCGACTTCCGCGACCGGGCGTGGCGGCTGCAGGACGACTCCTTGCTGATGTTCCGCTCAGGCAGCCACACCCCCGCCGAGATCGACCGCGTGCTGTGGTCGATGAAGGCGATCCTCGACCAGGTGCCGGAGCAGGTGTGGCTGCGCCTGGGCAGGCGACGCTGATCCCACGCGACGCCGGACGCGAGGCAAGACGGGAAGACCAGACGGGAAGACCAGGCGGGAAGACCAGACGGGGAGGCTAGACGGGGAAGAGCGGGAGGGACCGCCGCGGCTCGAACGCGAAGGTCGCTCCGGTGCTGAACCTCGTCACCGCCACCTCGCCCGCCTCCGGAGCCGGCTCGTGACGTCGTACGACGGTGAGGTCCCAGGTCTCCTGCGAGCCGGTCACCTCGACGTCCAGGTACGGGTCGACGGCACGGACGGCGGCCTGGAGGGGCGCGGTGCGACCGGGTCCGCAGAGCGTGATCCACCCACCGTCGGCGGCCGCGTCCGAGGGCGTCACCGCCAGCGTCGCCGCACCGGAGCCACCCTCCTCGCCACCGGTGTAGACCACGGGGTTGAACAGCGGCAGCAGGGCCAGAGCGCGTGCCGCCCCGGCCTCGTCCGCAGGCAGGGCCAGCGCCCGGTGGAGCCGCTCGGCGGCGATGCCGGCGATCCCGACCAGCTGCTTGGTGCAGATCTCCTGCGCCTGCTCCGGCGATGCGGCCCGCTTGGCCACCGCGATCCCGAAGGAGAGGTTGAGCAGGTGCATCTGCAGGCACACCTCGTCGGCGATGCGCACGAGCGCGGCGTGCGAGAAGGCCGCGAAGTCGAGGTCGTCGACCAGTGGCCCGGTGTAGTCGTCGAGCCCGCCACCACCCGGGACGATCGGGTCCAGCGCAACGGTCACGGCGCGCTTCGGCTCGACCTCGTAGTACGGCGGCAGGGGGGTCACCGAGTCGTGCGCCTCGTCGATGACGACGGTCCAGCGGCAGTGCGGGTGCTGGTCGGTGGAGGCCCGTGGCGGGCGGTGGACGGGACGCACCTGGGCCTTGGCGTTCGTCGCCACCGCGGTGGCATCGAAGGTGGGGTCCTCGATGTCGTGGCACATCGATCGGACGTAGTCCTCCCCCATCGGCTCGACGTCCATCAACGCACCGCAGTGGTCCAGCCAGAACTCGCCGTGCCACGGGTCGGTGACCGCGTAGCGGAAGTCCATGAACTGGGGCGGTGCACCGATGTCGAGCTGGAGCCCCTTGAAGATCGTGACCACGTCGGTGCCCTCGTAGCCGAGCGCTCGTTGCATCCGCCGGGTGTAGAAGGGAGAGGAGCCGGCCCACTCCTCGATGGCGATCTGGGCCATCTCCTCGCGGCCGAACGCCGAGATGCACCAGGCCATGCCGGAGCGGTCGATGAGCTGTCCGATCAGCAGCAGCTCGGGCACGAGCGTCGCGAGCTCGTCGCGGGTCAGGGATGCGTAACGGCTGCTCACCAGGCGATCCTCACGCGCCACCGCCGACTAGTCAACACTGTTGACAACGCGTTCCCCCTCGCGCTCCCGAGCCGTGGATCAGCGCGCACTCAGCCGACCGAGCGCTCACCGGTCCAGTACTGCGCACGCAGGGCCTTCTTGTCGGGCTTGCCCAGACCCGTCAGCGGCAGCGCCGCGGTGGCGATGACCTGCTTGGGCGCCTGCACCGAGCCCTTGCGCTGCTTGACCATGTCCTGGATCTCCGCGACGACCTCGTCGGTCAGGTCGTGCCCGTCCCGCAGGACGACGATCGCGGTGACCGCCTCACCGAACTTCTCGTGGGGCGTGCCGATCACGCCGACCTGGGCGATGGCCGGGTGCTCGGCCACGACGTCCTCGACCTCGCGCGGGAAGACGTTGAACCCGCCCGTGACGATCATGTCCTTGGTGCGGTCGACGATGTACCAGAACCCGTCCTCGTCCTCGCGCGCGATGTCGCCGGTGTGCATCCACCCGTCGCGGAACGTCTCGGCCGTCTCCTCGGGGAGGTTCCAGTAGCCACCGGCGAGCAGCGACCCGGACACGCAGATCTCGCCCGGCTCCCCGACCGGCACCTCGTTGCCGTCCTCGTCGAGCAGTGCCGTGCGGATGAAGGCCGACGGACGGCCGCACGAGGCGAGTCGCCTGTCGTCCCCGGTGACGTGGTCGGCCCGGCTGAGGTAGGTGATCACCATCGGAGCCTCGGACTGCCCGTAGTACTGGGCGAAGATCGGCCCGAAGCGGTCGATCGCCTCCTTGAGACGCACGGGGTTGATCGCCGAGGCGCCGTAGTAGACGGTCTCGAGCGAGCTCAGGTCACGCGTGTGCGAGTCGGGGTGGTCCATCAGGGCGTAGAGCATGGAGGGCACCAGCATCGTGGCGGTGATCCTCTGCTCCTCGATCGTGCGCAGCACCTCGGCCGGGTCGAAGCGCGAGAGCACGTGCAGGGTGCCGCCCTTGATCACGGTCGGCACGAAGAAGGCCGCGCCAGCGTGGGACAACGGCGTGCACATCAGGAACTTCGGGTTCTCGGGCCACTCCCACTCGGCGAGCTGGATCTGGCTCATGGTGTTCATCGCGGCCGAGGTGCCGATCACGCCCTTCGGCTTGCCCGTCGTCCCGCCGGTGTAGGTGATCGACACGATGTGGTCGGGCGGCAGCAGCTTGGCGGTCAGGGGTTGGGCGACGAACTCCGCCGCCTTCGCGACCAGGTCGACGCCCACGTGGGCGAGCGGCTCCGGGACGGGGCCGATGGTCAGCACCTGCGTCAGCCCGGGGCACTTGTCGAGCAGCTCGAGGGCGCGCTCGGTGAAGTAGGGGTCGATGATCAAGAACGTGATCCCTGCGTCGTTGATGACGTAGGCATGGTCGTCGGCGGAGCCGAGGGGATGCAACGACGTACGGCGGTAGCCCTGGGTCTGGCCGGACCCGAGGATGTAGAGCACCTCGGGGCGGTTCAGCGCGAGCAGCGCCCCGTGTGTGCCGGTGCCCGCACCCAGGGCCTCGAAGGCCTGCACGTAGCGGCTCATCTGCTCGGCGGTCTCGCCACCGGTCAGCGTCGTGTCGCCGAGGTACATCACCGGCTTGTCGTGATGGCGCTTGAGCGCCGCGACCATCAGGTTGCCGTTGTGGGTGGCGGTGCGCATGGTGGCGGACGAGGCCTGGCTCGTCGCGGACCCGGCGGCAGGGGCAGGACGGTCGTCGGTGGTCGTCATGCCGCCGAGACTAGAACGTGTTGCAGTTTCTGTCACGGGTCACAACCCCGTCACCCTCAGAGCAGGCGTTGCAGGGCCGGGACCGCCTCGGTCGGGATCTTGGCCGGGATGCCGACCCCGATCGCGTGCAGACTCCAATCGGATGCCCGTCGCACGAGCTCGGCGATGACCAACCCGGTCTCCTTGACCGCGAAGGTCAGCCGGAAGCGGGCGAGCTCGACAGCCGCCTCGTCGTCGGTGACCACCCGGCAGTAGGCGTTGTCGGTCCACTCGAGGCTGTGTCCGGCATAGCTGCTGACCAGCAGGAAGATCCGGTCCACCTTGGCGTAGACCTTGTCGAGGTCCACGAGGATGCTCTCGTCGTCCCCGGCCCCCGACCCGGAGCGGTTGTCGCCCTGGTGCACCACGGAGCCGTCACGAGTCGACAGGTTGTTGTAGAAGGCCAGGTCGAAGAGCTTGCCGTCGGCAAACTGGATGGCCGAGGCGTCCAGGTCGATCTCGGGCGCTCCGGTGCCGATGAAGCCACCGGTACGCGACTTGTCCCACCCGATCCCCAGGCGCAACCGTCGCGGGTGCGCACCGTCCTCGGTCGTCAGGTCTGCCTCTTGGTCCTTGCTCAGCTCGATCACGCCGTCGAACGTACTCCGGCTCTCCAGGCGCGGTGCGCGTCTCGGTCATCGGGGCTGGCCCCGGTGGTCACCGTGGTTGGGCCGCGCGCGTAGCCGACCTGCTCCCGCCGTCAAGGATCGCCTGCGGCGCCCGCTTCGCGGCACCTTCGGTGTCCTTGACTGCGGGACCCGGCCGGTCGGCTGTTGCGGCGCTTGCG
>NZZG01000067.1 GCA_002698575.1 Pimelobacter sp. | reverse complement strand
TGGCGCCCGCGCATGCGGCGGCGCGAGCTTGCTCGTGCCGTCAGCGCGTCGAACAGTCGACCGGGAGAGGCTCGCAGTCAAGGACACCGAAGGTGCCGCGCAGCGGGCGCCGCAGGCGATCCTTGACGGCGAGACCCGGTCGACTACGCGCGCGGGCGCCACACCGACCACGAAGACCCCCGAAGAACCCACCCGGCCGGGCCCCGGACTCAGTCCCCGGCCACCACGGCGGCGAGCTGGTCGAGGCCCCAGGCGAGGTCCTCCTCCGAGATGACCAGCGGAGGAGCGAGTCGGATCGTCGAGCCATGGGTGTCCTTGGCCAGGACGCCGCGCGCCATCAGCTTCTCGCAGACCTCGCGACCGGTGCCGACGGCGGGGTCGATGTCGACGCCGGCCCACAGGCCACGCACTCGTACGGCGAGCACGCCGTGCCCGACCATGGCCTCGAGGCGCTCGGTGAGCAGGGTGCTCAGCTCGGCCGCGCGGCGCTGGAAGTCACCGGTCGCCAGCATGTCGACGACGGTCGACCCGACGGCGCAGGCGAGGGCGTTGCCACCGAAGGTGGAGCCGTGCTGGCCGGGCTTGAGCACGCCGAGCACGTCGCGGTCGGCGACGATGGCCGAGACCGGGACGACGCCGCCGCCGAGGGCCTTGCCGAGCACGTAGATGTCGGGGACGACCCCCTCGTGGTCGCAGGCGAAGGTGGTGCCGGTGCGGCCGAGGCCGGCCTGGATCTCGTCGGCGGCGAAGAGCACGTTGCTGCGCGTGCAGGCCTCGCGGACACCGCGCAGGTAGCCCTCGGGCGGGATCACGACGCCGCCCTCGCCCTGGATCGGCTCGATCAGGACGGCGACCGTCGTCGCGTCGATCGCGGCCTCGAGCGCCTCGAGGTCGCCGTACGGCACGGTGGTGAAGCCGGGGGCGAAGGGGCCGAAGTCGGCGCGAGCGTCCTCGTCGTCGGAGAAGCCGACGATCGTGGTGGTGCGTCCGTGGAAGTTGCCGCTGGCGACGATGATCGTGGCCTGGTCGGCCGGGACGCCCTTGACCTGGTAGCCCCACTTGCGGGCGACCTTGATGGCGGTCTCCACGGCCTCGGCCCCGGTGTTCATCGGCAGGACGAGGTCCTTGCCGCACAGGTCGCCGAGCTTGGCGGTGAAGTCGGCGAACTGGTCGTGCACGAACGCCCGGCTGGTCAGGGTCAGCTTGTCGAGCTGGGCGTGCGCGGTCTCGATGAGGCGCGGGTGCGAGTGACCGAAGTTGAGGGCCGAGTAGCCCGCGAGAAGGTCGAGGAAGCGGCTCCCGTCCACGTCGGTCATCCAGGCGCCCTCGGCGTGGGCGACCACGACCGGCAGGGGGTGGTAGTTGTGTGCGGTACGGGCCTCGGCCCGACCGAACTCGACGTCACTCGTGGACGTCGTGGTGTCGGTCATCGTCATGCGGATCACGCTCCTCTCGGGTCAGGACCCACCGTAGCGAGCCCGCCCCAGATTGTCAGACAATGCTGGGCGGGCCAACTCGCCGCGGCCGCCCCGGCCCTCAGCCCAGCCGCACGTCGATGCGGGTGTCTCCGGGCCTGCTGTCCAGGCTCACCGTGCCGCCGTGCGCTGCCGTGATGGCCTCCACCAGGGCCAGGCCGAGCCCCACCCCACCGGCTCGGTTGCGCCCGGCATCGGCACGGGCGAACCGTTCGAAGGCGTGCGGGGCGATCTCGGGCGGGAAGCCCGGGCCGTCGTCGTGCACCGTGAGGCCGTCGGGGCGGGCGGTCACCGTGACCGTGGTGCCGGCGGGGGTGTACTTGCGGGCGTTGGTCAGCAGGTTCGTGACGACCTGGTGCAACCGCAGCGCGTCGCCGGGGACCTCCACGATGTCCTCGGGCAGCTCGAGTCGCCACTGGTGGTCCGGTGCGAGCACGCGGGCGTCCGAGACGGCCTCGACCAGCAGCCGGGTCAGGTCGACGTCCTCGCGCTCCAGGGGGCGACCCGAGTCCAGGCGCGCCAGCAGCAGCAGGTCCTCGACGAGGGCGGTCATCCGCGCCGACTCCTCCTCGACCTTGGCGAGCGCCATCGCCCCGGCCGCGGAGTCGTCGGGCCGTCGTCGGGCCAGCTCGGTGTAGCCGGCGATCGTGGTCAGCGGCGTGCGTAGCTCGTGCGAGGCGTCCGCGACGAACTGGCGCACCCGCTGCTCGCTCGCGTGTCGCGCATCCAGGGACGTCTCGACGTGGGCGAGCAGGGTGTTGAGCGCCGCTCCGACCTGGCCGACCTCGGTCCGGACGTCCGTCAGGTGCGCCGGGACCCGCTCGGTCACACCGATCTCGCCGGAGTCCAGGGGCAGCTCGGCGACGGAGTGTGCGGTCTCGGCGACCTCCGTGAGCGGCCGCAGCTGACGCCGTACGACGGAGTGTCCGGCGATCGCGGCCATCATGGCGCCGAGCAGGATGAGCAGGGCCTCGGTGCTGATCAGCGTCGTCACCACCCCGTCGACGTCGTCGGTCGGCAGCCCGGCCGCGACCTTGTAGCTGCCCGTGGAGGTCTCGCTCACCGCGATCCGGTAGCTGCCGAGCCCCGGCAGGTCGACCTCGCGCGGCCTGCCGTCGACGGGCAGGTCGTCGATCCGGTCCAGCACCTTCTCGGACAGGGTGGAGTCGCCGGGCCGGCCGCGCTGGCCCTGGGTGAGCACGGTGCCCGTCGGGTCCGCGTCGTAGTCGGCGTACTGCTCGAAGAAGGCGGTGAGGGTGCCGACGGACTGGCCGCGACTGGGGTCGTCGCCGTCGGGGCCGCCGCCGCCCGGCGGGTCGTCGGCGAAGGGCGGTTGCCCGAGCCCGAAGAACGGGCCGTCGGGCACCCGCTCGGCACGCTGCAAGGCTGCGCGCACGTCGTCGTCGAGCTGGCCCCCGAGGTAGGACCGCACGGTCAGCGCGGTGACGACGCCGATCAGCACGGAGGTCGCCAGCACCAGGGTGACGGCCGTGACGACCAGCCGCGACGTCAGTGACGCGAACCGTCCCCTCACGAGCCTGCGGCCGGCTTGAGCACGTAGCCGGCTCCCCGCATGGTGTGGATCATCGGATCGTGGCCGGCGTCGACCTTCTTGCGCAGGTAGGAGATGTAGAGCTCGACGACGTTGGCCTGACCGCCGAAGTCGTAGTTCCACACGCGGTCGAGGATCTGGGCCTTGCTCAGCACCCGCTTGGGGTTGCGCATCAGGAAGCGCAGCAGCTCGAACTCCGTGGCGGTCAGGGAGATCTCGGTGCCACCACGCCGCACCTCGTGGCTGTCCTCGTCGAGGGTCAGGTCGCCGACGGTGAGCAGCGAGGAGGTGGCTGCCTGCTGGGCGCCCGAGCGGCGCATCAACGCCCGGAGCCTGGCCACGACCTCCTCCAGCGAGAACGGCTTGGTGACGTAGTCGTCGCCCCCCGCCGTCAGGCCCGCGATCCGGTCCTCGACGGCGTCGCGGGCCGTCAGGAACAGCACCGGTACGTCGGGATCGGTGCCCCGCATCCGGCGCAGCACCTCCATCCCGTCGAAGTCGGGCAGCATCATGTCGAGCACCACGGCGTCCGGCCGCTGCTCCTTGGCAGCAGCGACGGCCTTCGTGCCGGTGTGGGCGGTCTCCACGACCCAGCCCTCGTAGCGCAGGGCCATCGAGATGAGCTCGGCGATGTTGACCTCGTCGTCGACGACGAGGACTCGGACGGGCGTTCCGTCGGGACGCAGGAGAGCTGGTGCGGCGGTCATGAGTCCACTGTGACCTTCCTGTCTGTGGGTTTGCTGTGGGCGCGCTGGGTGGTGCCTCGGGATCGAGGAGGCCCGGCATGCGGCGCGACGTCGCGCCGCATGCCACCTGCACATCGACGTCACAGCCGCGGCACAGGTAGCCGGGCGACGGTGGTGGCATGAACCAGGAGATGCACGAGACGCAGCCGATCAGCGGCGGCGACCGGTCGGACCGACCCGCCGCTCAGGAGACCCCCGAGGAGGCCGGGGCGATGGCGCCTCCGAGCGCACCGCCCCCGCCCGCACCACCCCCCCCCTCCGACCTGCCCCCGCAGCAGGGTGCCGATCCGACGGGAGCCCCGCAGGGAGCGGCCTCCACCGGGCTGCGGCAGCGGGTGCTCGGCCTGCGCGCCGTCGCCGCGGTGGCGCTGGCCTCCCTCGTGCTCGGGGGCCTCGGAGGAGCGGCGCTGGGCGCCGTCTCGGGTGGCGCGGACAGCAACCAGCGCGGGCCGGGCGGCGGACAGTTCGTGCCCGGGCAGCAGGGCCAGGTGCCCGGTGGTCAGCCTGGCGGTCAGCAGGGTCAGCTCCCCGGGCGGGGCGGGCAGTTCCAGGGCGGGTTCCCCGGTGGCCAGCAGGGAGGCCTTCCGCCCGGCACCGCGCCGCAGGAGGACGTCGTACCCGACTCCGGCGCGGGCGACGCCACGGGCGGCACGACCACGTGACCTGAGTCGCACCCGGGTCGAGAAGATCTCGAGACGGAGGGCGGGCAGCGGCCTTACGCTGAGCCGCCTCGACCCGGAGGCCCGTCTCGGAAGAAGCCTCCACCGTGAAGATCCGCGCGCTCGCTGCCGCTCTCGCCCTGTCCGCACCCGTGTCCCTCGTCGCCCTCGCGCCGGCGGAGGCCGCCGCACCCTCGCTCAGCGTCACCTGGCCCGAGGCGGTGCGGTTCAACCCGGACACCACCGAGTACGTCGTCGACGTCCAGGTCGACGAGGCGGCCGAGGTCCACCTGGTGATGGACCAGTACTGGGGCTACGGCTTCGAGGACATCGTCGTGACCGGGTCGGGTCCGGTCACCCTCGACTTCCCGGGAGACGGTGCGTGGGGCCTGTCGGTCACGGCCTGCCTCCAGGGCGACTGCAGCTCGAGCCAACGCACCGTCGAGGTGCAGCGTGACCTCGACGTGCAAGCCGGTCTGGGTGACCGGATCGCGGGACCGCGCCGTGATGCACGGATCTTCGTGGGGGTCGGCGAGCTCTCGTTCGAGGGGATCGTCGAGGTCGCCTGGACGCTCTCCCCGCAGGGCCAGCCCGAGGTCACCGCCGCTTCCGGCTCCTCGACGCTGCCCCAGCAGTACGAGCTGGCGCGCATCCCCGACCTGAGGCTGCCGGAGGGCTCCCCGGACGGCACCTATCGGCTCCAGGTCGGCCTCCGGATGCAGACCGCCGACTTCGGCCTGCTCGAGGGTTCGTTGACCACGTCGATCCGGTGGGACAGCCAAGCGCCCGACCCGGTCGGGTTCAAGCTCTCCGACACGGTCTTCTACCCCGTGGACGACGGCTACCGCGACTCGGTGCGCGTCAAGCTCGACCGTGGCGGTCGCTCCGGCAACGACCTCTCGGTGGTGGTCAGGGACGCCTCGGGTGTCGAGGTGCGCCGCGCCAGGGTCTTTCGCGGCTTCACCTTCGACGGGCGCGACGGCAAGCGGGTGCTGCCTGCGGGGCGCTACACGGTCGAGCTGACCACCACCGACGCGGCCGGCAACTCGTCCTCCACGTCGCGGCAGGTGACGCTGCGCCCTGAGGAGCGGTTCTGGCAGGAGGTCGGCCGGACCTTCAAGGCATCCCAGCTCCTGGTCGAGCGCTTCGTCGGGCGCTGCGGGTCGCTCGTGACGTCACCGCGGGGCCAGCGGAAGGGCTCCCTGGGCTACTACTCCGACTCGAGGTGCGCCGACTCCAGCCAGGGCACCGTGTCCACCGTCCTCGGTGTCACCCTGCCCACCGCCTTCCAGGGTCGCTACCGCTCCTTCCGGGTGACCGTCGTCGGGGGCGCGGCACGCAAGCCCCGCAGGAGCTTCGCGCAGCTCAGCTACTACCTGCCCGGGAGCGAGGACTACGGCTACGGCCGGACCCTCACGCGCGAGCAGGGAGCCCACCGCGGTCGCAAGGTCGAGGACGCCAGGGCGGTGGTGGTCGCCCCCAAGAAGTCGCCGTCGGCCTACTGGTCGATCGGGGTCGCCGGTGGTGCCTGGTACGACATCAGGTCGTTCAAGGTCGAGATGCAGCGTCAGGTGCTGGCGGTGCCCGGCTCCTCGCGCACCATGTCCCGCACCGCGAGCGAGGCGAGGACCATCGCCGAGCCGAGCGGCGCGCCCGGTCCGGGATAGACCGAGCCGAACATCGACGCGGTCGAGTTGCTGGCGGCGTACAGGCCCGCGATCGGTGAGGCGTCCTCGCGCAGCACCCGGCCGACGGCGTCGGTGATCAGGCCGCCCTTGGTGCCGAGGTCCGAGAGCACGAAGCGAGCCGCGTAGTACGGCGGCGCGTCGACCGGGGTGAGGGCCTTGTTGGGGCCTTCGCCGCCGGTGAAGAACGTGTCGTACTCGTCGTCGCCGCGCCCGAAGTCCTCGTCGACGCCCGTGACGCAGAACCGGTTGTAGCGCTGGACGCTCGCCTCCAGGGCCGCGGCGGGCAGGCCGGTGGCCGAGGCGAGGCCGGCCAGCGTGTCGGAGCGGACCCAGGTGCCGGCAGCGAGGTGCTCGGCAGGGTCGCCCTCGGGCATCGCGATCCCCGGGAGCCGGCCGCCCTCACGGGAGTCGAAGACGAACCACGACGGGATCGCACCCGGGTGCGCGGCCATCTCGCGGCCGAACCGGTCGTAGGGCAGGGACTCGTTGGCGTAGCGCGAGCCCGCGGCGTCGAGCATCACGCCGCTGCGGAAGCCGAGAGTGAACGAGCCGCCGCCGTCGGGCTGCTCCAGTCCTGGGCAGAACCACCCCAGCGCGCTGAAGTCGGTCGCCGCGCCGAGCTCGACCGCCGCCGCCATCGGCTCGCCCAGGTTGGCGCCGCGCGGCGCCATGCTCCACGCCACCTCACCCGGTACGTCGTGCGCGGCACGCAGTGCGGCGTTGCCCTCGAAACCACCGGCAGCGACCAGGACCCCGCGACGCGCGTGCAGCGCGACCCCGCCGGCCGGCGTCGTGCACCGGACCCCGACGACCCGCCCGGTCCGGTCGGTGACGAGCTCGTCCATGGCGTGCTCGGTCAGCACGGTGCCGCCCTCGCGCAGGAGGATCGTCGCGAGCCGCGCGATCAGCGCCTGCCCGCCCGTCAGGGTGCGCCGCCCCGGGGACCCTGCCCGGTCGAGCTCGACCGGGGGCCGCACCAGCCCGGCCACGCGCGAGGACAGGGCGTCCCGCGCGATGCTCACCGGCTGGATGGAGCGGCCCATCGGCACCCGGCCGGGGGCGTCGTAGTACTCGGGGAAGGGCAGCCACTCGAAGTCGAGGTCGGGGTCGGACTCCAGCTCCGCGACCAGGTCGGGGGCGTGGGCGAGGAAGGCCTCGACGCGCTCGGAGAGGCCGCCGCCCCCCGCGTCGTCCAGGATCGCGGACAGGTAGGCGCGGGCGCCCTCGGTCGAGTCGGGGAGTCCGGCGCGCTGCTGGACCTGGCTGCCCGGCAGCCAGCAGGCGCCGCCGGAGTAGGCGGAGGTGCCGCCCAGGAGGGGGGTCTTCTCGACCACCGCGACGGACAGGCCGGCCCGGGCCGCCAGGGCTGCGCCGGTGAGGGCTCCGCCCCCGCTGCCGATGACGACCACGTCGTACTGCTGCTGCTCGGAGTGCTCGTCCACCGCCCGATCCTGCAACTAGAACGTGTTCTAGCGCAAGGCGCCGAGCGAGGCGGCGGGCAAACCCGCTCGACGCGACCGGCAGAATGGGCGACGTCATGTCTGCGCCCCCCTCCGACGGATCTCCCACCTCGCCGGCTCCCGACCCCGCCCACGCCGGCCGGCTCGTGATCACCTACCCGCCCGACCTGCCGGTCAGCCAGCGCCGCGACGACATCGCCGAGGCCATCCGCGACCACCAGGTGGTGATCGTGGCGGGCGAGACCGGCTCCGGCAAGACCACCCAGCTGCCGAAGATCTGCCTCGAGCTCGGCCGTGGGCGACGTCCCGAGGGTGCCCGCCGGGGCGGCCTGATCGGCCACACCCAGCCACGCCGGATCGCCGCACGCTCGGTGGCCGAGCGGATCGCCGACGAGCTCGGCACGAAGGTGGGGGAGCCGGACAGCGTCGTCGGCTACCAGGTGCGCTTCACCGACCGCACGAGCCGTGCGAGCCGGGTCAAGCTGATGACCGACGGCATCCTGCTCGCCGAGCTCCAACGCGACCGAGACCTGAGCAGGTACGACACGATCATCATCGACGAGGCCCACGAGCGCAGCCTCAACATCGACTTCCTGCTCGGCTACCTCAAGCGGCTGCTGCCGCGCCGGCCCGACCTCAAGGTCGTCGTCACCTCCGCCACCATCGACGTCGACCGCTTCGCCGAGCACTTCGCCGACCCGTCCGGCACCCCAGCGCCGATCATCGAGGTGTCCGGGCGCACCTTCCCGGTGGAGGTGCGCTACCGGCCGCTGATCGACCTCGCCGACGACGACGAGGACGGCGAGACGGTCGTGCGCGACCAGACCGAGGCGATCGTGGAGGCGGTCAAGGAGCTCTCGGCGGAGGGATCCGGCGACGTCCTGGTCTTCCTCCCCGGCGAGCGCGAGATCCGCGACACCTCCGACGCGCTCGCCCACCTCGCCGAGGGCCCGCGCGGGGTCGAGGTCGTGCCCCTGTACTCCCGGCTCTCCTCCGCCGAGCAGCACCGCGTCTTCGCGCCCCGCCCCCCGGGCGTCGGGCGTCGCGTGGTGCTGGCGACCAACGTCGCCGAGACGTCGCTGACCGTCCCCGGGATCCGGTACGTCGTGGACACCGGCGTGGCGCGGATCTCGCGGTACTCCGTGCGCACCAAGGTGCAGCGCCTGCCGATCGAGCCGATCAGCCAGGCCTCGGCCAACCAGCGCTCGGGTCGCTGCGGTCGCGTCGCAGCCGGCATCGCGATCCGGCTCTACGCGCAGGAGGACTTCGAGGCCCGCCCCGAGTTCACCGACCCCGAGATCCTGCGCACCAACCTCGCCTCGGTGATCCTGCAGATGGCCTCGCTCAGCCTGGGCGACATCGCCCGCTTCCCCTTCGTCGAGCCCCCCGACAAGCGCAACGTGCAGGCCGGCGTCCAGCTGTTGGAGGAGCTCGGCGCGGTCAGTGACGAACCGGCCCCCGACCGGCGCCGTGAGGGGCCGGATCGTCGGTCCCGGCGGGGCGAGGGCGGGCGGCGCGGCAACGCTCACGCACCGCAGCAGCACGACGGCCCCCGGCTCACCCAGGTGGGACGACGCCTGGCGCGGCTGCCGATGGACCCCCGACTGGCCCGGATGATCATCGAGGCCGAACGCCTCGGCTGTGCCCGCGAGGTCATCGTGATCGCCGCCGCCCTGTCGCTGCAGGATCCCCGCGAACGGCCCGTCGAGCAGCGCGCCCAGGCCGACCAGCAGCACGCCCGGTTCAAGGCCGAGGGATCGGACTTCCTCACCTGGCTCACCCTGTGGCGCTACCTCAAGGAGCAGCAGCGCGAGCTCAGCAGCAGCGCGTTCCGGCGGATGTGCAAGCGCGAGTACCTCAACTACCTGCGGGTGCGCGAGTGGCAGGACTTCGAGTCGCAGCTGCGTCAGGTCTGCAAGGAGATGAAGCTCGACATCGGCCGACCGGCGGACCAGCCCGACGCCGACGGCATCCACCAGGCGTTGCTGAGCGGACTCCTGAGCCACGTGGGGATCCTCGAGGAGCGTGAGAAGGATCCGCCCGGTGGGCGCGGACGGCAGACCGGACGGCGTCCGATGCGTGAGTACCTCGGCGCCCGCGGCACCAAGTTCGCGATCTTCCCCGGCAGCGGCCTGGCCAAGCAGCCACCCGCGTTCGTGATGGCCGGCGAGCTCGTCGAGACCAGCCGCCTCTTCGCCCGGCAGAACGCGGCCATCAAGCCGGAGTGGGCCGAGACGATCGGTGCCCACCTGGTCAAGCGCACCTACTCCGAGCCGCACTGGTCCAAGAAGCGCGCCGCGGTGATGGCCCACGAGCGCGTCCTGCTGTACGGCGTGCCGCTGGTCGCCGACCGCCTCGTCTCCTTCGGCAAGGTCGACCGGGCCTTCAGCCGTGAGCTCTTCATCCGCCACGCGCTGGTGTACGGCGAGTGGTCGACGCGGCAGAAGTTCTTCAGCGACAACCGGGCGCTGCTCGACGAGGCCGCCGAGCTCGAGCACCGCGCCCGTCGCCGCGACATCGTCGTCGACGAGCACACCCTGTTCGACTTCTACGACGAGCGCGTCGGCGCGGAGGTGGTCAGTGGCGCCCACTTCGACACCTGGTGGAAGAAGGTCCGCCGGGAGCAGCCCGACCTGCTCACCTTCGACCTCGCGATGCTCACCCACGACACGGCCGCACCGGTCGCCGAGACCGACTACCCGATGAGCTGGCAGGGCGCCGGGCTGGGCAGCGGCGGGAGCGAGGGGCTGACCTTCCCGATCAGCTACCACTTCGAGCCCGGCGCCGACGACGACGGACTCACCATCGACGTCCCGGTGGCGACGCTCAACCAGGTCGAGGGTGACGACTTCTCCTGGAACGTCCCGGGTCTGCGCCTCGAGCTCGTCACCTCGTTGATCCGCAGCCTGCCCAAGTCGCTGCGCGTCTCGCTCGTCCCGGCGCCCGATCGGGCCCGCGACTTCCTGGCCGCCGTCCCGGCGGGGGAGGAGCCGCTCCTCGACGCCCTCGAACGGTGGTGCCGTGCCACGACCGGGGTGGTGGTGCCCCGCGAGGCGTGGGACTGGAGCAAGATCGCCGCCCACCTGCGACCGACCTACCGCATCGTCGACGACACCGGGGCGGAGCAGGCGCGCGGCAAGGACCTGGAGGCGCTCAAGGCGCCGCTGCGGCCCCAGTTCGCCCAGGCGCTCGCCGAGGTCGCCGACGACTCCGGCCTCTCGCGCACCGGCGCGACCACGTGGTCGTTCGGGGATCTCCCGGCCTCGATCACGCAGCGTCGCGCCGGCCACGAGGTCACCGCGCACCCGGCGCTCGTCGACGAGGGCGCCACCGTCGGGCTGGTCGTGGTCGGCTCGGCCGAGGAGGCCGCGGCGCGGCACCGGCTCGGCGTACGGCGCCTGCTGCTGCTCGCCGTCCCCGACCCGCGCCTGGAGACCCGCGACGAGCGCGACGGCGGCCTGTCGACCCGCGACAAGCTCGCCCTGGTCGCCACCCCCTACGCCGGCACCGGCGACCTGCTCGCCGACTGCCGCGCCGCGGTGCTGGGCGATCTCGTCGACGCTCGTCCCGAGGTGCGCGACGAGGATGCCTTCGCCGCCCTGGTCGCGGAGGCGACCCGGGATCACGAGGCCGCTGTCCGGGCGACCCTGTCGGACGTCCTGACGGTGCTCGAGCGGTGGCGCGCCGCGGACAAGGCGCTGGGCGGTCGGGCCGAGATGGCCCAGCTGCCGGCGCTGACCGACATGAAGGCACAGCTGGGACGCCTGGTCCGGGTCGGCTTCGTGGGTGAGGCGGGCTCCGCCCGGCTGCGACGCCTGCCGACGTACCTGCGGGCGATCGAGCAGCGACGCGCCAGGCTCGACGAGGGCGGGGGAGCGATCCACCGTGACCGGCTCCTGCACGACCAGGTCGCCCAGCTCCAGGAGGCCTACCTGCATCGCCTCGAGGCCCTCCCCGACGGCAGCCCCGCAGGGGAGTCGCTGCGACGGGTGCGGTGGATGCTCGAGGAGTTCCGCGTCTCCCTGTGGGCCCAGCAGCTCGGCACCGACGGACCCGTCAGCGACCAGAGGATCCGGCGCGCGATGGAGGCGTAGCCTGGCTCGATGCCCGACTCCGCGCCCAGGCCGCACCACAAGCCGCTGGCCCGTTGGGCGGACTACTTCGACGAGTTCGAGGGGGGCGCCGACCCGGCGCTGGTGAGCGAGGCCGCCGACCGGGCGGCCGTGCTGTTCGTCCGGGGTGCGCGGGACAGCGACGACGATGCGGTCGCCGAGCGTCTCCTCCACCTCGCCGAGACCGAGGGCATCGAGACCATCGCCGAGGTGTGGGCCGGCTCTCCGGTCGACTCCCTGGCCGGCAGCGTGTGGCGTCTCTACCTCCTGCGCACCTGGGTCCACGCCGACCCGCTGCGCGTGGCCCGGGAGTACGTCGCCGGACGCGCCCGCGCCGAGGTGGCCGAGGTCGTGGCCGGGGTGGCGGACCCGCCCGGCCCCGACGAGCTGCGCGCCATGGTCGACGAGGTGCTGCGCGGCATCGCGACGCGTGAGTACGCCGACGTGCTCCTGCGGGCCTCGGCGTTCGCTCGCGTCGTCGCCACCGGGCGCGCGCTCCTGGCGGAGCCGAGCGACGTGGAGGTCCGGCGGATGCTGCTGCTGGCCGAGCAGCTCGCGGCGGCCTCCGACCTCGAGGGCGAAGGCCGCTTGGCCTGAGCCCGACAGGGACTACAGTGGGCTCGTCGAGCACGTCGGGCTGCGGCAGCCCCGGGTCCCACAATAAGCCGCTACGAGCGGCCACGCGCCGTGAGGCGCTCCCGGTCCGGCGTGCTCGACACCACTCCTGGGGCGGGGACGCCTGGCGCCAAGACGAAGGTGCGCCTGGGTAGGGTGTGGCAGCCGGGACCCCCATCCGGCGGATGCCCCCCAGCCCCCGCAGTACTGCACTGCCCCCAGCGCGAGAGGTGACGATGACGCGACGCCGGGCGCTCCTGCGCCGAACCGGGTGCGCCGTGGCCGTGTGCCTCGCCCTCGCCTCCTGCTCCACCGAGGCCTCGCCCTCCGACCCCGACCCCTCGGGCACCCCTGGCGCCTCGGCGTCCCCCGACCCGCAGCCGCCGGAGCAGCGTGCGACGCTCACCTACGGCGTGTTCGGCTCCGCCGACGAGGTCGCGGCGTCCCAGGAGGTCGTGGACGCCTACAACGCCCAGGCCACCACGGTCGAGGTCGAGCTGCGCAGCTGGCCCACGAGCCGGGCGATGGTGCGCGACCTCGACGAGGGTGCCAAGGCGCCCGACATCTACCAGGTCGCGCGCGACGAGCTGTCCGGTGTCGTCGACGCCGGACGCAACGTCCCGCTCTTCGGGCTCCTGGAGGACCGCAACGTCAGCTACGGCGACAACTACCCGCTCGACACGATCGAGGCCTTCTCCCGCGACACCGACCTGCAGTGCATGCCGTACGGCATCTCGCCGATGGTGCTCTACCTCAACACCGACCTCGTCGACTTCGACCGGATGGCGCTGCGCGGGCTGCCGGTGCCCGAGGACCCGTTGCGCGGCATGGACATCGAGCAGCTCACCGCTGCGATCAACTTCGCCACCCGCCCGCGGCTGCGCGCCAAGGGGTTCAGTCTCGATCCGAGCCTCGGCGCGCTGGCGCCGTACCTGCTCTCGGGTGGTGGCTCGCTCTTCGACGACAACGACGAGCCGACCTCGCTGGACCTCAGCAGCGACGACAACCGGGAGACCTTGGCAACGGTGCTCGAGCTGGCCCGCAACCCGCGCACGACCCTCACCGACGCCCAGCTCAGCCAGGCCACGGCGCTGGAGTGGTTCGAGCGCGGACGGCTCGGCATGATCGCCGGGGACCGCTCGATCACCCCGGTGCTGCGCGAGGTCCCGGACCTGTCCTTCGACGTGATGATGATGCCGCGGGTCGGGCGCACCGTGACCACCGGATCGGTCACCGGCGTATGCATCTCCGCCGGCGGTCAGGTGCAGCGCGCCGCGGACTTCCTCGTCCACCTGATCTCCGCCGACGGCTTCGCGCCCGTCGCGCAGGCGGGCTACCTGGTGCCGGCCAACACGTCGGTCGCGCGCTCGGACGTGTTCCTGCAGCCCGGCCAGCAACCCGAGAACGCCGGCGCCTTCAACGCCAGCATCGATGCTCTCGAGCTGCAGAACGTCGTCGCGGACGACCGCCTGCTGCGCGTCGGCGTCGGCCCCCTGGTGGAGGCGCTCTTCACCTCCGCGACTCCCGTCGGCGAGGCCGAGATCGAGCTGGCCACCGCCGAGATCGACGAGATCTCCCGCCCGATCCTGGACCCGACCTACGTGTCCCCGACCGAGTCGCCCGAGGTCTCACCGACGTCGCCTGCCGCCTCGGACTCGGTCTCGCCCTCTCCCTGAGGCTCGGGCTCACGCTCGGCCTCCAGGATCGCCGAGGTGATCAGGGGCGCGCACAGCGCGACCTGCCAGTTGCGCGCCCCGAGCTCGGACAACCGGTCCACCACGGCGTCGAGCAGGTCCCCGACGTCGCGGGTCGCGGGCGGCGTCCAGAGCACCCGGCGCAGGGTGTCGGGGGTGAGGAGGTTCTCGACGGGGAGGTGGTGCTGCTCGGAGAGGCCGGTCATCGCCTCGCGCGCCCACTGCAGCCGCCGCGCCGCCACCGGGTCCTTCTCGGCCCAGGCGCGCGGCACCGGGGGACCGTCGCCGCGCGGTGAGCGCGTGGGCAGGTCGTCCTCGTCGAGGGCCGCGGCCTCGGACAGGGCCTCGATCCAGCGCGAGGAGTAGCGCTCGGCGCCCCGTCCGTGGAACCCCTTGGTCCCCAGCAGGCTCGCCCGGTCCTCGGGCTGGGCCACCGCGGCCGCGACCAGCGCGGCGTCGGGGATGATCCGTCCCGGGGTGACGTCGCGCTGGGCGGCGATCTCGTTGCGGGTCTCCCACAGCGCGCGGACAGCCCCGAGGGCGCGACGTCCGCGGACCCGGTGGACTCCCGACGTACGACGCCAGGCCTCGTGCCGCACCGGGGCCACGAAGCTGCGCAGCGCGTCGAACTCCTGGCGCGCCCACTCGGCCTTGCCGGCCTCCTCGAGCTCGTCTGCCAGGCGGTCTCGCAGCTCGACGAGCACCTCCACGTCGAGCGCGGCGTACTCCAGCCAGGAGGTGGGCAGGGGGCGCGTCGACCAGTCGGCGGCCGAGTGCTCCTTCTTCATCCGGAAGCCGAGCAGGGTCTCCACGAGGGTGGCCAGCCCGACCCGCGGGTAGCCGAGCAGCCGTTCGGCCAGCTCGGTGTCGAAGAGCTCGGACGGGTGCAGCCCGATCTCGTTGAGGCAGGGCAGGTCCTGAGTGGCGGCGTGCAGGATCCACTCGGTGCCCTCGAGGACCTCCTGCAGCGGCGCCATCGACTCGAAGGCGATCGGGTCGATCAGAGCGGTGCCACTGCCGTTGCGGCGCAGCTGGATCAGGTAGGCCCGGTTGGAGTAGCGGTAGCCGGAGGCTCGCTCGGCGTCGATCGCGACCGGTCCGCTGCCGTCGGCGATGCGGCGACACACCTCGGCAAGGGCCTCGTCGGTCTCGGTGACCTCGGGGAGCCCGTCGGCGAGCCTCAGGAGAGGCGCCGGCTCCTCCTCCGGCTCCGAGGCCTCGGCCGTCGGGCCGGAGGGATCGGTGGTGGCGCCGGGATCCTCAGCACTCATCCGGCGGTGCCTCGCTGGCCCCGGCGACTCGGCATCACCGCGACGCCCTCGGGTACGGGCTCCAGGCCCGCCGCGGTGCACAGCAGCTCGCCCCACGCCTCGACGTGCGGCGTGATGTCGAGACCACCGCCGGCGGCATGGGGGGCAGGCGTCCAGGAGGCACGGATCTCGATCTGGGCGCTGCCGGCGTCCTCCACCATGCCGCCGAAGCTCTCGGTGGCCACCCGGGTCACGGTGCCGGACTCGGCGACGTAGTCGGCGCCGTGGGCGTCGAGCGCCTCGGTCAGCCAGGTCCAGCCGACCTGGGCCAGCAGGGGGTCGGCGACGAGGTCGAGCTCGATGTCGCAGCGCACGTAGGCCACGCAGCGGAAGGTGCCCTCCCAGGCGTCGTTGCCGGCCGGGTCGTGGAGCAGGATGATCCGGCCGGTGCCGACGTCGGTGTCGTCGACGGTGACGTCGGCCGAGAGGGCCGCGGCGTAGGGCGCGATGCGCTGGGGGGCCGGCATCTCCTCGCAGAACACCTCGGGCCGCAGGGTGGCCGAGCGCAGCGAAGCCACGGCATCGCGGAACTCCGCGGGCACCGCGCCCGGTCCCGGGCTCGCTTCATGACGCACCACCATGTCCTCACAGTAGGTCGGGGCGCTGGATCCGACATGCGAACACGCCGGTGGACCTGCGAGGCTTGGCCCTGTGCCCGAGACTTCGACCCCTGCAGCCACCCCCCGCGAGAGTGCCTTCCTGAAGGCTGCGCGCGGGGAGCCGGTGCCGCACACCCCGGTGTGGTTCATGCGACAGGCGGGTCGCTCGCTGCCCGAGTACCTCAAGCTCCGCGAGGGCGTCGGCATGCTCGAGTCGTGCATGGAGCCCGACCTGGTCGTCGAGATCACCATGCAGCCGGTGCGTCGCTACGGCGTCGACGCCGCGATCTTCTTCTCCGACATCGTGCTGCCGCTCAAGGCGGTCGGCGTCGACCTGGACATCAAGCCGGGCATCGGTCCGGTCGTCGCCTCGCCGGTGGAGACCCTCGCCGACGTCGAGGCGATCCCGGACCTCACCGCCGAGCACGTCCCCTTCATCACCGAGTCCGTACGGCGACTGGTCGCCGGACTCGGCGCGAGGCCCCTGATCGGCTTCGCCGGAGCCCCGTTCACCGTGGCCTCCTACCTCGTCGAGGGCGGACCCTCGAAGGAGCACGCGAGGACGAAGGCGATGATGTTCGGCGCCCCGGAGGTCTGGGACGCCCTGATGCGCAAGATCGCCGGGATCGCGGCTGCCTACCTCGAGGTCCAGGTGGCCGCAGGTGCCTCCGCCGTCCAGCTCTTCGACTCCTGGGCCGGGGCGCTGACGCCGGCCGACTACCGCGAGCACGTCATGCCGCACTCGGCCCGGGTGCTGCAGCGGGTCGGCTCCCTCGGCGTGCCACGCATCCACTTCGGCGTCGGGACCAGCAACCTGCTGGGGCTGATGGGCGAGGCCGGGGCCGACGTGGTGGGCGTCGACTGGCGTACGCCTCTCGCGTCGGCGATCGGGCTGGTCGGCGACCGCGTCGTGCAGGGCAACCTCGACCCCACGCTCGTCTTCGCGCCCACCGACGTGATGACCGCCCGGGCGGCCGAGGTCATCGAGGCCGGCCGCGCCGCCCGCGGCCACATCTTCAACCTCGGTCACGGCGTCATCCCGTCCACCGACCCCGACCAGCTGGCCCGGCTCACCGAGTTCGTGCAGTCCTACCCGCTCGAGCGCGACTGAGCGAGCCGACTGCTCGTGGATCGGTGCCACGTGCTGGCACCGATCCTCGACCAGGTGCCCCGCCGCGTCAGGCGGTCGCCGCGTCAGGCGGTCGCCGGGGGAGGCGGGCCGGCGGGAGTCGCGCCGGCGGACGCCGGCGTGCGCGGCAGGTAGCGCCGCACGAGAAGCCGGCCGGGGATGCCGAGCACGAGCAACACCAGCGCGAAGGGCAGCACGGCCCCGCCGACGGTGAGCAGCCCGGTGGTGACGTTCTTCAGGGCGGTCCAGCCTCCGTCGAGACCGGCGAGGAAGCCGTCCTTGTCCTCCTCGACCGGCTCCTCCTCCTTCACCTCGCGGGGCGGCTCGATCGAGAGCGTGATGGTCGCCATCGCGGTCTGGTCGGCCAGGAACGCCTGCCGCTTCTCCAGCGAGCCCAGGTCCGCCTCGCGGCGCGACAGCTCGCGCTCGATGCTGACGATGTCGCGCAGGTCGGCGGCGTTGTCGAGCAGGATGCTGATCCGGTCGATGCTCCGCTTCTGCAGCTCGACGCGGACGCTGTTGTCGATCACCTCGGTGCTGACGTCCTCGGTGTTGGTCGAGACGTCGATCAGCTCGGCGACCCCCTGGAGGCCGGTCATCGTCGCGTCGAACTCGGCGACGGGCACGCGCAGCACCAGCCGCACCCGCTCGGCGTCGCCGTCCGCGTCGGCCTGGGTGCTCTCCTCGGCGACCTCGCCACCGTGGGAGTCGAGGACCTTGCCGACGTCGAAGCGAGCCGTCGGGACGTCGTCGGAGCGCAGCGCGACGTTGCCGGTCCTGATCAGCGACCGCTGGTCGCCCGGGGCGGCCACGTCGGCTGCCGGGGCGACGTCGCGACGGCTGCTGCCGCCGGCATCGCCGCCGCGGGTGGACGACGACTGCGCCTCGGCGGTGTCGGCCAGCGTGGAGCGGTCGTCGGTGCCGCTGTCGAGGGCGCCGTCGGAGCCGGAGGAGGCCGCGTCCGGAGCGCCGGGTGCGACCGGGGCGTCGGCCGCGGACGATCCCGACGAGGCGGTCTCGCCGTCCGAGCCGGCGGCGCAGGCGCCGGTCAGGGCGAGCAGGGCGATGGCGGCGGTGGCGGCCAGTCCGCGACGGCGTCGGGCCGGGTGCTGCGCACGAGCGGGGGAGGGGCGGGTGGGGCCCGGAGCGGTTGTGGTCATGCTCATGCGACGCGGGGGCCGTCGAACCGGTTCCGCCCCGGTCGGTTCCCGTGACGTTCACGGACTCGCCGTACGTCGTGCGTGCATCGTCCCTGGACACGCCTGGGGGTGTTGAGTCTAGGGTGAGGTCGTGCGCGTGACGTCTGTCACAAGCACGTCTTCTGGGTCTCCGGGTGACCCGCGCTCCCTCCCCCATTCGCTCCCTCACTCCCCAGTGACGACCCCAGGAGTCCCCTGCATGATGCGCCCCCGGCTACTTCGCCGACCCCTCCTGGCGATGGCGACATCGCTCGCCCTTGCTGTCCCGCTCAGCGCCATCGCCCTGGCGCCCGGTGCCCAGGCCGCGGTGACCGGACCCGCCGACGGCAGCACCGTCAGCGGCAACGTCGCCATCGCCGAGGCCCGCGGTGCCACCTCCAACTGCGTGAGCGGAGGCAGCGGCGGCTCGCGGCTGACCGTGACGCGCTCGGCCGACAACGCCGTCGTGCACACCGCCTCCAAGTCCGGTACCGGCAGCTACTCCACGACCTGGAGCTCGATCGGCCAGCCGCGTGGCGAGTACGTCGTGCGCTCCTACGCCCGTGACGGCAAGAAGTCGGGCTTCCTCAACCTCGGCTGCTCCAACCAGGGCGAGTCCCTGCTGTCCACGGTGACGATCAGCCTCGACAACGGCGCGGGGGTCGACATCACCCTGCCCGCGAGCGTGGTCACCGGCGAGGACCTCGACGTCGAGGTCGCGACCTCGGTGGTCGCCACCGGCTTCACCGGCCAGCCGCTCGGCGGTCGCACCGTGACCATCTCGGTGCCCGGCGTGGGCAGCGACGAGGTCGTCACCGACACCGACGGCCTGGCCAGCACCAGCTTCGACCTCCCCGACCTCCCGGTCGGCGTCCTCGAGGTCAGCGCCGAGGTGGCCGACGACCCGGCGTACTCCGGGCGCGACGCGACCGCCTCCACCACGCTCGTCGCCCGCTCCACCGCCACCTACTACCGGGGTGACACGCGCGCCGAGCCGGGCACCGAGGCCACGCTCGAGGGACTGGTGGTGGACGCCACGCCCGGCAGCGACCGCTTCGGCGACCCCGTGGTCGGCGCACCCCTGGCGCTCGCGTTCGGTGACGACGTCGCCGAGGTCGAGACCGTCGCCTCCGGCCGTGCGCTGCGCACGGTCCCGGTGCGAGGGCAGTCCCGGCTGGTCCCCGTCACGGCGACCTACGCCGGCAGCAGCGTCTACATCGGCAGCGACGACGAGGTCACGTTCTACGTCGGCGACGCCGCGGCGGCGCCCGCCCCGGTCCAGTCCGGACCCGCCGGCAGCACCACCACCGCCGTGGGCGGCCTGCTCGGCTCGCTGCTCGGCTCCCTGCTGGGCGACGACGGGCCGCTGGTCCTCGACACCCAGCTGCCGATCCTCGGCGGAGCCGTGGGCAACGAAGGGCTCGCCAACCTGCTCGACACCCTGCTGGGCCCGGTGCAGCCGGTTCTGGCGCAGGTCGGCGACCCCGTCGACGACGCCCTTCAGCAGATCCTGGACGGGCTGGCCGACACGCCGCTGGGAGACCTCACCGAGACCGCCCGCTTCGAGTGGCGTGCCGTGCTGGCGCAGCCCGACGGCGCCACCCGTCGCGCCGAGTTCGACGCCGTCATCGGGGTGCCGCAGCCGCTGGACGTCGACGGTGACGGACGCGCCGACGTCCTGGCCAACGTGACGCTCGCCGAGCTCAGCCCCACCTCGATCGTGCCGCGGATCGAGGTGGCCCGCGTCGGTGACGTGAGCGCCACCCTGCCGCTGAGCCTGCAGGCGCTCGTCGACCTGCCGGGAGGCGACGACACCTACCGCTTCGGCTACGACACCCGCGAGGGCGACGCGCCCCGCTCCTTCACCGCCGACGTGGTCGTCGCCGACGGCGGTGCGGCTCTCGAGGTGGCCGGTGAGGGTGACTCGCCGGTCGAGGTGACCGGTGCGATCGTGCCGGCCACCGGCCCGGGTGAGCAGCGCTTCGGGGTCTCCTTCAGCCAGGTGCCGACCAGCGCCAGCCTCGGGCTCGACCTGGGCGGCGCCGGCGGGGCGCAGAACATCGCCGCTTCGCTGCGCACCGACGAGCCGACCGAGATCGGCCTGTCGTTGGTCGACGACAGCGGCGCCGCGGAGGTCTTCTCCGCCGACGGCACGCTCGACAGCGTCGACGGCGACCTGGCCGTCGTGCTCTCCGGCACCGAGGAGACCGGCCTCGTCGCCGAGATCACCAGCGATGCGGGTCTCGACTCCCTCGCCCTGACGGCGACGGCGCTCGACGCCGGCCGCACCGTGAGCGACGTGCGCCTGGCGCTGAGCGACGTCCCCGACGTCGTCTCCTTCGGCCTCACCGCCGACGGTGCCGGCGAGCTGACGGCGAGCGGCCCGATCGGGGTCTTCGAGGCCGGCTACGCCTCGGGGCGCCATGTCCTCGGGCTCGACGACCCGGCCTACCTGCGCCTGCTGCAGCGGGCCGAGACGCAGTCGATCGCCGTGCGCCTGCCCGGGTTCGAGGGGCTGGACCTCGACCTCGGCGACGAGGTCTCCCTGGGACTCACCCTGGCCCCCACCCCGCTGCGCGCCCTGATCGACCAGGACGGTCGGGTGCTCGACGCCCGCATCGACGACGCGCCGCACCAGCTGTGGCTGGCGCTGTCGCCCGATGGTGCGGTCCGCGTGGAGGGTTCGGCGCCGATCAGCGAGGTCACCGTCGAGGCCACCGACGAGGACGGCATCCTCGACGGAGCCAGCAACCTGTCGCTCCGCCTGGTCGACGTGCCGGCGCTGCTGTCGGTGGGGATCACCGACGACGGTGTGGTCTTCGACACCGGCGGCGACGCGGTCGGGCTCCTCGAGGTCTTCGCCGACAACGGCACCCGGCTCGCCGTACCCGGCGGCGGCGACGGGCTGCTCGTGCGCAACGCGCCCGACGGTACGGCGCTCGCGGGCCGCATCTCCGGACTGCGCCGGGTCGAGGCGTCCCTCGGCAGCGCCCCGGAGGTGCTGCTCGACACCGTCGCCGGCGAGGTCTTCTCGATCACCCTGCGTGAGGTCGACGAGAACGGCGCGAGCGAGGACGTCACCGCCACCCTCGACCGCCTGGTGCCCGACATGCGCCTGGCGCTGGTCGACGACGGCTCCGGCGCCACCCGGTTGAGCTACTCGGCCGCGGAGGCCACCGACAGCCTGTCGTTCGACTTCGGCGGCCTGTCGGGATCGATCAGCGCCCCGCTGCCCGCCGACCTGCAGATCTGCATCGCCGGGGACGAGGCGTGCCTGCCCGAGGTGGGGATCGCCGATCCCGACCTCGGATCGATCCGGTTCGCGGCCAGCGAGACGACCACTCTCAACCTGACGGACGCCGAGGGCGGCCTGCAGGCGCGGGACCTGCGCCTGCGCGTGCTCGACATCACCGGCAGCCTCGACGTGGACAACGGGGGCGACGTCTACCTCAACACCACGGAGTTCGGCGGCGAGTGTGGGGCCCAGGGCTGCGTCCGACCGATCGAGGGCGGGCGCGTGGACGTCAACCTGGGCTCGGCCGGGCTGCGCTTCGACCCCGGCAACGGCTTCTTCGCCAAGGACGCGATCACCCACCTGAAGGTCGACAAGCTGTTCGGCCAGCCGATCGGGCTCTCGGGCACCGGCGGCACGGGCGAGGTCACCTGCGTCTCGGCCACCAAGCTGGACGTCACCGTCTACGACGTGCCCGTGCTCGGCGACATCACGTTGTCGGTCAAGGACGCGATCTGCGACGTGGACCGCGACTGATCGCAGCCGCGTGAGGCTCGCACCGACGAGCAGACGACCGCCCGTAGGGTGAACCCGTGAGTGAGCGGGAGACCCTGCGGGCGGTCGTCGTCGGAGGCGGGATCTCCGGCCTGACCGCGGCCCGCGACCTCGTCGCCGCCGGCTACGAGGTGGTCGTTCTGGAGGCCGCCGACCGACCCGGCGGCAAGATCCGACGCGATCTCGTCGGCGGCGTGAGCCTCGACGTCGGCGCGGAGGCGATGGTCAACCGCCGACCCGAGGGGGTCGGCCTGGCGCGTGAGCTCGGTCTGCCGGTGGTGCATCCCACCGGTGCCACGTCGCGGATCTGGACCCGGGGCGCCCTGCGACCGCTGCCCCGCACCCTGATGGGGGCGCCGCTCGACCTCGACCAGCTGGAGGCCTCCGGGATCCTCTCGCCGGAGGGCATGGTCCGGGCCCGCCACCGGTACTCCGGAGGACTGCCCGACTCGGACGTGTCGGTCGGTGAGGTGGTTGCCGAGGAATACGGCGAGGAGGTGGTCGACCGGCTCGTGGAGCCGCTGCTCGGCGGGGTGTACGCCGGCTACGCGCGCGGCATCTCCGCGCAGGCGGCCATGCCGCTGCTGCTCGACCTGGCCCGCCGCGGCGGCATCGTCGAGCACGCCTCGGCCGTGCCGACGTCCGACGTCCCGGTGTTCGCGGGCCTCGCTGGGGGGATGGGCGGCCTCGTCGACGCCCTCGCCGCCGGGCTCGACGTCCGGACCTCGACGACGGTGCGCTCCCTCGAGCGCACGACCCGCGGGTTCCGCCTCACCACCGGACCGGTCCCGGCCCAGGAGCTCCTCGAGGCCGACCTGGTGGTCCTGGGGGTGCCGGCCGCCCCGTCCAGCCGGTTGCTGGCCGACCTGGCTCCGGCGGCAGCCACCGAGCTCGCGGCTATCGACTACGCCTCGATGACGGTCGTGACCCTCGCGCTGCCGATGACCGGGCTCCCCCCGGGCATGGAGGCGGCCTCCGGCTTCCTGGTCCCTCCGATCGACGGCCGCCGGATCAAGGCCGCGACCTTCTCCTTCGCCAAGTGGGACTGGGTGCGCGAGGCCGGCGGGGACCTCGCCCTGCTGCGCACCTCGATGGGTCGTCTCGGCGACGAGCGCACCCTGCAGTGCTCCGACGACGAGCTGGTCGCCGCCTCGCTCGGCGACCTGCGCGAGGCGGTGGGCCTGGAGGCGGCCCCCGTCGACACCCACGTGCAGCGCTGGGGCGGAGGTCTCCCGCAGTACGCCGTGGGTCACCTCGACCGGGTGGCCCGGATCCGGGCCTCGGTCGAGAAGGTGCCCGGCCTGGCGGTGTGCGGGGCGGCGTACGACGGCGTGGGGATCGCAGCCTGCATCGCGTCGGGCCACGCGGCTGCCGCAGCCCTCACCGACTCCTAGCGGAACAGGTCGCGGTACTCCGGGGCGAACGAGGCGGTGACGGCCGGGTCGAGGTGCAGCTCGTCGAGGTAGACCGGCTGTCCGTCGAGCGAGGGGTGGCACACGGAGGCGTCGCAGACGAAGCGCGAGGTGTCGATGTAGCCCGAGACCCGGATCCTGCCCAGCTGGTCCTGCACCCACTGGGCGGTCTCGGCCTCGTCCGGGATGGCGGTGGTGCGCGGGAGGTCGCACGCGTAGGGCTGCTCGCCGGCAGCGCACGCGGGAGCACTCTCGCTGACCCAGGGGGCCTGTGCGATCGCCGCCGTGGCGACCTGGCGCCGGCCGAGCACCCGGAAGAGCCGCCCGCCGCCGGCGGCGAACATCTCGGCGCGGGCGAGCAGGAAGCGGTCGTGGGCGTCGGTCGGCTCCCAGCCTGCTGCGCCGCGGGCGTCGTAGTCGCGGTAGAGCTCCCAGAACCCACCGAGCACGACCTTGACCGGCCGCTCACGCTGGACCCGCTTGCCGATGAACGTCAGGGCCTTCTCGGTCTGCCTGACACACAGCCCGCGGTAGCCGAGGCTCCTCAGGTCCATGGGAGGGCACGCGCCCATCACGAACGCCACCAGGTTGGTGCGGGTGCGCTCGGCCTGGGCGCGCAGTGCGGGCAGCTGCTGCCACGCGTGGGAGTCGCCCCACACCACGACGGTCGGACGCTTCTTGCCGTACGACGTCAGCGCGCACGCGCCCGGACGGCTGGGCAGCGTGTCCCCGTCGTCCAGGCAACGGCCGGGCAGCACGGGCGTGGTAGTCGTGGGCTCCGGGGCCTCGTCGGCGGAGCGCGGGCTGATCGGCTCGCCCGAGGTGAGCCGGATCTCGGCCGCGGCCTCGCCGGCGCCGCTCGAGGCGGGGGCCGTCGGCTCCGGGCCGGCACTCGTCGGGGTCGACGACGAGACGAGCACGGTGGTCACGGTCGCCAGCAGTCCGACCAGCACGGCGAACACCAGCGAGAGCACGGCTCCGCCGCGCGAGAATCTCCCCCTACCCACGTCGGGTCAACGCCGGGGTGCGACGGGAGCTACGGGAAGCACGGACAGGACGCTGGTGATCTGGGTCATCACGGCACAATGATGCACATGAGCGACTCCCAGACCAACGCCGCCCGGCTGCGAGAGATCAACGACTCGATCCGTTACACGATGTGGTCGGTCTTCCGGCTCGACGAGGTGCTCGGGGCGGACGCCGACCGGACGGCGGAGGGGGCCGAGGTCGACAAGCTCTTCGCGTCCCTCGGCGCCGACGACGTGGTGGTCCGGGGGGTCTACGACGTCAGCGGTCTGCGCGCGGACGCCGACGTGATGATCTGGTGGCACTCCGCCCGCTCGGAGGACCTGCAGGCGGCCTACCACCGCTTCCGTCGTACGGCGTTCGGCTCGCGGCTCGCCCCGGTCTGGTCGCAGATGGCCCTGCACCGCCCGGCGGAGTTCAACAAGTCCCACGTGCCGGCCTTCCTCGACGGCGAGCCCGCCCGTGCCCACGTGTGCGTCTACCCGTTCGTCCGTTCCTACGAGTGGTACCTGCTCCCGGACGAGGAGCGGCGCGACATGCTCAAGGAGCACGGCATGCAGGCCCGGCCCTACCCCGACGTGCGCGCCAACACGGTGGCGTCCTTCGGTCTGGGGGACTACGAGTGGATGCTGGCCTTCGAGGCCGACGACCTCCACCGGATCGTCGACCTCATGCGCGACCTGCGGGCCTCGCGGGCCCGGCGTCACGTGCGCGAGGAGATCCCGTTCTACACGGGGTCGTTGGCGCCGGTCGCCGACCTGGTCGACCGGCTGCCCTGACCCGCCGGGAACCGGGTGCCTCCCGGAGGCGTCCTAGAGCCATGAAGACCTCACTCGTCGCCCCCGCCCTGGTCCTTGCGCTCAGCCTCTGCGTATCCGCCTGCAGCGGGGACGACGGCCCGGCGACCGCCTCCGACCCGGCCGCGCCCGGGGCTCCGGCCGACCCGCCGACGCCGCCCTCCGCGGTCCCCGCCTCGGCGGGGGAGGTGCGCTCTGCCGGACTGCCGACCGTGATGGACACCGGTGACGGTGCCGAGCTGTGCCTGGGCGCGATCGCCGAGTCGTACCCGCCCCAGTGCGGTGGTCCGCGGATCACCAACTGGGACTGGGCGGCGCAGGACGGCGTCTTCGACCAGCAGGGACAGGTGCGGTGGGGCACCTTCGCCGTCACCGGCACCTGGGACGGCAGCGCCTTCACCGTGACGAACTCGATCCCCGGACCGCTCTATGACCCGATGATGCCGACGCCGGTCGAGCTGCCGGAGCCGACGGTCGACTACAGCGCCGCCGAGCTGGACGACATCTCCCGGGCGCTGTCCGAGGAGCTCCCCGGCTACCAGGGGTCCTACGCCGACGAGGCCGGGCACGTGCTCGTCGACGTCGTCTACGACGACGGGAGCCTGCAGGCCTACGCCGACGAGGCGTACGGTGACGGCGTGGTCGTCGTCAACGGTGCCCTGCTCGACGCATGAGGTCCG